>CAXQUZ010000035.1:0-2860 GCA_964226865.1 Myxococcota bacterium | reverse complement strand
CGAGATCTACACGTCTTAAGACACTCTGTCCCTACACGACGCTCTTCCGATCTCCCTGGACGACGGCGCCCTCGACCGGGTGCTCGGCGCCCTGCTCACCCGGGCCGCCGACGCCCGGGTCACGGTGGTGGAGCGCATCGAGGGCGGCCCCCCGACGGCCCTCTGGTTCGGCGGCCAGCCCCTGCTCCAGCCCCCCACCGAGCTCGACGAGGCCCACGCCCAGCGGGTGCTCGCCGCCGCCGGCGCCCGGGTCGAGGCGGGGACGGACCGACTCGAGCTCGCCCTGCCCCTCCCCCAGCCCAGCCGGGTCGCCGCGATCCTCGGCCTCGTCTTGCTCGCCCCCCTCGCCCTGTGGACCGCAGCGGGGCGCGCGCGCCTGGGCGAGCTGTGGGATGCCGCACAGGGCCAGGGCCGTGCCCGGCGCCTCACGGTCGACGCGGACGGCCTCGCGGTCGAGACCACCGGCGGCGGGGGGCCGGCCCCGCGGGGCCGCATCGACCGCAAGGATCTGCTGGGCATCGGCTGGGGGCCGGTGCTCGGGCCGGCGCCGGCCGTGCTGCGCCGGGGGCCCCTGCTGCGGCTGGCAACCCGCCAGAATGTCCAACTGGTGAGCATTCCCGGCGACCCCAACACGGGCGAGGCCCTGCGGGTGTTGCTCACGGCGGCCGCCCAGCGCCTCTGGCATGCCACCGGCCCGTCCGGCGGCAGCCCGGCCCACTGCCCCTACTGCGCCACCCTCTACCCCTTCGCCCCCGGCGCCAGCTGCCCCTCCTGCGGCGCGCCGCCCCTCGCACTCCACGGCCTCCCCGTGTGATCTCGGCGCCTGGGGCCGCCCGGCGACCCCGCGATGTCATTTCGTGCCACAGCACTTCTGGCTTCAGTCAGGCAAGGAAAACCACCGATAATGGGGCGCAGAGTGCCGCCGGGGTCGTGACCGGCGCCTGGGGAGGTTGGTCTTGGCTCGCTCGCAGAAGAAGTCCCGCACGTCCGCCGCCGGTCCCGCCCTCGACGGGGCCGCCCCCGGCGGGGCCCTCGCCGGCCCCAGCAACGCCGACCGCCAAGACAAGCTGCGCGCGGCCACGGGCTTCAAGGGCGACCTCGACGGCTTCACCCGCCGCATGGAGACCGCCTTCGGCGGCAGCCTCTCGGGCCTCTCCTTCATCGGCGGCCCGGAGGGCGAGGCGGGCGCCAACAACGGCGCCCTGGCCACCATGCGCGGCGACAGCGTCTTCTTCAGCGCCGCCTTCGCCGGCCTCGGCGAGGACGAGCAGGAACACATCGTCGCCCACGAGATCGCCCACTACATGCAGGCCGGCCTCATGGGCACGGGGGGCCCCAGCAACGCCGGCGCGCCGGGGGTCGAAGACGACGCCAACCAGGCCGCCCGCTCGGCCCTCTCCCAGGGCACGGCGGCCCCCGCGGTCTCGGCCAGCCCCGGCGGCGGCCACAACTTCTCGTGGCGCGACCTCACCCCCGACGTCATCGAGGAACAGGTCGACGAGACGGCCGACGCCGCGATGGAGCTGGCCCTCGAGAAGATCGCCAGCGCCCAAGAGCTGCTGACCTTCATCGGCCGCTTCGGCGAGGCCGCGGCCCGCAAGGCCATCGACTTCCTGGCCGCCCACAAGATCGAGATCCTGGTCGGCTTCCTGACCCTGAGCCCCGCCAACGCGCTGGTGGTCTACATCGTGCGGAAGCTCGATGCCGAGACCATCAAGGGCTGGCTCGAGAGCGCCCCCGTCCAGACCGCCGCCACCGTGGTCGGGGTCGTGCTCACGGCGGGCGCCGTGGCCGCCATCGCCCCGGCCCTGCTGATGCTCGGCCCGGTCGCCGCGCCCATCCTGCGCGAGCTGTCGGGGCCGGCCTTCGCCCTGCTCTGGCAGCACGCCCCCGACGACTTCAAGGACATGGCCGCCGAGCTGGTCGTCGACACCTGGCCCGTCGGCCTCGGCCTCGACGTCTCGGGCCACCTCGGCGCCACCTTCGGCTACCCCATCTACCTGGGCGTCGACGCCTTCCAGTGGATGAGCCACTTCGAGGAGGGCACCTTCCACCTCCAGCGGGGCGGCTTCCTCGTCGAGGCCTTCGACACGGGGGTCGGCGCCGGGGGCTTCATCGGCACGGGCAAGTCCGACAAGAACCCCGACGGCCAGGGCCTGGGCATCGGCGGCGAGGTCGGCGCCGAGTTCATGGCGGGCCTCAAGCAGTACGTCAAGCAGGACTTCGCCTTCCCCGTGCGCGAGGACGAGGCCTTCGGCAGCTTCCTCATGGCCGTGGTCCAGGCCGACATGAGCGGCAGCATGGCCCTCGCCGGGCTCATCTCCCCCACCATCAAGGAGATGGATCCGCTCGGCTACAACACCATGACCAAGTTCGAGCTGAAGGCCTTCGCCGAGGGCAACGCCGCCGGCCAGGCCGGGGTCCGCACCCCCGGCGAGACCACCCAAGAGGGCGGCGCCACCTGGAACCAGGCCGACGGCGCCCGCGACAACGGCACCCCCACCGGCATCTGGGCCTGGCTCGAGGCCAGCGTCGCCGGGCGGGTCGCCGCCGAGGCGGGCGTCGGCATGGAGATCCGCAACACCGAGTTCCAGAAGGACGACCAGGACGTGCGCCGGCCGACCAAGATGGAGTTCGACCTCTACGGCGAGGCCCAGGCCGCCGCCGCCATCGTCCACGGCATCCCCTTCCTCTCCCGCGCCCTGCCCAAGGTGCCGGAGTTCGACGCCGGCGTCGGCATCAAGGTCACCTGGAAGCTCGCCAACCCCCTCGGCAGCGACACCCCCGCCGAGATCGGAAGAGCACACGTCTGAACTCCAGTCACCGCATGCTATCGCGTATGCCGTCTTCTGCTTGAAAA
>CAXQUZ010000034.1:0-4020 GCA_964226865.1 Myxococcota bacterium | reverse complement strand
CTCCCGAGACGCGCTCAACAACGCAATCGCCCTCGCTATGGACCTCATCACCGGGAGCGATGCGAGGGCGTGGTTTCGGCATTGCGGCTTCCGTCAGGGGACTTGATCTGCTCTGTCAGAAGGTCGCGGCGTCGATGACGTAGCGGTAGCGGGCCTCCTTGTTCTGGACCTTCGTCCAGGCCTCGCTCACCTGGTCGGCACCGATGAGCTCGATGTCGGGACGGATGCCGTTGTCGGCGCAGAAGTGCACGACCTCCTGGGTGTCGCGCATGCCGCCGATGAGCGAGACCGCGAACTTCACCCGGGAGACGGCCAGGGCGAACAGGCCGAGCTCCAGCGAGAAGCCGTCGGGCATGCCGACCTGGACGAAGGTGCCGAAGGGCTTCACCACCGATGCGTAGGGGCCGACGTCGTACTTGAAGGGGATGGTGGAGATCATCCAGTCGAGCTGGCCGGTGAGGGGGGCGAAGGCCGCGGGGCCGTCGACGACCACGGGCTCGGCGCCCCAGGCGCGGATGTCGTCGACCTTGCTGGGCGAGGTGGTGAAGGCGTAGACCTTCGCGCCCTTGGCGAGGGCCAGCTTGACCGCCAGGTGTCCGAGCCCGCCGATGCCCGCGACGCCCACCTTGTCGCCCACCTCGACCTTGGCCTGCATGATGGGCTGGTAGGTGGTGATGCCCGCGCAGAGCAGCGGGGCGGCGTCCTGGAGCGTGATGTGGTCGGGGATGTGCACGGCGAAGTGGTCGCGGACGACGATCTGTGTGGAGTAGCCGCCCTGGGTGATGCCGGTGGGCTCGCGCGGGTCGGGGTAGCCGTAGGTGAACAGGGTCTGGCCCTTTTCGCAGTGGTGCTCCTCGCCGTGGTTGCAGGACGGGCAGTCCAGGCAGCTGTCGACCATGCAGCCCACGCCCGCGCGGTCCCCCACCTTGAACCGGGTGACCTTGCTCCCGACGGCGCGCACGATGCCGGTGATCTCGTGGCCGGGCACCTGCGGGTAGGTCTGCGGCCCCCAGTCGCCCTTCTCCTGGTGGATGTCGGAGTGGCAGATGCTGGCGTACTTGATGTCGATGACGATGTCGTCCTCGCCCATCGGGCGCCGCTGGAAGGTGAAGGGCTGCAACACCCCGGAGTCGTCGACGGCGGCGAGGGCGCGGACCGTGCCGTCGTCTTTGGGTCGCTTCGCGGCGGCATCGGTCGGGCGGGCCAGCAGCGCTGCGGCGCCCAGCGTGGCGGTGCCCTCGATGAAGTTCCGGCGCGTGAGCTGCTCTTTCGTGCCCATGGGGTCCTCCGTGGGGTGGCTCTGGCGACGTCGAGCGCTGCGCTTCGGACGACACCTTTCGCCGTGAAACCTACGTGATGGCCCCCCGTGCGGCCATGCCGGTCCTTGCCGGATGTCTGCCTGTTCCTGCTCGCATGCCGGGCACAGGCCCCGCGATGGACCACATCCCCGGGGCCGATGCGCGGGCGGGGGCTCGGCACCACCCCGCCCATCCGGGGACCCGCGCTGCCCCGTGAGACCGTTGCGTTTTCGCAACCCCGGTCCCAGAACTTGCCGCTTTGTCTTGGGCGGCCTCCTGCATAGGTCTGGGGTGTCGCGACCACCCGGGGGGCGGCCCCGTGTCCCCGGGCTGTCCCGCCTGCGCTGCGCCGTCTGCGCGGCCGGGGCTGCCCGTGCGCGACCGCCTGCGTCCGGGTCTCGGCCGCGGGACGCAACCCCCACGCAGCGAGGAGAGCCCGCCATGGCACGCATGATCAACGGCAAGTGGGAGGGCGACTGGCGCCCCTCGGACGACGACGGCGACGGCGCCTTTCTGCGCAAAGACAGCGTCTTCCGCGACACGCTCCCGGACCGCATCGCGCCGGGCCGCTTCCACCTCTTTGTGGCGTGGACCTGCCCCTGGGCCCACCGCACCCTGCTCACACGGTCGCTCAAGGGCCTCCAGGACGCCATTCCCGTCCACTTCGCCAACGCGCTCTCCGACCAGAGCTGGCGCTTCGAAGACCGCACGATGTCGCCCCACGGCGACCAGCACCTCTTCTCGCTCTACCTGCGCGCCGACCCCGCCTACACGGGCCGGGTCACGGTGCCGGTGCTCTGGGACGAGCGCGAGCAGCGCATCGTGAACAACGAGTCCTCCGAGATCATCGCGATGCTCGACCGCCTCCCCAGCGCGGCGCCCGCCCTGCGGCCCCCGGAGCTCGCCGCCCAGATCGACGCGCTGTCCGGCCGCATGTACGGGGCGCTGAACAACGGGGTCTACAAGGCCGGCTTCGCCCAGACCCAAGAGGCCTACGATGACGCCGTGACGGGTGTCTTCGCCATGCTCGACGAGCTCGAGGCCCACCTCGAGGGGCGCGACTGGCTCGTGGGCGACCGGCCCACCGAGGCCGACATCCGGCTCTTCGTCACCGCCTTCCGCTTCGACGCCGCCTACGTGCCGCTGTTCCGCTGCAGCCGCCGGCGGCTGGCCGAGTACCCGCGGCTCCAGGCCCACCTCGAGCGGATGCTCGCCCTCCCCGGGGTGGCCGAGACCTGCAACCTCGACGCGATGCGCCGGGGCTACGCCTCGATCCGCGCCATCAACCCGACCGGCATCGTCCCGGTCTCCCCCGGGCCTCGGCTGGGCGGGCCGGCCCGCTGACCCGGCGCGGCCCCTCGCCATGCAGTCTCGCATGGGGCCTCACCAGAGCTGGGGGACGACAGGGCCGGGCCCGCGGGCGAGGCTGGAGGGCGTGACCGGCGGCCATGCCCGCCCCCACCCCCGCCTGGAGCTGCCATGCCCACCCCCCGCTCGCTGCCCCACCGTGGTCGTCTCGGCCGCCCCCCGCGCCCTCGGGGCGCCCGTTCCCCCGGGGGAGCGGCCGGTCGCCCACGGGAACGCGGGGGCGACCGGGCGGGCGCTGTGGGGGCACCATGACCTCGCATGACCCGCACAGCGCAGAGCGGCCGGTCGCCGTGGGCATCGCCGTCGGCACGGCGCTCGGGGCGGCCGCGGGGCTGGCCATGGGCGCGGTGGCGGTCGGCGTGGCGGTGGGCATCGCCCTGGGGGCCGCCGTGGGCGCGGCGGTGGGGCGCCGGGGCTGAGCCGGGCGCCCGGTCGTCTCGGCGCCGGCGGGCCCTCCCGACGCTCCGCGGCCGCCCGCTCACCGCGGCGCGGGGGCCTCCCGGCGGCGGCGCAGCCCGAGCACCCCCAGGGCCGCCAGCGCGAGCGAGCCCGCTCCCCCCGCCGTGGCGCAGCCCTTGGCCCCGTCCGCCTCGAGCGCGGTCTCCCCGGTCTCGGACCCCGCCTCTGCGGCGTCGCTGCCGTCGCAGTCCTGGTCGACGCCGTCGCCGGGCCGCTCGGGCTCGGCCGGGCTCACGGTGGGGTCGCTGTCGTCGCAGTCGGAGGCGTCGGTGCCCAGGCCCGGCTGGAGGTCACAGGCGCGCACCGGGGCCGCCGGGTCGCCGAAGCCGTCGCCGTCGGCGTCCCGGTACAGCAGCTGCAGGGTCTCGGGATCGACCGAGCTGTCGGCGTCGTCGACGAGTCCATCACAGTCCTCGTCCAGGTTGCTCTCGTCGCAGCGCTCGACGGCCCCCGGGTGGACTGCGGGGTCCGTGTCGTCGCAGTCCGTGCCCTCGGCCGACAGGCCGCCGCCCGGGTCGCAGGCCACCACCGTGGGCTGGCTGGGGTCGCCGTAGCCGTCCCCGTCGTCGTCCACGAACCAGGTCGGCGCCGAGGACAGGTCGACCGCGTCCGCGTCGTCCACGAGCCCGTCGCAGTCCTCGTCGACGTCGTCGTCGTCACAGATCTCGACGGCGGCCGGGCTCACGTCCGGGTCGAGGTCGTCGCAGTCGCCGCTCAGCAGCACGCCGTCGACCGGCGCCGCGCAGGAGGGGCGGGGGTGGACCGACTGGCCGTAGCCGTCGCCGTCGCCGTCGTACCACCAGGTCAGCAGGCTGTCGGGGTCGACCGAGGGGTCGGCGTCGTCGACGAGGCCGTCGCAGTCCTCGTCGACGTCGTCGTCGTCACAGAGCTCGGG
>CAXQUZ010000033.1:0-9583 GCA_964226865.1 Myxococcota bacterium | reverse complement strand
GCCAGGTCGGCAGCATGGCGATGGGCCCCATCGACTTCTTGAAGGACTCGTCCTTGCCGCTGTAGAGGCGGGTGGCCAGCTCGCGCAGCTCGACGGCGAGGTCGACCACCGACTTCTCGTCCATGCGCGCGATCTTGGCCTTCGCCAGGTTGCGGCCCTCTTCGAGGGCGACGAGAAAGCTGATGTCGACGGTGTCGTGCTGGACGTAGCGACCGAGCCGGATGACGCCGTTGAGCCCCGGCGCCCGGGCCAGGGCCTCGGCGATGGCCTTGCCGACGAGGTGGGTGACCGTGACCTTCTCGCCGGAGCGGGCGCGCACGTGATCGATGTAGCGCAAGGCCTCGGTCATCTCGACCGTGAGCTTGCCGTAGATGTTGCCCTCTTTGGGGGCGGACCAGGTCGAGATGGCGAGCTTGCGCCGCACCGAGTTCGGGGCGGGCACGGAGAGGGCGCGAGACACGGCGGGTCCGGGGCTGCGGGGGCCGGAACTATTGCACGTAGCCGATCGCGCGCATGTGATCCTCGGTCTCCTGGCGGGAGCGCTCGGCCTCGGTGAGGGCCGGCTCTTCGGGGGGCGGCGCCGGCCAGAGGGCCCAGGCCAGGCCGCCGACCACGCCGACAACACCGACCACTACGCCAATCACAACAGGGGCTCGACGGGCCATGGCTGCTCCGGGGGAACGGGGACGGGGCCCCGGATGGGGCAGCGCCGCCCCCACAGGGTAGCAAGGATGCATCCCCCCTCGCATCCCCCGTCCTGGTGCGCCATGGCCGCTCCTCTGCCCCGCGCCGCCGTCGCGCTGCTCGACCCCGCCGCCGCCCGCGCCCTGGGCGACCGCCTGTCGGCCCTGGAGGGCCGGGTCGCCGCCCTGCGCGAGCCCCACATGCGCCGGGCCGTCGTCGTCGAGCTGGTGGCCGAGCTCGAGGCCGCCGAGCTGGTGGCCTTTCTCATCATGCTCCTCGACCGAAACCGCCGGGGCATGGGGCCGGCCCGCACCGTGCTCCAGCAGCTCGCCCTCGAGCCCACCGTGTTCCAGGAGATGCCCTACGCCCGGGTCCAGGCCGCCTACAACACGGCCGCGGCGGCCAACATGGACGGGGTGGCGAAGCTCTTCCTCGGCGCCGCCCTCCAGGCCGAGCTCGACCAGACCGGCGCGCCGCCGACCAACCGCCACCTCGACGTGCCCCTGGGCAACCGCCGGGCCCTCGCCCGGGGCCGCGACCGCAACGTGCTCGACCGGCTCATGCACGACCGCGACCACCGGGTCATCTCGATCCTGCTCGACAACCCGCGCATCGTCGAGCGCGACGTCGTGCGCATCGCGGCCATGCGCCCCACCCGCCACGAGGTGCTGCGCTGCATCGCGGGCCACGCCCGGTGGAGCACCCGCTACCGGGTGCGCAAGGCGCTGGCCTGCAACCCCCACACCCCCGACGCCATCGCCCGCCGGCTGCTGCCGACGCTCATGCGCCAAGACGTGCGACACGCGCTGGAGTCCGGGGTGCTGCCCGCCGAGCTGGAGGCGGAAGCACGGGCCGTTCTTCGGCAGCGCGTGCGGGTGATGGAGAGCTGGGAGGAGTGAGCGCCCTCAGGCGCTGACCTCTTCGGCCTCGCTCACCTTGGTGGCCGTGGCCTTGGGCGAGGCGTCGAGGGCCTTGGCGATGTCGTCGTCTTCTTCGCCCTCGCGCATGCCGTCCTTGAAGGCCTTGACCCCCGAGCCGAGCTGGCCGAGGACCTGGGGCAGCTTGCCGATGCCGAAGAAGATCAGCACGATGACCAGGACGATGCCGAGCTCCCAGGGGCCTGGCATCCAGGCGAGGAAGCTGAGGGTGGCGGGGATGCTCATGGGAGACCTCTGGGCCGGGACGGCGCACGCCGCCCGCATGGGCTGACGGCTAGTCTATCCGGCCGGAAAGGGCAACCGCCAGACGCCACGCTCGGTGACCCAGGCCGAGATCAGCGCGGCGGGGGTCACGTCGAAGGCGGGGTTCCACACCGGCATCTCGGCCGGCGCGATCGGCTGGCCTCCGATGCAGCGCAGCTCGTCGGCGCTCCGCTCCTCGATGGGGATGGCGGCGCCGTCCGGACACCCGCGATCGAGGGTGTCGGTCGGCATGGCCACGTAGACGGGCACCCCGTAGTGGCGGCAGAGCACGGCGATGCCGAGGCTGCCGATCTTGTTGGCGGTGTCGCCGTTCCGGGCCACCCGGTCACAGCCGATGAGGCAGGCCCCGACCGTGCCCCGAGCCAGCAGGGCGGCGGCCATGCCGTCGGTGATGAGGGTCGCGGGAATGCCGTCGTGGAGGCACTCCCAGGCCGTCAGCCGGGCCCCCTGGAGGTAGGGCCGGGTCTCGAGGGCCCAGACGTGGAGGGGCAGCCCCGCGGCGTGGGCGCTGCGCACCATGCCGAGGGCCGTGCCGTGGCCGCCGGTGGCCAGGGCCCCCGTGTTGCAGATGGTGAGGATCCCGGGCCGCTCGGCCAGGTCCCGCCGCAGCAGCGGCAGCCCCGCCGCCCCCAGGGCCCGGTTGCGGGCGAGGTCGGCGGCGAGCTCGGCGTGGGCGGCGGCGAGCACCGCGTCGTCGGGCAGCGCCGCGATGCGCCCGAGCACCGCCCGCAGGTTGACCGCCGTGGGCCGGCTCGCCAGGAGCCCCGCCTGGGCGGCGGCCCGGGGCGCCCCCCGCTGGACGGCGAGGGCCATGCCGTAGGCGGCCGCGATGCCGATGGCCGGCGCGCCCCGGACGACCATGTCGGTGATGGCCCCCGCGACCGCCCGCCAGTCGGGCAGCACCAGCCAGCGCTCGTCATGGGGCAGGCAGCGCTGGTCGAGCAGGCGCAGGTGGTCGCCCCCCCAGCGGATGGCACAGAGCGGGGTCTCGGCGGCGCCCGGCATCAGAGCGCCGCGTCGCGGTGGACGACCACGCCGTCGCGCACGACGAGCAGGGCCCGGTGGGCGCCCATGTGCTGGACGAGGGAGGCCTCGTGGGCAGGCTCGCCCGGGGGCGGGGCGAAGAGGGCGAGGTCGGCGACGCTGCCGGGGCCCAGCCAGCCCAGCTCGGGACGGGCCAGCGCCCGGCCGGCGTTGCGGGTGAGCCCGAGCACGGCCTCCTCGACGGTGAGGCCCTGCAGCAGGCAGCCCAGGGTGGCCACGGTCCAGGGGTCGTGGACGGGCGAGCTGCCCGGGTTGAGGTCGGTGGCCACGGCCAGGGGCACCCCCGCCGCGCGCAGGGCCGCGACGGGCGGGGCACTGTCGCGCAGGTAGAGCTGGGCCCCGGGCAGCAGCACCGCCACCGTGCCGTGGGCCGCCATGGCGGCGACCCCGGCGTCGTCGAGGCGCTCGAGGTGGTCGACACAGCTCGCCCCCAGGGCGGCGGCGGCGGCGGCGATGCCCGTGTGGGAGACCTGCTCGGCGTGGGCCCGGATCCCGAGGCCCAGGGCCTTGCCCGCCTCGAGGATGGCGATGGACTCGTCCAGATCGAAGGCGCCCCGGTCGCAGTAGACGTCGACGAAGTCGGCCAGCTCGGCGCAGCGGGGCAGCTGCTCCTCGATGACCTGGCGCACGTAGGCGTCCCGCAGCCCCACCCCCCGGAAGGCGGCGGGAATGGTGTGGGCGCCGAGGAAGGTGGGCACCACCCGCACGGTGTCGCGGCAGTCCCAGGCGGCGTCGAGCAGCTTCTCTTCGTCGGCGGGGCTCAGGCCGTAGCCGCTCTTCACCTCGGCGGTCGTGACCCCGTGCGCGCGGAGCCCGAGCAGCCGCGAGCGGGCCCAGAAGGCGAGCGCGTCCCGGTCGGCCCGGCGGGTGGCCTGGACGGTGGAGAGGATGCCGCCCCCCGCCTCGAGGATGTCGGCATAGGGCACGCCGGCGAGGCGCTGGCGGAACTCGCCGGCCCGAGAGCCGGCCCAGACGGCGTGGGTGTGGCAGTCGACCAGCCCCGGCAGCCCGATGAGGCCGCCGGCGTCGATGACCTCGTCGGCCTCGGGCGCATGGGCCGCCGGACCGAGCCAGAGGAGCTCGCCGTCTGCGAAGGCCACGCTCGCCGACTCGATGGCGCCCAGGTCGGCCCGGTCGGGGGCACAGGTGCAGAGGCGGTCGATGCCGTGGACGAGCAGCTCGGCGCGGCCGGCGGGGGGCGACATGGGGACTCCGGGGCGGGGACGGGGCGGGCGCGCCCGACGAGCCGGTGTATGATGCAGCAGGAGAGTCCTCCATGTCCGACCCCCGCCAGCCCATGGTCGACGCCCTGTTGGCCGCGCTCCCACCGGGCGCCCCCGCCCGGGCGGCCGTGGCCCGTGCCCTCGCCGTGCTCGACGAGAACGGCTTCCTGGTCGCCGGTCTCACGACGGGGGCCCGCCCGGCCCTCCGGCTGCTGGGCGACGACGACACCCTCGAGCTCACCGCCGACCAGCTCGTGGCCCTCGCCGCGGCGGTCGACCGGGGCGAGGCCCGCCCCTGGGAGCGGCTGCTCCTCCACGACCCCAGCCCGACCGGGGCCCCCCGCCCCCGAGGACGACGCCGATGACCCGACTGCCCCTCCTCTGCCTGCTGCTCGCGACGGCCTGCAGCGCCGACGACGACTCTGACAAGGCCGCCGGCGCGGGCGGTGACGGCGGCGCCAGCGACTCCGGAGGGGCCGACGGCGGCGACGGCGGCACCATCGAGCCGGTCTACCCGACGGGCACCCGCGTGCTGCTCTACTACGGCCACGGCGGCTACTCCCAGGTGGGCGACGCCGGCGGCTTCACCGACTTCGACGACCACATCAAGGCCACCACCGGCTGGAATGTCGACCACCGCAGCGACTGGACGGAAGACCTCACCGACTACCGCATGGTCGCCTTCCTCGCGATGGGCCACGACGGCGGCGACCTGCTCAGCGAGGCCGAGCTCGAGACCCTGCGGGCCGCCAGCGCCCGGGGCACCCGCCTCGTCTTCATGGCCGACGTCGAGAGCTGCGACTCTGCGGTGATGGCCGACACCATCGCCCGCCTCGGCTCGACCATGGGCTACACGGGCGAGGCCCCCGACCCGACCTACATCGCGGCGGTCACCGGCGACGACCTCAACGCGAACCACCAGCTCACGGCCGGGCTCGGCGAGGTCCGCTTCCAGGCCCCCTGCTGGGTGAGCGGCGGCTCGCCCATCGCCCGGGCCAGCAACGGCAACGCCGTGGTCGCCTCCCAGCTGCTCGACACCGGCGGCGAGGTGCTCGTGATGGGCGACTTCGGCGTCATCGACGACGCCGGCAACTTCTCGCGCGAAGACCTCGACAACATGGCCTTCGGCGTCAACCTGGTCACGGTCGATCCCGCACTCTGAGCCGGCCCAGGCCCCGCGCCCCTGGCCCCCGGCCTCCCCGGCCGGCGTGGCAGCGGTGGGCCTCGCTGCGCTCGTGCTGCTCGGAGCGCTGGCCGCCCGCCACCCCGGCCTCCAGCTGGTCGACGTGCTCAGCTTCACGAGCCGCCCCGACCGGCTGCTCCGGGGCGAGGACTGGCTGAACGGCCTCTACCCCGTCGGCTACCCCGTGGTGATTGGTCTGCTGGGCGGCGTTCTCGGCGACCGTCTCGTCGCGGCCAAGCTGCTGTCGGTGCTCGCCGGGGCGGGGGCGGCGGCGGCCCTGGCCCGGTGGATCCACCCGGTGCTCGGGGCCTGGCTGCTGGCCCAGCCCCTGCTGCTGGCCCACGGCGCCACCGAGGGCACCGACATGCCGGCCGTGGCCCTCGGCCTCGGGGCCATCGCCCTGGCCCGGTCCCGGCCCGCGCTGGCCGGTGCCGTGCTCGGCATGGCCGTGATGGTGCGGTACACGGCCGTCGCCGCGGCCCCCTCGGTGCTGCTGTTGGCCGCGCGCCAGCCCGGGGGGCTCTGGCGGGCCCTCGCCGCCGCCGCGGTGACCACCCTGCCCCACTGGGGGGCGGCCCTCGTGCTCGGCCGCTCGCCCCTGCCCGACCAGTCGCGCAACCTTGCCATCGGCGCCGGCGCCCCCACCACCCTCGCCGGGGCCCTGGCCCGCTGGCCCACGGGGCTCCACCGGGCGGTCGGTCCCTACCTCGGCCAGCCCGCCTTTCTCGCCGGGCTGGCCGGCCTCGCCACCGCCGCCTGGGCCGACCGCCGGGCCCGCGCGCTCGGGCTCTGGGCGCTGGTCCACCTCGCCCTGGTCTCGCTGGCCTTCGCGAACCCCCGGCTGCTGCTGCCCACCCTGCTGATCACCAGCCTCGGGCTGCCCTGGCTCGCCCTCCGCCACCGCTGGGGCCGGGCCGCCGTGCTGGTGGCCGCCGTGGGCTGGGCCGCCGCGGCGCTGCCGGACGCCTGGGAGATCGACGCCGAGGAGGCCGCCCGGGACGCCGCCGTGGCGACCGTGAGCACGGGCCCGGGCCCGGTCCTGAGCACCGACCCGTGGATCCACCGCCGCGCGGGGGGCGCCCTCGCCCCCTCCGTTCCGGTGCGCAGCCTCGGCGGCGACGTGCGCCAGCTCGACCCCGACCAGCTCGCGGCCGCGGCCCTCCGTGCGGGCTTCGCCCAGGTGGTGCTCGACCGCGCCCGGGTCCGGCGGACCTACCCGGGCCTGGCTCCCCTGCTCGCCGCCCCCGCGTCCCACGGGGCCCTCACCCTGCGCGCCCGCCACGACCGCTACCTCATCTACGCCGTCGTCCCGCCCGCCCCCTGAGGGCCGCCCCCCTGCCCGGAGCCCGCCGTGCCGGTCGTCCAGATCCACGCCCTGCCGCCCCCCTCCCCCGACCGGGTCGACGCCTGCCTCGCCGCCGTGGTCACCGCGCTCTCGGACGGCCTCGGCTGCGAGCCGGCGGGCGTCTGGGCCCAGTGGTGCGCGGCCGCGGCCATGCACACGGGCCCCCAGCGCCGGGATTTCGCCGGCCACTGCCCCGTCGTGATCATCCGCGCCCGCCGGGGGCGCGCCCCGGAGCAGATCGCCCAGGGCCTCGCCGCGACCGCCGCGGCCGTCGCCACCAGCCTGGGCCTCCCCCTCGACGACGTCTGGGTCCACTGGCAAGAGCTCGACCCGGCCCAGGTCTTCGCCGGGGGCCAGCTGCAGGGCTGAGGGGGCCCCGGGGCCCCGGCCTCAGAGACAGAGCGCGAACCAGTCCTCGCCCTCCCACTGCTGCACCACACAGGTCTGGTCCGCGGCACAGTCGGGCGCCGCCGGGTCGCAGTGGCGCAGGCAGCGGCCGCTCACCGGCGAGCAGTAGAGCCCGGGACCACAGCCGCCGAGGCCCCCCTCCCAGTCGCAGGCCTCGCCCTCCTCTGCGAGGCCCCCGGGCCAGCAGCGGTTGGTGTCGATGTCGACGGGCACGCAGGTCTCGCCGTACCAGGCCGGCGTGCAGTCGGCGGCCACCAGCCCACAGTCGGCGTAGGCGCGGCACAGGGCCTCGCCGGTGCTGCTCTCGACACAGGCGTCGGCCCCGCAGTCGTCGAGAACGGCCCAGGGCTGGGCACAGCGATCAGCACAGGCCCAGGTCTGGGGGTCGCAGGCCTGGTCGGCGGGGCAGTCGGCGGACGAGAGGCAGAGCGCGGCACCGGTGCTGCCGCCGAGCCCGCCCCGGTCGACGGGCCGCCCGCCGAGCCAGACCTCGTGGATGGCCCGCAGCGCGGCCACGTCGGCCGTGGGATCGGCGTCCAGCAGCAGCAGATCCGCCCGGTAGCCCGCGCCGACGAAGCCGAGATCGTCCCAGCCGAGCAGGGCCGCCGGGGCCGCGGTCGCCATGGCCAGCACCGCGGCCGGCGGGAGCCCGAGGGCCTGGAGCCGGGCCAGCTCCTGGTGGAGACCGAGCCCGTGGGGCACGAAGAGGTAGCCCGCGTCCGAGCCGGCCAGCACGACAACATCCTGCTGGAGCCAGCTCTCGACGTTTGCGGTCGCCGCCGCGGCCCAGTCGGCTGCCGCGCTCCTGAAGGCCTCCCCGAGCAGCGCGGGCCGGGCCGCCACCGCCTCCCAGTCGGCCTGCACCGCCGCCGGGGTGTGGCGCAGATCCTCGGCCAGCAGCGCCCCCGAGAGGAGGCTCTCGGGGCCGTGGAAGGCGCTGAGGGTCGAGGTCACGGGCAGCCCGGGCGGAGGCGCCGCGGGCGTGGAGAAGACCGGGTGGGCCAGCACGGCCACCCCCTGGGCCCGCGCATCGGCGGCGTCGGTGGGGGTGTCGACATGGGCGAAGACCGGCCCCGGGGCGGCCGCCGTGATGGAGGCGAGGTCGCCCAGGTCCAGCCGCGGCGTGGGCCAGGGGGTGAACGCGGCGTCGGCGAGGGCCACCTTGAGCCCGTCCGCCCGGCCGAGGGCCAGCGCGAGCGCGGTGGCGCTGCCGTCCTCGCCCACGAAGCGGCACTGGTCGCGGTCGTTGACCAGCTCGCAGGGGTGGGAGCCCGGCACCGTCAGGAAGGGCCCCGTGGCGAAGATGCGGGGCCCATCGAGGCCGCCGCTGGCGATGCGGTCCCGCAGGTCGAAGATGCCCTCGGGCGCGCCCAGATCCACCACTCCCACCACCCCCCAGGCGAGCTGGGCCGCGAGGTTGGCCGGCAGCGTGCCCTCCACCTCGTCGAGGGCGCCCGACAGGTAGAGGTGGACGTGGGCGTCGATGAGACCGGGCACGAGCCAGCGGCCGGCCTGGTCCTGCACGGTGGCCCCCGCGGGCCAGGGGCCGCCTGCGTCCTGCTCGGCGTAGACCAGATCCCCCCCCACCACCACGGCCCGGTCCCGGCGGGCGCCAGCGGCGTCGAGCACGTGCACCCGGTCGAGCACGACGGCCCCCGCCGGCAGGGCCGGGGCCCCGGTGTCGTCGGCGCCCTTGGGCCCACCTCCCGCACAGGCCGCCTGCGTGACAGCAACAGCACAAGCAGCCCATCGGAATTGGCGGAGTCGCGGCATGTCGTTAGCGTCACCCTTCGATCGACGTGCCGCAAGCCGGGAGTGCCCGCAGCTTGCCGCACCCCCGGGCGCCCCCTCCTGCGGGCCGCCCATTCCCGAATCTGTCCGGAGGACAACTTGGCGAGTGACGACCTGATCCCGATCGAGGGCGAGATCATCGAGGTGCACCCTGGCGGCACCTTCACCGTGGAGACCGAGGCCAAGACCAAGGTCCACGCCCACCTCAGCGGGCGCCTGCGGCGCTTCCGCATCAAGGTCGTCCTCGGTGACCGCGTGACCGTCGAGGTCAGCCCCTACGATCTCTCGAAGGGTCGCATCACCTACCGCCACAAGTAGGTCCCTGCGCGCGCCCGGCCCCGCACCGTGTCTCTCGGCACCGCGCGGGGCCGTCGTGCGTCTTGGGCCCGCCCCGTCCGCGCCACGGGCCCGGGCGACGGGCTACGTGCGCCGCCCCGGGGCCTGGCCGGCCCCCGCCGCCCCCTCCCCCTCGCCGCCGGAGCGCCCATGTCCGCCGCCTTCCCCCGCACCCGCAAGCGCCGCACGCGCCGGGACGACTGGTCCCGTCGACTCCAGCGCGAGAACACCCTGACGGTCGACGATCTCATCTATCCCGTCTTCGTGCTCGAGGGCGCCGGCCAGGAGGAGCAGGTGCCCTCCATGCCCGGCGTGCGGCGCCAGTCGAGATCGGAAGAGCGTCGTGTAGGGACAGAGTGTCTTAAGA
>CAXQUZ010000032.1:0-13132 GCA_964226865.1 Myxococcota bacterium | reverse complement strand
CCCCCGCCCCCCGCGCCTGCCCACCCCGGTGGGCCCGGCCGTGCCCATCGCCCGCCTCGTCGACCACCTCAGCGCCTGGTTCGCCCTGCCCAGCGGCCGCTGGCGCATGCGCCTCGACGACGTGCTGCTAGACCCCCACGGCATCCTCGAAGACCACGCCGCGCTGCTCGACCCGGCCCGCCCCGTCGTGCTCCGCGTCTCGGCCGAGACCACCGCCCGCAAGGCCCGCAGCTCCAGCTGATCCTGCCCCCCCTTCCCCCCACCCGCGCCGCCAACAGGGAGTCCCGCCATGGCCCAGGAACGCTGGGACGTCGTCCTGCGCTTCATCGATGGCCCCATGTCCTACCAGGGCGACCTGGTGGTGCGGGGGCCCGTCGTCCGCCTCGGTGCCGCCCCCGGTCCCGGTGGCCTCACCGTCGAGGGCTACCGCGGCATCGACGACCGCCAGGCCGTCATCACGGCCTACGACGGCGGCACGGTGGCCATCGCCCCCGTCGGCGTCAACCAGGTGCGCGTGGCGACCCACGAGAACGTCGACTGGAAGGACATCCACCCCCTGCGCAAGCCGGTCTACCTGAGCCCCGGCTCGGTCTTCCACCTCGGCCCCCCCAACCGGGGCGCCACCATCGAGTTCATCGAGGCCCAGCGCCTCGGCGTCTGGGAACAGAAGCGCATCCTCTCGGACGCCAGCCAGGGCGGCGCGAGCATCGCCCCCTCGAACGTCGCCGAGCTGGACGCCGGCGCCGGCATGCCCAAGTGGTTCATCCCCAGCGTGCTCGGGGTGGCCATGCTCACGATGGTCGTCGTCGGCACCCGCGTCTTCGACATCATCGAGCGCGAGAAGGCCAAGATGGGCCCGGTGGTCGAGGGCGAGAAGGTCTACAAGCGCGTCGATCCCAGCAAGATCGAGCTCGACACCTCGGCCTTCGAGGGCATCAACCAGGCCTTCGCCGCCTTCGTGATGAAGCCCAACGCCGACCAGGCCGACGACCAGTCCCTCTTCGACGACGAGAGCCTCTGGGACCAGAAGTTCCTCCAGTACGTGCAGGCCTCGGTGACCATCCACGCCCGGGCCCACAACTTCTGGAACCGCCTCGACGCCGTCGAGTCGAGCTACCGCCAGGTGCTCGGCGCCGTGCGCGAGGCCGGTCTGCCCGACGTCTTCGCCGCCATCCCCTACCAGGAGTCGGCCTACAGCTCGGACGCCACCTCGGTGGTCTGTGCCGAGGGCTGGTGGCAGTTCATGCCCGAGGTCGCCCACCGGGTGAACATCCGGGTCAAGAACTGCTCGATGCGCGGCCGCCAGGACAAGTGGTCGCCCACCCGGGTCGTGCCCGTCCGGGGCGTGCTCAAGAACGCCCCCTACGTGGGCCGGGGCGACGGCGGCTACCGCTGCAAGATCAAGTCCTGCGACGTCGACGAGCGCCAGGACCTCACCATCAGCACCCGCGGGGCCATCGAGGCCCTGCGCGAGGCCTGGGAGGATCCGCTCATCGCCGCCTCGGGCGCCGCCGTGCAGATCACGATCCTGAGCCACAACGCCGGCTACGACAACAGCCGCTTCGAGGAGAAGCGGGTCAACCGCATCAACATGCTGCCGGCCTACCAGCGCCACCTCAAGAAGAGCGGCGTCGACCGCGACCCGCGCTTCTACGGGCGCAACCTCACCTGTCTCGACGAAAAGTACGGCGACGTCGTCAACCTCGCGAACGAGACCTGCGGCGGGGTCATCGCGAACCAGTCCCAGCACTACGCCTACAGCATCGTGGCCCAGCACATCCTCGCGGCCTGCTTCTATGCCGAGAACTACGGCACCGTGCACGGGGAGTGGCAGGAGTACCTGAAGTACACCTATGACGACAACTACTGCCGCACATTCGAGATTCCTCGCATGGACAAGAACAAGGGGTGAGCGATGAGCCTGCGTCCGTTCTTCGCCATCGTCGCCCTGCTCGGCGCGATCATCATCTACGCGCGGCTCATCTACGTCGAGCTGCGCTGTGATCCCGAGTACACCGACGAGTGCCGCAACGACATCGCGCCGACCAAGATCCGCGCCCAGCAGCAGGTCCGCCGGGAAGATCCCCTGATCGACATGCAGTACCTCGCCGGCGACCGCGAGAAGAACTTCGCGCGCTTCGGGCTGCCCAAGGACCTGGCCAAGCAGGCCGCCAAGCGCGCGAAGACCATCGACGCCGGCCAGGAGGGCAAGCGCCTCAAGCAGCTGCTCAGCGACGCGGCCGAGCCCGTCCAGCTCGGCGACGCCCTCTGCGGCAACTCCAACCAGAGCCGGCCCCGCTACGCCGCCCTGCGCTTCCTCGTCCAGGAGAAGGGCGGCGGCCGCATGGCGCTCAACCTCCAGCGCACCAGCCAGATGCGCATGCAGGCCTGGGCCGACGCCAGCCCCATCGACCAAGTCTACGCCGCGCTCGAGCTGACCGACGGGCGCATGGACGACGCCAGCCTCATGGGCGTGGCGGCCATTCTCACCGACCAGGAAGAGCTGGCCCTCGAGCGCGAGCCCCCCTGGGGCGGGTCCCGCGGGCTGCTGTCGCGCTGGTCATGGGACAAGGTCAAGAGCCAGTATGCTGGCATCGAGGGCAAGGTCATCAACTACTTCGCGCTCATGCACGTGGCGGTGGAGTACGCCAACGCCGAAGACGGCATCTGCAACGAGTAGTCCCTCCAGGAGCCCCTTCCGGTCAGATCTCAGCCGGTCTGCCCACACCACGAGCCGCGCGGGGGCGGCGAATGGGCTACGCTCCGTCGGCGCAGAGTTCTGCGCACCCGTCTGTTCCCCGTGAGACCACCGTCATCGGGTTTGTTCATGGAGCCACGCCGGCGCTTCCGCTTCCTCAAGGAACTCTCAGAGGGTGCCTTCGGCAAGGTGTACCTCGCCGAGATGATCACGGGGGACAACTTCAAGAGTGCCGTGGCCATCAAGCTTCTGCACGGGAAGTGGGCCACCCACAAGGAGATCGTCCAGCGGTCGCGCGACGAGGCGCGGGTGCTCGGGCTGCTCCACCACCGCAACATCATCCGCGTCGACGACCTCACCTCCATCAATGGCCAGTGCGCCATCATCATGGAGTACCTGGACGGCGTCGACCTGAAGACCCTGGTGAACCACACCAAGGAGTCGGGCTCGCGCATCCCGCGCAAGGTCATCTTCGAGATCGGCTCGCAGATCGCCTCGGCCCTCGACGCGGCCTACACGAAGCAGCCCCTCCAGGGCGGCAAGCCGCTGCGGCTGATCCACCGCGACATCAAGCCCTCCAACGTCATGCTGACCGTTGCGGGCGACGTGAAGGTGCTCGACTTCGGCACGGCCCAGGCCCGCTTCGACGACCGCGAGGCCCACACCCAGGCCCTCGCCTTCGGCTCGGCGGCCTACATGGCCCCCGAGCGGCTGCTGGGCGACCCCGACGCCCCCAGCGGCGACGTCTTCTCGCTGGGCATCGCGCTCTATGAGCTGCTGGCCCTCGACGGCTTCGGCAAGATCCACATCCGCGAAGAGCGCTTCGAGAACAAGCTGACCCGCCAGCTCGAGAAGCTCGACCTCAGCGACCTCGACGACGAGCGTGCCGAGCAGGTGCGCATGACCATGCGGCTGCTGCTGGCCTACGACGCCGAGGCCCGGCCCTCGTCCGCCCAGGTCACCGAGCTGCTCGAGGCCCTCGCCGACGAGATGCACGACGGCAGCGTGCGCCGCTTCTGCCGCGAGGTGGTCCGCCCGATCCGGGACGGCCTCAACCCCGACCAGGATCCCCACGATCCGCTCACGGGCAGCACCGTCTTCGAAGACACGGCCAACCTGCTCGAGGTGAGCGGCGACGCCGGCGAGACCAGCCCCGCCCCCGCCCCGGCGCCGGGCGGCCCCCTCGACCCGGGCGGCATCGACGACCCGGGCGCCCTCGCGGCCCCGCCGCCCTCCGCGCCGCCGCCCCCGACCGGCGTGAAGACGGCGACCCCGACCATTCCGCCGCCCGCCGCCGCGCCGGCCGCACCCGCGGGCCCGGCCGACCCGGGCGACATCTCGGTCACCCCGGTCGCCGATCCGGCCGCCGCCATGCCCGACCTCTTCTCGGCCCCGACGGTCAACCTGTCGGCCGCCCGGGCCGAGGGCCTCGTGGCCGACCCCGGCGGCATCGCCGACCCGGCCGCGTCTGGCGCCCGCCCCCGGGTGGTCGCCTCGACCGGTCCGGCCATGGGCCCCGGCCAGCTCCGCGAGGCCGCCCGCCGCTCGGCCGAGGCCCGCCAGCCCGCCGCGCCGGCCCCCGCTCCGGCGCCGCCCCCCCGGGCCGCTCCGGCGCCCGCCCCCCGGCCCGCGCCGGCACCGGCGCCCCGCCCGACGACCCAGCCCCCGACCGCCAGCGCCGCCCGCACCCCGCCCACGGTCCGCTCCGCCCGCGCCGAGCCCCCCGCTGGCGGCGGCAAGGGCAAGCTGATCCTCGTGGCCGTGCTCGCCCTCATCACCCTCGGTGCCGTCGGCGCCGCGGTGGTGTTCAGCGGCGTGCTCGACGGCGACGGCGGCCCCGCGCCCACCCCGAAGACCGACGGCCCCGCGGCCAAGGCCATCAAGGGCCGGGACGGCGGCGTGGTCGAGGTCGCCGAGCTCTCCGACAAGCGCGGGGTGGTCCGCCTCACGGTGCGGCCGCCCTCCAGCGCCTCGGTCCGCATCAACTCGGTCACCGGCGACTTCAAGGAAGACTGGAACTCGTCGGGGGTGCTCGAGCTGCGCGGCCTCGACGAGGGCACCTACCGCACGAAGGTGGCCCCGCCGAACGGCACGGCCCAGCGTGCGGCCTTCGACGTGAAGCCGGGCATGGCCTGCGACTACACCTTCAACACCCAGGCCGGCGAGTGGAAGGAGAAGGGCTGCGCGCCCGCGGGCTGAGCGCCCCCCTCCCCTGCCCGTCCCGCGCCCAGGCCCTCGCGCCTGGGCGCGGCCGTTCTCGGCCCGTCCCGCGCCGGGCGCCGAGGGTCCCCGCTAAGGCCGCCCGGCCCGGCCCGTGCGGGGCACCAGCTCGGTGACCAGGGGCCGGCGGGGCTGGTCGCCGATGTCGACCGCCTGGCTGGTGGTGGCCGTCCAGTCCGCGCCCGTCCAGGTGCGCTCGAGGGCATGCAGGGGCAGCCCCGGCAGCCCCCCGAGGCGGTGGGGCCAGGTCGGTGGGGCATCGGCCTCGACCAGACCGGCGCCCCGCAGGGCCCCGGCGAGGCTGCGGAAGGTCCGGGGCACGCCGAAGTCCCCCGCCAGCAGCACCCGTCCGCCGCCGAGGCTGCGGGCCAGGGCCGCGACCCGCTGGGCCCCCTGGTGGAGCGCCCCGGGCCAGTCGCGCCACTGGCCGAGGGGGCCCGGCCGGGGCATGCGCACGCCGATGAGGGGCACCACCCCGACGCCCTCGACCTCGGGGAAGGTGAGCACGGCGCGGCCCCCGGCACCGGGCGCCCCGAGGGGCAGCGCCCACGAGCTCTCGTCGCCCCCGCAGCGCTGGAAGCGCCCCCGCACCACCAGCGCCATGCCCAGGCGGGCCTCGCCCGAGGGCAGGTAGAGGGCCTCGCCGCCGAGGCGCCCCGCCAGCAGCTCGGCCCGGTCGGGCGCGGCCAGGCCCTGGATGACGTAGATGTCGGCGTTCTGGTCGGCCAGGGCCGCCATGCTGGGGGTGGGCCGGGCCGGGTCGAGGGTCCAGCTCAGCAGCCGCAGGGGGGCCTGGCTGTCGGCGGGCTGGGCAGCACAGGCCCGCATGCGCGCGGCCCAGTCCGGAGCCAGATCCTGGACGGGCTCCGGGGCGGGCGGCCGGCGCAGGGCCAGCCCGCCGATGCCGAAGCCCACGAGGGTCGCGAGGGCCACGCCGAAGCGGTGCTCCCAGAGCATCCAGAGCGCGAGGTGGACGCCGAGCAGCAGCAGCAGGGGCTCGCCCCAGAGCACGGCGACACCGGTGAGGGTGGACTCACCGACGGCACTCGTGGCCAGCCCCAGCACGGCCGGGCCCACGAGGGCCAGCACCACCGCCAGCCCGGCATGGAGTGCGGCGTCCGCCGGGGGGGAGCTGCCCGGGTCGGGAGGGGTGGCCATGGCGGCGATGTTATCCCAGTGCGCCCCCCCACGGGCAGCGGCCCCGCGCCCACCCCGGAGCGTCCCCCTGGCCCGTCCCCCCCGGAAGCGCAGCGGCCGCCGCCGCCCCGCCCGCGCCCCCCGCGCCCGGGCCGTCGATCCCGACGACCAGGCCGACGCCCTCGTCGCCGCCGCCGAGGCGGCCCTGGCGGCGGGCGGCCCCCCCGAGGGCATCGCCCCCGCCTTCCTCGCCGCCGGCGACGCCCTGCGCCGGGCCGACCGCCCCGCACGGGCGACCCGCATGCTCCAGCGTGCGGTCGATCTCGCCGCCGACCCAGACCGCCGCGCCAACGCCCGCATGCTGCTCGCCGGGGTGCTCGCCGACGCCGGCCAGCTCGCCGCCGCGACCGACGTGGCCCGCCAGCTCCTCGCCAGCCTGCGCCAGCCCCAGGCCCGGGTGCTGGCCCACGACATCCTCGCCTCGACCCTGCTCGCCCAGGGCCGGATCGCCGAGGCCCGGGGCGCCATCGAGGCCATCGCCGCCGAGGCCCCCACGCTCCCCGCCCTGCCCTTTCGCCGGGCCGCGCTCGCGCGCCTCGACGGCCTGCTCGACGAGGCCGACGCCCTGCTCGCCCAGGTGCTCGCGACGGCCCCCACGACCGCGGCCTGGCGCGGGCCCCGGGCGGCGGCGGTCATGGAGCGGGCCGAGCTGGCGCTGCTCCAAGACCACGCCGACGAGGCCATTGCCGGCTTCGGCGCCGCACTGGCGGCCTGGGGCAGCGTGGGCCGGCGGGCCGGCGCCTTCCGGGCCGAGGCGGGCCGGGTGCGGGCCACCGTCGCCGCCGGGCGCGCCTGCCTGCCGGCCGTGCTCGACGGCCCCGTGGCCTACGCCGCCGACCGGGGGCTGCCGGTGCTCGAGGCCGAGCTGCGCCTCGCCCGCGGCCAGGCCCGGGCCACCGCGGGCCTGCCCGGGGGCGCCGACGACCTCGATCAGGCCGTGGGCCTCGCCGCCGAGGCCGGCGCCCAGCTGCACGAGGGCCGGGCCCGGCACCTCCGGCGGCGCCACGGCCGGCCCGCCGACGACCTCGCCCGCCTCCGCCGCTGCCTCGCCGCCGACCGGGTCTGGGCGCGCCGGGTCGAGGCCTAGGCGCCCCCGTCGCGGGGGGACGGAGCGGCGCGGCCGGTGCCCGCCGCCACCCGGCCGATGTGGTCGAGCACCCGCAGGTGGATGCGGTGGACGAGGGCGTCGACCCAGAGCGCCCAGTAGGCGTTCGGCCCCATGTCGATGGTGTACCAGGTGCGGCCGATGAGCCGGGTGCGGCCGCCGGCGAGGGGCTCGAGCACGAAGGCCCCGCGCCGGCTGGTCAGGGTGCCATCGAGGATGTGGGGGGCGTGCACCAGGGTCCAGGGCGAGAGCTCGGCCATCGGCGCCGGCTGGCTGCGCACGTCGAAGGCGAGCCGGTGGGGCGGGTCCCAGGTGGTGACGGGCTCGACGAAGGCGCCGGTCGTGAACTCGCAGTGGCGCACGGCCCCCGGGCCCGTGCCCTCGATGCGCGCCCGCAGGGGCATGGCCACGCCGGCCCGGTAGAACCAGGCCTCGTCGCCCGTCTCGGGGATCTCGGGGAAGGCCAGCACCACGTCCCAGACCGCCGCGGGCGGGGCCGCCACCACCACCTCGCTCTCGACCATGTGCTCCAGGCGCTGGCCCGCGTCCGGCTCGAGCCCCACCAGCAGCGGCAGGGCCACGAGCGAGCCCGTGAGCGCCCGCCCCGCCCGGGGGTCTTCGAGCCGCGCCAGCTCGCGCCCAAGCAGCGCACCGCCCAGCCCCGCCGCCACCGCCAGCGGTGCGGCCATGGCGAGACAGATCAGCCCCTCGAGCGCGAAGAGCAGCAGCAGTCCCGCCGCCGCGCCCTGGGTCGCGAGGCCCACGGCCAGGGTCGGCAGCAGGGCCTGGCGCTGGCGCAGGTTGTAGAGAAAGCCCGCCACCGCGCTCATCAAGAAGGGCCCCCCGAGGAAGAGCCCGGCGCCGTAGCCCCCGAGCAACAAGGTCGACACGGCGACCAGCACCACCCCCGCCGCGCCCCCGGCAGCCACCCCGACGAGGGCCGCAGCCACCCCCCGCTCGGGGCCCGCGAGGCTGGTGCTCGGCCCCTCCGGCGCCCGCTGCGGCCGGCTGGGAAGCCACGCCAAGACACCGATGAACACGATATTCAGGACGGGAACCAAGAAGCCCAGACCCCAGGCCGGGTGGAGCCCCGCGTCCCGGGCCCGCCTGACGCTCATCGTGGCGCCCACCCAGGCAAAGGGCAGGCTCCAGAGCCCCGCCACCCCCAGCCAGAGCTCCGGCAGCCCCACGAGCAGCTCGGCCCGCAGGCTCACCAGGGGGCTCAGATAGGCCAGGGGGCTCATCCACGCGCCGGTCAGCGCCAGCACGGCCGCCGCCTCCACGGCGTACTTGACCGCCGCCAGACCGAGACCCACGCCCAGGTAGGCCCGCCGGTCGACGGGCGCCCGGAGCCCCACCAGCAGCGGCAAGAGGGCGGGTCGCGTGCGCAGCAGATCGGCCATGGAGCCCCCGTCGGCAGGCGCGCCGGGTCGCCCGGGGGCCGTCCGCGCCGTGCCCCCTTGCGTCCATGCGCTGGATCAGGCGATAACCCCGCCACACACCACACTGCGTGCAATCTGGGAGGCCGTGTGTCGACTGCTCTTGCCCTCGCCCTGCTCCTCGCGCCCGCCGCCGAGGCCGCCGGCTTCTACCAGTCCGACATCGGCACCCGCGGCATGTCGCGGGCCGGCGCCTTCGTGGCCGGCGTCAACGACCTGTCGGCCCAGTACTACAACCCGGCGGCGCTCACGAAGCTGCGGCCCCAGGCCTACATCAACCTGTCGGGCGCCTGGCAGGGGGTCGACTTCACCCGCATCGACTACGACAGCGCGGGCCAGCAGGTCGAGAAGTACCCCACGGTCAACAACAACGCCGGGCCCATGCCCCTGCCGGCCTTCGGCGTCTCCCACAACTTCGGCATCAAGAACTTCTCGGCGGCCCTGGGCCTGTTCAGCCCCTTCGCGCCGCGCATGACCTACCCGGCCGACGGCGCCCAGCGCTACACCCTCAAAGAGCAGCTGCTCATCCAGTTCTACGCGGGCCCCTCGGTGGCCTACAAGGTGGGCTGGCTGAGCTTCGGCGCTGGCGCCTACTACACCTACGTCAGCGCCGACTACGGCCTGAACATCATGGTCTGCAACAAGGCCCCCGAGGACGAGGCCTGCGAGAACGCCGACGACGACGGGCGGGTCAACGACGTCAGCACCAAGCTGAAGATGAAGGACGCCGTCCGCTTCACCTGGAACGCCGGGCTGCTCGCCGAGCCCACCGACTGGCTGCGCATCGGCTTCTCCGTCCAGCCCCCCCTCCGGGTCTCGGGCAAGGGCAGCCTCCAGACCGACTTCGGCACCGAGGCCAATCCCCACTGGCTGGTCGAGGAGGGCTACATCGACGGCACCTCCCACAAGGACGACAACGTCACCGTTCTCGTCAACATGCCCCTCATCCTGCGCCAGGGCGTCGAGTTCTACGGCGACAAGTGGGCGGTCGAGGGCACGGCGGTCTACCAGCGCTGGCGCATCTCCGAGGAGATCCGCGTCACCGACGTCGACATCCAGCTGCCCGAGGGCGAGACCCTCGCCGGCTTCAACCAGATCCTCGACGAGCCCGTCGAGCTCGCCATCACCGACGACGTCGTGCTGCCCCAGAACTACGTCGACACCTGGTCTTGGCGCGTGGGCGGCCAGTACCGGGTGGCCAAGCCGCTGCTCCTGCGCACGGGCCTGCTCTACGAGGGCAGCGCCGTGCCGGCCAACACCCAGGGCGTCGACCTCGTCGACGGCGTGAAGATCGGCTGGGGCTTCGGCGGCACCGTGCGGGTCAACGACAACGTCAACATCGACGTGGGCGGCATGCGCACCTGGTTCCAGAGCCGCAACATCACGAGCTCGGACGTGCGCCGCCAGGAGATCCCCGTCGACTTCGCCGCGGCGCTCTCGGGCGACCTCGACGTGAGCCTGGTCGAGGGCAAGGTGGTTGGCACCGGCGAGTTCGACAGCCGCACCCTCTTCCTGAGCACGGGCGTCACCTGGAAGTTCGGCCGCAAGGTCGACCCCGAGGGCTGAGCCGCCGGAGGCCGGGGCTCAGGCGCCGTCCTGGCCCCGCACCTCGACCCGGGGCGCCCGCTTGCGCCAGCGGCCCACGACGTGCACCCGGCCGTTGGCGCCGGTGCGGATGTCGAGGCGGCCGTAGGGCGTCGGCAGATCGGTCGCCGCCGCGATGCCCGGCAGCACCGTGATGCGGTCGCGCTGGACCCAGACCCGGTCGAGGCTGAGCAGCACGAAGAGCGCCGCCGGCAGCGGATCGTCCCCCTCGCCCAGGGCCCCCCGGGCGGGGTGGCGGGCGGTGGGCAGGGCGCCGGTGGCCGAGGCGAGGGCGGCCACCGTGCCGAGGGCGTCGAAGTCGGGCTCGTCCCGGGAGGCCGCCGCCGCGAAGAGGAGGGTGGCCGCCGTGTGGGCGCCGCCGCCGAGCAGCACCCCGCCCCCGTGCCAGCAGCGCTCGCGGAGGAACCGGACCGTGGCCCGCACCCCCGGGTCGTTGGCCGGCAGCAGCCCGAGCCAGACCGCCGCGAGCATCGCCGCCGCCGAGCCGTCCGGGGCCCGATCCGGCGAGGCCGACCAGGGCGCCGCCCCCAGCACCTCGGGCAGCCCCTCGCGCTCGGCGCCCCCGGTGAGGGCCCAGCTGCGGTGGTGGGCCTCGGTGCGCAGCACGGCGGCGCTCGAGAGCAGGGCGGCGGCGCGCCAGAGGCGGGTCCAGCGCAGGCTGCCGTCGGGGCCGAAGAGGGCCCGGCCCCCGGGCTGGGGGGGATCTTCGACGAGCCGGTCGAGCAGCCGCACCCCGCCCCGGGTGTGTTCGCGCATCCAGGCGAGATCGCCCGTCCAGCGCACATACTCGGCCGCAGCCCAGGCCAGGGCTGCCGGCTCTTCGGGGGCCGCCCCGAGCATGCGGCCGCCCCGGCGCACCTCGGCGAGCTGGCGCGCGAGGCGGTCGCCGGCGCGGCGGGTGAAGCCCAGGCGGGCGAGGGCCAGGGCCGCGAGGCTGGCGGGCAGCCCCTGGCGCTCGGGACCGGTCAGCAGCCGGTCGCGGCAGGCCTCGAGCAAGGACTGGTGGGCGCTGAGGCGCAGGGCGCAGCCGCTCGAGAGCAGCCCGCGGCGGTCGGCGTTGGCGCTGCCCCAGAGGGTGGGGGCCGAGGTGCGGAGCAGGGCCGCCGGGGTGCCCTTGGGGGGCGCGACCACGGCGAAG
Source organism: Myxococcota bacterium (assembly GCA_964226865.1). Taxonomy (GTDB): domain Bacteria; phylum Myxococcota_A; class UBA796; order UBA796; family UBA2385; genus CAXQUZ01. Next base: position 1,730 of record CAXQUZ010000032.1, on the reverse strand, counting down.
GCCGAGGCGGAGCCGCCGGGCTCGAGGGTGAAGGGGAAGGCCTCGACGCCGCTGGCCTGGCCGACCGAGCAGCGCAGGTCGAGGGGCCCGGCCGCCGGCAGGGGCGCGCCCGTGCGGGTGCAGGCGCCGACGAAGGCCTGGTAGGGGTCGGCCCCGCGGCCGTCGGTGGCCAGGGCCTCGGCGCCGGGCCGGGCGAGGGCCATCATGGGCTCGCCGTCGGCCGTCCAGAGGCCCTCCCGGTCGCGCTCGAGGCGGAAGATGGGGGCCACCCCCTCGGCGCTCATGGGGCGCACGGCGAGGCCGATGCGTCCGGAGAGGGGCGCGTCGTGGCGCGAGCAGATGCGGAGGTGGAGGGCCCAGGCCACCCGTCCCTCGAGGATGAGGGGCCAGTGCACCAAGATGACCTCTGCCAGGTCATCTTCGACGACCGTGCGCACGCCCACGCCCGTGTCGCTGCGGGACTGGCGGGGGGGCACCACGTCGCCCAGCCGCTGGTGGGGCGCCCGGCCGGGCACGTGCACCTGGCCGTCGAGGCACCACCAGCTCGCCACCGCCGGCCCGTCGCCGACGCCGATCCAGCCAGCGGGATCCACCCAGGCCACCCGGTCGCCGTCCGGCAGGCCGAGCAGGGTGCGATCCCGGGCCGCGAGCACCGGGTGCATGCCGAGGGTGGGCAAGAAGGCCGGGTTGTCGGGGTCGAGCTGGCACATCACGGCGTTGGGCCAGGGCGCCGGGTCGCGGGCGCCCAGCACCCGGGCCGTCAGCATCGCGCGGGTGACCTGGGCCGTGCCGCCGGGCAGCAGCTCGACCGAAGGCATGCGCCCGACCATGGCCGTGAGCGCCCGGGCACAGCTCGCCGTCTCTTCGACGCGCATGCCCCCGAGCGAGCGGGCGATGCGCCCGAGCTCCCACCTCACGCCGAGCCCTCGGCCCCAGCGTCTGCCTGCCAGCGCCGGCTGCGGCCCACCTCTTCCTGGTAGGCGAGCACCTCGGCGGTCTCGCGGCCGGTGTCCCAGCCGAGCAGCTCGGCCATGCGCCGGGCGACGGCCTCGACCGCGCCGAGGCCCTGGTCGTAGTCGCGGAAGAAGAGCTGGGTGCGGCGGATGAGCACGTCGCGGGTGGTCTCGGCCAGCTCGAGCTCGACGGCGTGGTCGACCTGGGCGAGGATCTCGGGCCGGTCGGGCACGAGGCGGCCCGCGAGGCGCTGGTCACCGGCGGCCCGGGCGGCCACGTCCACCCCGCGCATGCCGTAGGTGTGGGCGAGGTTGCGGGCGGTGTCTTCGGCGATGCGGCCGGCACCGGCCTCGAGCACGGCCGCGAGGACCTTCTCGCCGTCGTCGTCCGCCGGCCAGCCCCGGGCCCCGGGCAGGGGCTCGCGATCGGTGCGGGCGGGGCCGAGCTCGGCGGGCAGCTTGCCCTGGAGCATCAGCACCGAGACGGCCTGGTCGACCACCTCGGCGGCCATGCGCCGGTAGGTCGTGAGCTTGCCGCCGGCGATGGTGATGAGGAAGTCGGGGTCGACGCGGATCTCGTGCTCGCGCGACACGGCCGACTCGTCCTCGGCGTCTTCCTGGCCGATGAGGGGGCGCACGCCGGCCCAGGTCGCGATGACGTCGTCCGGCGTCAGGGTCGTGCCCGGGAAGTAGTGGTTCGAGGCGGCGAGCAGGTAGCGCACGTCCTCGCCGTCGGCGCAGACATCGGCCGGGTCGCCCTGGTAGTCGGTGTCGGTG
>CAXQUZ010000031.1:0-2747 GCA_964226865.1 Myxococcota bacterium | reverse complement strand
GCGCAAGTACATGTCGAGCGGCGAGATGATCGGCAAACAGGGCGACAAGGTCGTCTCGATCCCCCTGCCCCAGATCGGCATCCCCCGGTTCCGCTACGGCAAGAACAACCAGGGCGGCGTCGGCCAGGGACCGGGCGAGGCCGGCGACCAGCCCGCCGACGGCCAGCCGGGCCAGGGTCAGGGCCAGGCCGGCGACCAGCCCGGCGAGCACAGCCTCGAGGCCGATCTGACCCTCGAAGAGCTCGCCGAGATCCTCCAAGAGGAGCTGGAGCTGCCGCGCATCGAGCCCAAGGGCAACAAGCAGATCGCCGCGGCCAAGGACAAGTACACAGGCATCGCCCAGGTCGGCCCCGAGGCCCTGCGCCACAACCGCCGCACCTTCCGCCAGGCCCTCAAGCGCCAGATCGCCAGCGGCAGCTACAACCCCAGCAAGCCCGCCATCGTGCCCATCAAGGAAGACAAGCGCTACCGGACCTGGAAGACCAAGACCGAGCCCCTGAGCGCGGCGGCCGTGCTCTACATGATGGATGTCTCGGGCTCGATGGGCAACGAACAGAAAGAGATCGTGCGCCTCGAGGCCTTCTGGAACGACACCTGGCTGCAACACAACTACCAGAACGTCGAGACCCGCTTCATCATCCACGACGCGGCCGCCCGCGAGGTGCCGCGGGACGTCTTCTTCCGCACCCGCGAGAGCGGCGGCACCCTCATCAGCAGCGCCTACAAGCTCGCCGCGCAGATCCTCGCCGACGACTACCCGGCCGATGCCTGGAACATCTACCTGTTCCACTTCTCGGACGGCGACAACTGGTCGAACAACGACACCAAGGTCTGCCTCAAGCTCATGACCGACACCCTGCTGCCGGTCTGCAACCAGTTCAGCTACGGCCAGGTCGACAGCGAGTACGGCTCGGGCCAGTTCTACAAAGACCTGCAACAGAGCTTCGGCGACGACGAGCGGGTCGTCACCTCGCGCATTCCCCGCCGCGACGCCATCATGGACTCCATCAAGGAGTTCCTGGGCAAGGGACGCTGACCATGGCCAACGACGGACACTTCTTCCGGTCCCGCCGCGGCCTGCCCTCCGAGCTGGTCGCCGCCCAGCAGTGGATCGAGGGCATCGCCCGGGGCTACGGCCTCGACTTCTGCGACATCGTCTTCGAGATGTGCGACTACGACGAGATCAACATGATCGCCGCCTATGGCGGCTTCCCCACGCGCTACCCCCACTGGCGCTGGGGCATGGACTTCCTCCAGATGTCGAAGGGCTACGAGTACGGCCTGCAGAAGATCTACGAGATGGTCATCAACACGGTGCCCTCCTACGCCTACCTGCTCGACAACAACACCTACATGGACCAGAAGCTGGTCATGGCCCACGTCACGGGCCACGTCGACTTCTTCACCAACAACGCATGGTTCAAGGGCACCAACCGCAAGATGCTCGACCAGATGGCGAACCATGCCGCACGGGTGCGCCGCCACATCGACCGCCACGGCGAAGACACCGTCGAGACCTTCATCGACCTGTGTCTGTCGATCGACAACCTCATCGATCCCCACGCCGCCCACATCCGCCGAGAGCGCCCCCGCACCGAGGGCGACATCGAGCGGGCCGGGCTCGGGGACGGGGTGCAGAAGCTGCCCGCGCGCTCCTACATGGACAAGTACATCAACCCCCCCGAGGTGTTGGACAAGCAACGCAAGAAGCACGCGAGCCAGCTCCAGCAGCTCGCCCGCTTCCCCGAGCAGCCCCTGCGCGACGTGATGCTCTTCATCCTGCGCCACGGGCGCCTCGCCCGCTGGCAGCAAGACATCCTCGGCATCATCCGGGACGAGGCGCTCTACTTTGCGCCCCAGGGCCAGACCAAGATCATGAACGAGGGCTGGGCCAGCTACTGGCACACCACGATGATGACCCGCGACCTGCTCGAAGACAGCGAGGTCGTCGACTATGCCGACCACCACGCCGGCACCGTGGCCATGCGGCCGGGCTCCTTCAACCCCTACAAGATCGGCATCGAGCTCTACCGCCACATCGAAGAGCGCTGGAACAAGGGCCGCTTCGGCAAGGACTGGCTCGACTGCACCGACGTCGCGGTCAAGCGCGACTGGGACACGGGCGCCGGCCTCGGCCGCGAGAAGATCTTCGAGGTGCGCCGCACCCACAACGACATCACATTCATCGACACCTTCCTCACCGAAGACTTCGTGCGCGAGCAGGGCCTCTTCACGATGGAGTACAACAAGAAGGCCGGCCACTGGGTCGTCGACAGCCGCGAGTTCCAGGCCGTGAAGCAGAAGCTGCTCTTCATGCTCTCGAACCGGGGCAACCCCCGCATCTTCGTGACGGACGGCAACCACGCCAACCGGGGCGAGCTCGAGCTCAGCCACCAGCACGAGGGCATGGACATCCAGGTCGAGTGTGCCGAGCGCACCCTGCGCAACGTCTGCGCCCTGTGGGGACGCCCGGTCCACCTCGTCACCCAGGTGGACGGCGAGCGGGTCGTGCTGCACCACGACGGCACCAGCTTCGACGCCGAGGGCCTCAAGAAGGCGGGCGGCGGGGGCCGATGAGGGGACGCGGCGCGCCCCGCCCGGGCCCGGAGCGGGGCGTCCTGTGGCCCGACCGGGCTGCCAGTGGCCCGCCGCCGCTGTAGCCTGCGCACCCGCCCCCCCGGGAGCCCCCGTGACCGACGACCCCACCCCCATCGCCGAGGCCCTGGACCAGGCCGTCCAGGCCCCCG
>CAXQUZ010000030.1:0-9279 GCA_964226865.1 Myxococcota bacterium | reverse complement strand
GCTCGGCGAGGTCGCGCATCTCGTTGGCGACGACGCTGAAGCTGCGGCCGAACTCGCCGGCCCGGGCGGCCTCGATGCTGGCGTTGAGGGCGAGCAGCTTGGACTGCTCGGCGATCTCGTTGACCGTGGAGATGATGTCGCCGATCTGCTGGGTGTGCTCGGAGAGGGCGCTGATGGTGTGGCTGATGGTCTCGACCCGGTCGCGGATGACCTCCATGCCCTGCTGGGTGCGGCCCACCACCTCGTCGCCCTCCTCGGCGGCCCGGCTGGCCTCTTCGCTGACCGAGAGCAGGCTCTCGGCGTGGGAGAGGGCCTGGGAGCTGGTCTGGCGGAGCTCGGAGAGGGTGGCCGTGACCTCGGCGACGGCCGAGGCCTGCTCGGCGCTCGCGCGGGCCTGCTCGTCGAGGCTCTGGCCGAGGCTCGCGACGCCCTCGCCGAGCTGGGTCTGGAGGGCCTGGTCGGTCTCGCTGCGGGCAATGCGCACCCGGGCCTCGTCGATGACCTTCACCAGCTCCTTGATGGCGATGTTCATGCGGCGGGGGGCCTTCGGCGGCGCCGCCAGGGTGACCCGGAACAGGGTCGAGTCGCCGAGCATGCCCGCCCAGGTGGCGCCGGTCCAGCCGAGCTCGGTGGCGTCCTCGGCGGGCGGCGTCGAGAGCAGCTCCATGCCGAAGGCGTCGGTGATGCTGGCGCCGGTGACCTGCTGGAAGGCGCCGAGGGCCTCGCCGAGGCGCTGCCAGAGGGCCTCCTCGGAGGGGGCCTGGACGAGGTTGCCGCTGACCGAGGCGAGGGTGCTGTCCCAGTCCTTGAGCTCGGCGAGGCGCTCGGCCTCGAAGAGCGAGGAGAGGCGCTCGCTGGTGACCTGGGCCACCTGGGAGAGGGCGGCCTCGCGGCCCTCGCTGATCGAGCCCATGGCCCGGGTGGTGAAGAAGTCCATGGTGGCCTCCACCTCACCGGCGATGTGGAGCGGCAGGCAGACGCCGCTCTTCACGCCGGCGTTGCGGGCGGCCGGGGCGCGGGAGCAGTCGTGGACCTCGGCGAGGTCGGGCACGAAGACCAGCTTCTCGGCGGCCCAGGTGCGGCCCGAGAGGCCGACACCCTTGGGGAAGTCCGCGGCGGCGGTGGCGGCGGCGAAGCCCGCGTCGACCGTGCCGCTCTCCGTCCAGAAGCGCAGGGTCTCGGCCTCGTGGTCCCGGCGCCAGACCGAGCCGTACTGCCAGCCGAAGGCGTCCTTGACCGTGGCCAGCACGCTCTTGAGGCAGTCCTCGGGGGTGTGGGACTGGGAGATGACCGCGAGCACCTGGGAGAGGGCCTCGGCGTTGGCCTGGCCCTCCTGCGCGATGGCCGTCTCGGTCAGCTGGGTGAGACAGGCCGAGAGCTGGGTGCCGACGGTCTCGAGGGCCAGCCGCAGGGTGGGCGTCAGCTCGAGGTGGGAGAGCGAGAAGAAGTCGAGGGTGCCGATCAGCTCGTTGTTGACGAAGATGGGCAGGCAGACGCCGCTCTTCACGCCGGCGGCGGTGGCGACCGGGGCGCGGCAGCAGTCGTCGACCTGGCCGAGGTCGGGCGCGTACTGGAGGCGCCGGCTCGACCAGGTGCGGCCGGCGAGGCCGACACCGAAGGGGAAGCTGGCCGACTGGGTCACCGCAGCGAAGTCCGGGCCCGCGTCGCCGGACTCCTGGCCGAAGACCAGGGCGTCCTTCGCGGCGTCGAGGCGCCAGAAGCTGCCGTAGGCCCACCCGAAGGTGTCTCGGACGGTGTTGAGCGTCTTGGTGATGGCCTCGTCGGGGGTCGTGGTGCCGGTGAGCGCGCGGAGGGTCTGGGTGAGGGCGCGCATCTCGGGGCTGGGCTGGGTCGTCATGGTGAGCTCCAGGGGGCAAGTGCTGCCCTCTTCGGCCCGCGGCGCCCGGCCTGAGGTCGGAAACGGCCGCAACCCCTGCATTTCTTGTCGTGCTCGGGTCTCGCACAGGCTCTGTCCTGTGCGGCATGGCCCATTGGGGGTGGGGGGGGCGGCCTGGCCTGGCCTGATGGGGCCGGGAGCAGGGGGGGGGCTCCAGGAAGACCCACGGGCGCGCGATCGGCACCGGACGATCGGGGCCGGAGGTTCGGGGCCGAAGGATCGGGGCCGGAGGTTCGGGGCCGGAGGATCGGGATCGGAGGATCGGGACGGGGCACTCAGCGGGGCGGGCCGTCGGCCGTGCCCGTGGCGCACTGGGCGGCCGTCCAGGCCCCCTCGTGGGCGCGCAGGCGGGCCCGCCAGCCGCGGCGGATCCAGCCCCCGCCGGTCCCCGGGCTCCGGGTGACCCGCTCGACCACGGCCTGGTCGCCGTCGCGCTGGAGCCACCACTCCCCCCGGTCCTCTTCGGCCAGCACCCCGTCCAGCAGCGCCGTGGCGGTCGCCAGCTCGCCCGCTGCGGGGGCGCAGTCGACGGTCTGTCCTGTGAGCCCGGCGGCATGCCAGCCCACCTCGGCGGGACGGGCCGCCCAGCCGAGGGCCAGTCCGATGAGGCCCGCTCCGAGGGCCATTCCCAGTGTCACGCGCCAGCTCGGCATGGGTGCTCCTGTGTCGGCGCTCCCCCTTCACACGGAAGCCGGCGCCTCCAAGGGCCCGGGAGCCGCTGCGCCGGCACCGGGGGCGGGGGGGCCCGGCAGCACCCGGGCCAGCACCTGGGTCAGCTCGCTGCGGGTGTAGGGCTTGCCCAGGAAGTCGTCCATGCCTGCGTCGAGCACCCGCCGGCGGTCCTCGGCCCGCACGCTGGCCGTCAGGCCCACGATGCGCCCGGTGTAGCCGGCGGCCCGGGCGTGGGCCGTGACGTCGACCCCGTCCATGCCGGGCAGGTGCCAGTCCATGAGCACGACGTCCCACTGGTGGCCGCTCGTGAGGCGCTGCCGGGCCTCGAGGCCGTTGTCGACCACCTCGACCGTGCAGCCGAGGGCGTCGAGCATGGCCCGGGCCACGGCCTGGTTGACCGGCATGTCTTCGACCAGCAGCACCGCCAGCCCCGCGGGCACCGCGGCGGAGGGCGCGGCCGGGCGGGCGGCCGGGGGGGCCGTCGGGCGCAGGGGCAGGGTGAGGGTGAAGCGGCTGCCGGCGCCGCTGTCGCTCTCGAGGCTGAGCGCGCCGTCCATCAGATCCGAGAGCCGCCGGCAGATGGCGAGGCCCAGCCCCGTGCCCCCGTGGCGGCGGGCGGTCGAGGCGTCGGCCTGGGTGAAGGGCTCGAAGAGCCGGTCCTGGAGCGCCGGCGGGATGCCCACCCCCGTGTCTTCGACCCAGAGGGCGAGCTGGTCGCCGTCGGCCCGGGCGCCGAGGGTCACGTGGCCCGTGCTGGTGAACTTCACGGCGTTGCCGACGAGGTTGCAGAGCACCTGGCGCACCCGGGTGGGGTCGCCCAAGACGGCCTCAGGAAGGTCATCTTCGGAGAAGTCCATCCGGATCTCGAGGCCCTTGGCCTCGGCGCCGTCGGTGTAGAGGCTGCGCACCTGGCGGAGCAGCGGGGCCGGCTCCCAGGGCAGGGTCTCGATGACCAGCTTGCCGGCCTCGACCTTGCTCAGGTCGAGGATGTCGTTGAGCAGGGCCACGAGCGAGAGGCCGCTGGCGTGGACCGTCGCGAGCTGCTCCCGGTGGTGGGGCGCGAGGGTCGGGTCGTCGAGGAGCACCTCGGTGATGCCCAGCACCCCGTTCATGGGGGTGCGCAGCTCGTGGCTCATGTTGGCGAGAAACTCGCTCTTTGCGGCGTTGGCGTCGGTGGCCCGTGCCCGTGCCTCCTCGAGCTTGGCGGCGTGGATGTGGGCGAGCTGGTCGACGAACCAGGCGATGCCCGTGCCGTAGCAGAGCATCACGACGAGGTTCACCGTCCAGGGCAGGGGCTTCATCCACTCGACCGGGTCGCCCAGGTTGAGGTCGGTGCCGCCGGCGGCCAGGCCGAGCGCCAGCAGGGTGGCGAGGCTCGCGATGGCCCAGCCCAGGGCGGCCCGGCGGCCCTGGAGGGCGAGGGCGACGATGGGGATGATGGCCAGGTAGGGGGTGACCGAGCTGTAGAGGCCGCCCGAGAGCACGGCCGCGGCGATGACCCCGAAGAGGCCCCAGACGAGGATGGTCGTGGCCACCAGCTCGTGCACGTCCCGGCGCCGGTAGAGGGCCAGGGCGCCGAGCGACAGCAGCATCGTCGAGGTCGAGAGGCCCAGCAGCAGCAGCTGGCCCTTCTGGATCTGGACGAACATGTTGACGGGCATCGAGCCGGCCAGCAGCAGCAGCATGCCCACCACCAGCAGGCTGCGGCGCGACTCGGTGGGGTCGGCGCGGCGGCTGGCGGGCACGAAGTGGCGCAGGGCCTGCAGCAGCCGCTGGACCACGGGGCGGTGCGGCGTGGGGGAGGGGGCCGGCATGGCCAGAGCCTACCGCGGGCCGGCCGGCGTGGGGGCCCCGTCCCGGGCGGCGCCCGGCGGGGCGGCGGCGCCGGAGGGAGAACCGGGTGCTTCGGCGGCAGGGGGGGAGAGGGCCGCAGCGAAGGCCGCGATCTGCTGGTCGAGCACCGCGGCGCCCTGGCCCGCGGCGAGCTGGCGGGCCCCGCGCACGGTCGCCGCCACGGTCTCGCCGAGCGACCAGGGGCTGCGCCAGCCCAGCTCGCGACGGGCCTTGGTGGCGTCGAGCCGGAGCAGGGCGGTCTCGTCGGGGGCGCCGGTGGTGGCGGCGGTCTCCAGGGCCAGCCCCCCCGCGGCCGCGAAGGCGTCGACCAGCGCGCCGACGGGCACACAGTCGGCGGGCGGGGGGCCGAAGTTCCACGCCCCGGAGAGCGGGGCCGCCGCGCCGGGCAGCAGCCGCCGGCCCAGCAGCAGGTAGCCCCAGAGCGGGGCCAGCACATGCTGCCAGGGGCGCACGGCGGCGGGGTGGCGCAGGCGGAGGCGCCGGCCGGCCGCGAGCGCGCGCAGGAGGTCGGGCACGAGGCGGTCCGGGGCGTGGTCGCCCGGGCCGATGGCGTTGCCGGCCCGGGCGCTGGCCAGGGCCACACCGTGCTCGGCATGGTGCGCGGGCGGGAACCAGGACGCCCGCCAGGCGGCCAGCACCAGCTCGGCGGCGGCCTTCGAGGCGGCGTAGGGCTCGTCGCCGCCCAGGGCATCGGCCTCGGTGTGGGGGCGCCCGGTCGGGTCGGGGGCGTAGCACTTGTCGGAGCTGACGAGCAGCAGCCCCACCGGCCGGCCGCGCTGGCGCAGGGCCTCGAGCAGGTGGGCGGTGCCCAGGGTGTTGGTCGCGAGGGTGGCGAGGGGATCGCGGCGGGCGGCGGGCACCCGGGCCTGGGCGGCGAGGTGGAAGACGAGCTCCGGATCGGCCGCGGCCACGGCGGCGGCGACCTGGCGGCGGTGGCGCAGGTCGACCCGGTCCCAGGGCACCCGCTCGCCCAGGGCCGCCTGGTCCCAGAGGGCGGGTCGGGTCGGCGGGGGCAGCGAGAGCCCCCGGACCTCGGCCCCGAGCCGCAGCAGCCACGCGCACAGCCAGCTGCCCTTGAAGCCCGTGCAGCCCGTCACCAAGACCCGCTTGCCCAAGAAGGCCGCCCGCAGGTCGTCTTCGGTGGCCGCGGGCGCGCTTGGCCCGGCGGGGGGGCTCAGCTCCAGGTCCGCCATGGCGGGGCTCCTTCGTCCCAGAGGCGGCTGAGGAGCTCCCAGTCGCGGAAGGTGTCCATGCACTGCCAGAAGCCCGGGTGGCGGTAGCAGCCGAGCTGGCCGTCCCGGGCGAGGCCGTCGAGGGGGCCGTGCTCGAAGCGACAGGCCGGATCGGGATCGAGCCGGTCGAGCACGGCGTGTTCGAGCACGAAGAAGCCGCCGTTGATCCAGGTGTCGGTCTCTTGGGGCTTCTCGCTGAACACCCGCACCCCGCCGTCGGCGTCGAGCAGCAGCTGGCCGAAGCGCGGGGGCGGGTGGACGCCCGTGACCGTGGCGAGGCGGCCGTGGCGGTGGTGCTCCTGCAGCAGGGCCCCGAGGTCGACGTCGCCCACCCCGTCGCCGTAGGTGAGCAGGAAGCGGGGGGCGTCCAGCAGCGGGGCGACCCGGGCGATGCGGGCCCCCGTGCCGGCGTCGTGGCCCGTGGGCACGAGGTGGAGCTCCCAGTCCCGGGCGAGCGCACGACCCGGCCCCGTCGTGAACCAGTCCTGGATCACGGCGCCCTTGTAGCCGAGGCAGAGCACGAAGCGCCGGAAGCCGTGGTGGGCGTGGTGGCGCAGGATGTGGGCGAGGATGGGCTCGCCCCCGACCGCGACCATGGGCTTGGGCAGGTGGGCGGTGTGCTCGCGCAGGCGGGTGCCGCGGCCGCCGCAGAGGATGACCACGGGCAGGGCGGACGGGGGGGCGGGCAGCGCGGGCAGGGGCACCGGCAGGCAGGCTCCACGGGCGGCGGTTGCCCCGGCACCATAGGCCAGCGGGCCCCGTCCCGCCCCGAGGTGATCCATGTCTGCCGCCGCTCCGCCCGCCGAGGCCCTGGCCACCACCGCGCCCCTGCCGGATCTGCTCGCGGCGGCCCTCGACGCCCGGGCCGACTGGCTCGCCGGGCTCTCGGCCACCGACTGCTGGCGGCTGCTCCACGGCGCCGTCGAGGGCGCGCCGGGCCTCACCGTCGACCGCTACGGCGACATCCTGCTCGTCCAGACCTTCAGGGCCGGGCTCGCCCCGGGCCAGCTCGCGGCCATCGAGCGCTTCGCCGCCACGGCGCTGCCCGACATCGCCGGGGTGGTCTGGAACCACCGGGGCCGCGGGCCCGCCGCGCCGCCCGCGCTGCCGCCGGCCCTCGCCGAGGAGCGGGTGGTCGTGGAAGAGGGCCTCCGCTACGCCTTTCTCGCCCGCCACCGCGGCATCGATCCCTGGCTCTTCCTCGACTTCCGGGCCGGTCGGCGGGCCGTGCGGGCCCGGGCGGCGGGGGCCCGGGTGCTCAACCTCTTCGCCTACACCTGCGGCATCGGCGTGGCGGCCGCGGCGGGCGGGGCGGCGGCGGTCCAGAACGTCGACTTCGCCGCCTCGGCCCTCGAGGTGGGGCGCCGCAACGCGGCCCTCAACGGGGTCGACAGCGCGGCCTTCCGCACCGACAAGGCCGACGTGCTGCCCACCCTGCGCCAGCTCTCCGGTCTCGGGGTCAAGGGCCGCGGGGCCCGCCGCCGCTACGTGCGCTTCGCCCCCGCCACCTTCGAGCTCGTCGTGCTCGATCCGCCCACCTTCGCCAAGAGCCCCTTCGGCGCGGTCGATCCGGTGCGCGACTACGCGAGCCTCTTCAAGCCCTGCGTGCTGGCCACGGCCCCCGGCGGCGCCGTGCTGGCCACCAACCACGTCAGCACGGTCGACCGGGAGGCGTGGGAGGCGGGGCTCTGGCGCTGTGCCGAGAAGGCCGGCCGCCCGCTCACGGGCCTGGAGCGGGTGCTCCCCGACCCGGACTTCCCCAGCCCCGACGGGCGGCATCCCCTCAAGATGGCCATATGCACGGTGTCTTGAGCGAAGCCCCCGAGGGATGAGGGGGCTCAGAGGGCCCGGCGCAGCGCCGACTCGGAGGGCGGGCTGCTGCCCTGGTGGACGACGGCGCCCTCTCGGTCGAGCACGGCGAACCACGGGCGGGTGCCGGGCCACTGGAGCCCGCGCCGGGCCAGGGTGGCGCCGAGGGTGGCCCGGGCGTCCTGGGTGAGGCGCAGGGGGGGCGAGAGCAGCCGCTCGCGGTCGAGAAAGCGCGGCAGCGCGGCGGGCTCGTCGTCGAGGGAGAGCTGGAGCAGGGCGAGGCCCTCGCCCTGGAGGGGGCCGGCCAGGGCCTGGAGCGCGTCGTGGGGCGCCCGGCAGACCGGGCAGTCGGTCGACCAGATCTCGACCACCACCACACAGCCGGCGAGGGCCTCGAGCCGGGCCACGGTCTCGGCGGCGTCGACGGCGGTGACGGCCCGGCTCGGGGCCGGCGGCTCGCAGGGGGTGGGCGCCGCTGTGGCCTCGGCGAGGTTGGGGGCCCAGGCGAGGCTGTTGAAGGCCGTGGTCAGCTCGGTGTCGTGGGCCGCGGCGACCGTCGGGCCCCAGCCCATGAGCACGGCCGTGAGCTCGGCCTCGAGGGGGAGCACCTGGACCCGCCCGTGCACGGGGGCGCCGAGCACCGTGCCCGTGAAGGGGGCGTCCAGGCCCTCGCGCAGCCCCCGCCGCACGGTGCCGGGGGGGCCGAGAACGCCGTCGAGTTCGGTCAAGGCGCTGGTGGCGATGGTGACCATGCGGCTGCGGCTGGGGGTGGGGGCCTCGACGAGCAGGAGGCGCAGGGTCGCGACCGGGTGGCGGGTGCCGGGGCTGGGGTGGACCGTGAGGCCGTCGGGCCGGCGCTGGACCTCGGTCAGGCCGGGGGGCAGGGTGAGGGTGGCGACGCCCCGGGGGCTGATGTGGCTGACCGGGAAGGGATCCTGGTCGAGGGCGGGCAGCAGGGGGCGCCCGGTGTCGGTGGGGACCGGCGGGGGGGCCGCGGCGGGGGCGGCGGCGACGGGGCCCGGCGCGGCGGCCGGGGCGGCGGGGGGCGCGCCCGGGCGGAGCAGCCGGCCGATGCCCAGGCCGAGCACGAGACCGATCCCCAGCACGAAGAGCAGCACCCGCGGGGTGCCGCCGCGGGCTGGCGGGGGCGGCGGTCGGCGCGGCCGGTGGGCCTTGGCATAGACCACGCCGCAGCGGGGGCAGCTGTCGACCGGGTGGCGCGGGGCGCCGCAGCGCGGACAGCCCGGGCCGGCGGGAGACCCGGCATCGGCCGGACCGGCAGACCCCGGCGGGGGCGGGGCGGCGGCAGGGGGCGGGGCGGCGGGCGGCATGCCCAGAGCATCGCACCCGCGGGCCCGGGCGCAAGTGCCCCCGGCGCCGGGGCGGCATAGAGCCCCGGGCCCAGGCAGAGGAGGCCCCCATGTCGTCGCCGCTCCCCCGGTCCCAGCCGGCCCTCCGGGGGGCCCCGGGCCCGTGCCCTGTGGGGCGCCGCCGCCGTGCTCTGAAGGGGGGCGGGCTCGCTGTGAACGCTCTGTTGGTCAGTGTCTTGGCGGTTTCGGCCTGTGGCGGAGAGCCCGACCCGGCCCCGTCCGCTCCGGCCGTGCCGTCCCCTGCTGCCTCCGGCGCACCGGCGCCCTCCGTGGCCCCGGCCGCGGGCGCGTCCCCAGACGACAGCCCCCTCGCCCGCCCGCCCGATGTGGTGCTGGTGGTCATCGACACCCTGCGCGCCGACCACCTGCCCGCCTACGGCTACGGCCGCGACACGGCCCCGGGCCGCTCGGCCGCCTGGGCACCTGGGTGCTCGACCACCGCCGG
>CAXQUZ010000029.1:0-4733 GCA_964226865.1 Myxococcota bacterium | reverse complement strand
ATCTACACGTCTTAAGACACTCTTTCCCTACACGACGCTCTTCCGATCTGTCGCTGGCGGGGAGCTCGGCGGCCTTCTCGATCTGGAGGCCCGCGCTTGCCGCGGCCCGGTCGAGCTGGCGGTCGCTCGCGCGCAGGTTGTAGATCATCGGCGCGCTGGCCCGGAGCAGCAGCAGCCCGCCGCCCTCGGACTCGCGGAGGACCGTGGTGAGAAAGGCGTCCATCACGTCGTCTTCGGTGAAGCGGCGGCTCGCCAGGCCCCAGAGGTGGACCACCTCGACGCCGGGCAGGGCCGGGCCGAGCATCCCGTAGGCCTCGTAGTCACAGACCACCACCCGGCGGACCCCCGCCTCGCGGACCAGGGCAGCGAGCGCGCGCTGTCCGGCCGCCGGGAAGGTGGCGACGGGCACGGTCTCGACCACGCGGTCGGTGCGGGCGAGCTGGAGCGCGCCGCCGAGCACGGTGGGCAGCAGCAGGACGGCGGCCGCGGGGCCGAGCGGGAGGCGGGGCCAGCGGCCGTGGAGCCGGCGGGCCAGCAGCGCTGCGGCGAGGCCGTGGGTGGCGGCGAGCAGGGGGGTGGCCTGGGCGAGGTGGTGGAGGTCGCGGGCCACGATCCCGAGCAGGGCCACCTGGCCCACCAGCGCGAGCGACACGAAGCGCAGGGGGCCGTCCGTGGTCCGGGGCCGCAGCCAGGCCAGGGCCGTCCCGGCGCCTGCGAGGGCCCAGCCGGTGCCGAGCAGGGCGCTGGCCGGGGCCGGAGCGGTGGCGCCGTAGGCGAGCCGGAAGAAGGACGTCGGCGCGACGGCCCAGCGCAGGATGTTGCCGGCCTGCTCCCGGGCCGGGCCGCTGCCTCCGGAGAAGACCCCGAGCACCCGCCGCCACTGCACCTCGGGGAAGTCGTGGCTGCGCACATGGGGCAGCGCGGGCACCCCGAGCCGGTGGTGGAGGGCGGCGACGGCCAGGGGCGCCACGAGCAGGGCGGCCGCCGCCGTGGCCGCGCCCAGGGCCCGCCACGCCGCCTCGTCTGCCGGGGGGGCGTCCGCCCGGGCCCCGTCCGGCCGGTCCCGCCAGGGGCGCAGGATCAGCCCAGCGGCCACGAGCGGCAGGGCCCCGAGCACGAAGGGCAGCTTGGCCCCGATGCCGATGCCGAGGCCCAGGATCGCCCGGGCCCCGCCCCGGCGGCCCCCCCGCAGCAGCCCGTCCAGGATCAGCAGCATGCCCGCCAGCAGGGCCAGCTCCGTGCCGCCGAGCACCTTGCGGTAGAACACGAAGGACCAGTGGCTCGCCAGCACCAGCGCCGCTCCCCCGGCCGCCACGGGGGCGCCGTGGCGGCGGAGCCGTCCCGCCAGGGCGGCGATCAGCAGGGCCCCCAGCCCGACGTGCACCCCGAGGGCCGCGGTCGGGTGGCCGGTCAGCGCGGTGGCGAGGCGGGCGGGCCAGTCGGGCAGGCCGCCCGTGTAGCTGTTGATGGCGAGCGGCAGGGCATGATCGCCAAGCTGGAGCCGCTCGGTGGGCCGGGTCTGGCTCGCCACGAGGGGGCCCGCCCGGTGGCCGGCCGTCGGCGCGCGGGCCCCGTCGCTCCAGCGCAGGGGAGCGGCGGAGACGGCCACCGCGGGCGGGGGCCCCGGGGTCCAGCCCAGGGCCACCTCGCCCACCCGTCCGACGCTGCGCACCGTGCCGACACACAGTGCGAGATACACCATGAGCGCGAGCAGGACGGCAGGGTGTGGGCGGCGGCTCACAGCGGAGCTCCCGGGGGAGAGGGCAGGCGGCAGGGGGCCCGCGGGTCTGGGGCGGGCCGGGCGGCGGGGGCCAGACTTCCCCAGTCTTCCTTGAGCTGAGGCTGGACCTGGCCGCTGACCGGTCTATAGTGAAACAGAACGGTCACGGAGGACGCCGGTGCCACACAACAAGCCCCCCCAGTCGTCCCGGGCGCGCGAAGGCGGCGCCGGGTCCGCCCCGGTCGACTCCCGCCCCCTCGATCAGCGCCTGCGTGACCTGGCCGACCGCCTGAGCGAGTGGGTCGACAGCTGGGCGCCGTCCCCAGCCCCGGCGCCGGTGCTCGTGCCGGTCCCCGTGCGCAAGCGCCGCCGCCGCTGAGCCCCGCCTGGCTCCCTCCGCCCCGCCCTGCCGCGGGGCGGCCGCGTGCTCGGGGGGGCTGGTCACGGGGGGCCCGGTCCGGGAGGGCGGCCCTCACTCCAGCGGCAGCCGCTGCTCCCAGAGGGTGTAGCGCGAGTCGGTGGCCCGCTGCATGGCCTCCTCGAGCATCGCCTTGCCCTTCGGGTGGTTCTCGGGGTTGCGCAGCTTGACCGCGTAGAAGCGGCGGTAGGCCTCGTCCGGCCAGACCTCGACCCGGGCCTGGAGGGCCACCGCGCCCGCATGGCGGCGCATGCCATAGGGCAGGGTGTAGGTCTCGCCCGGCAGCAGCCGCGTGTCCCACAGCTCCTTCTTGAGGTTGGGCGTGACCCGGCGGGCCACGCTGCCCTCGTGGCGGGTGCCGTCGATGACGGCGCCGTCGGCGTCGAGCTGCTCGATGTAGAGCTTGATCTCGGGGGTCGTGTAGGTGGGCATCCGGTGGGCCGCGCCGGTGTTGGTCAGGGCCAGGCTCGCGGCGATGGTGCCGACGAGGGGCCGGCCCGGGTCGTCCAGGCGGGCCACCACCTCGACGCCGCTCCGCACCATGTCGGGGTCGTGCACCCCCTTGAAGGTGTGGCGTCCGTCGGGCATGTGGCAGCTCTGGCAGGTCTGGCCCGCCGCGGCCTGGGGGGTGCGGCGCCACTCGTCCGTCGTCTCCTGGAGCCGCTTGCCCTCGAGCGACTTGGCCGGATCCTTGGCCGTGAAGTCGTGGCAGCTCTCGCAGAAGACCGAGGACTGGAACTCGTCGTGCCCGACGAAGCCGCCGTGGGGGCCGAGGGCGACGCGGCCGCTGTCGTCGGCGGCGAGGGCCGGGTTGTCGGAGGGCGGGCCGTGGCGGGTGTGGTCGCGCACGTGGCAGCCGGCACAGGTGAGGCCTTGGCCGCGCATCTCGGGCACGGCGGCGGGGTTGTCGACCCAGGTGTCGGTGGCCCGGTCGCGGATCCGCAGGTGCTGCTCGGAGAGGGGCGCGTGGCAGCGGTTGCACTTGGCCACGAGCGCGTCGTTGCTGCCGTCCCAGTCGACGTACTGGCCGATGACGCCGGGCCCCATGCCGCCGGCATGCCAGCTCTCCTTCCAGTCGGCGAGCTGCTGGGGGTGGCGGGTGCCGCAGGCGGCGGGGTCGATGCGGGCCTCGAGGGCCGACCAGCCCTCGGGGGGCGTGCCCTGGGGCGCCACGGGGCGCTTCTGGTGGGCCACCAGCCAGTCGCTGGGCGCCGTCGTGGGCACGGTCTGGGGCAGCGTGGCGAGGGGGGGCGCGTGGCCCTGGGGCGCGGGCTCGGGGCCGCAGCCGGCGAGGGCGATCGCGAGCAGGAGGGGGAGGCGGGGCTGAGGCACGGGGCACCCACGGGGCTGGCGGGCGTGGCCCTCGGGGCCGGGGCCAAGAAGAGGGAAGGCCCCCGGAAGCGGCTTCCGGGGGCCTCTGGGCCTGCTCGCAGTCACGAACAGATGCGCAGCGAGCTCACTCGGCGCAGGCGTTGCAGGCGTTGCAGGCGTTGTCGGCGCTGCCGCTGTCCTCGGAGTCCTTGTCGCCACAGGCGAAGGCGAAGGTGGCGGCGGCGATGAGAAGAATGGTCTTGACGTTCTTCATGGTGCGTCTCCTCGATGGAGTGGGGGGTTCGGTGGGCCTCCTATCCGTCGGCTCACCGAATGGGAAGGGGGAGTCGACCCTCGACGAGAGGCCGTCGGGAAAGTCCCACCTTCGGTGGAGGCTGTCAAGCGGGTGCCAGTCGGCCAGACAAGGCCTTGGCATCGCTGCGACGAAAACAACAGAAACCCGAAGGGGCGGGGACGGCACGGGGGGGAGAGGGACGGCGGCGGGCGTGTGGCGTGCTGCGCGCGCGGCGGGCTGGGGGCGGGCGCGGGCAACGGCGCACGGGGGCGCCCACCCCGGGGCCCGCCGTTGACGGGGGCCGCCGCACGGGCGACGGTCTGCGGGCGTCGCGGGCACGGTGCCCAGGGGGCCAGATGGACATGCAGGGCTGGGTGGAGCTCGGGGCCGCCGTGCTGGCGGGCTGGGCGGTGTGGAAGACGCTGCCCCGGCCCGTGGCCCGTGACTGGGAGCGGCTCTTCAAGGTCAGCCTCTCGGCGCTGGCCTGGGGCGAGGCCGAGGCCGCCGGCGGCAGCGAGGCCGCCCGCACGGCCCGGTGGTCGGCGTCGCTCGCGGCCGGGGTGCCCTACCACCCGGCCGGGCGCCAGCCCGAGGTGAAGCTCGCCGACCCGCGTCCCGACGCGCTGCCCACACCGGCCCTCGACGGCGAGCGGGCCCTCGTCGAGGCCCTCGCCGGGGTGGAGGGGGCCCCGGCCCGCTGGCGGCGCATGTATGTCGATGATCCCCGCGCGGTGGATGCCCTCGGCGAAGACCCGACCCTGCTCGGGCCGGCCTATGACCCGGCCCGGCTCGTGGGCGCCGGGGTCGACTGGGAGGCCATCGCTGCCTGGTCGCCGGCCGTCGCACCCGCCCTGCTCCGGCGCCTCGCCCACCACCGGCTGGTGCTCCTGCCCGGGGCCGCCCCCGGTCCGGTCGCGGCGGCCGAGCTCGAGGCGGCGGTGCCCGGGCTGGCAGATCGGAAGAGCACACGTCTGAACTCCAGTCACCGC
>CAXQUZ010000028.1:0-2495 GCA_964226865.1 Myxococcota bacterium | reverse complement strand
GGTCGAAGGTGATGGGGGCGTCCTGCACCTGGTCGTAGAGCAGGCCGTCGGCCACCCGGAACAGCCGGAAGTGGGTGAGGTGGTCGTGGTGGTAGAGGCGGTTGAGCACGTCGCCGTCGCGGTCGATGCTCGGCACAACGTCCTGGTGGAGAATGACGACGCGGACGTCCTTCTCGCGCAGGGCCTTCGCCGCGGCGGCCTCGTCGGGGGCGGCGAGCAGGGCGCGCGTGGCGTCGTCGTCGAAGAGGCCCGCGACCGCCGTGTCGGCGGAGAGGCCGCTGATGCGGGCCGGGGCATCCACCCAGACCTTGCCCTTGTACTTGCCCACCCGCTCGGCGCTCTCGAAGCTGATGGAGGCCTTGCTGGCCTGGGCGATGGCCTTGTCGAGGCGGGCCTCGGGCGTCGGCGCCGTCACGACCTCGCCGGTCGAGGTGGGGACCGTCTGGCTGCAGGCGGCGAGCCCCAGGGCGGCGAGCAGGGCGATGCGGGCGAGGGGACGGCGGCGGGATGCGCGGAGCATGGACGGTCCAGGGCGAAGCGGTGCGTGGGCCGCTGCTAGGCCATCCGCCGCGCGGCGGCACGGTCCGGGCGGCCGAGAGCGTGCGCCGCAGCAGGGTCGGGACCGCTCAGCGCATGACCGCCACGAGCAGCTGGGCCCCGTCGTCGCCGAAGCTGCCCACGAAGAGCCACTGGCCGCGCAGCCGGGCCGTCGCGAGCAGCCCGAGCTCCATCGCCGCCTCGAGGGTGGCGGGAAAGTGGCCGGCGGCCCAGACGGGGCCCGGGAACAGCGGGGTGGGGGTCTGCCAGGTCCAGCGCGACCAGCGGGGCTCGAAGGTGCCGAGCACGGTGCAGGGGTGGCTGCGCATGCGGGCGGGCGGGCCGTCCCAGTGCACGACGAGCTGGCCGCTGTCGTCGACCTCCCACCAGTCCCAGTCCATCACCGTGGCGTGGGTCTGCTGGTGGACGCGGCCGAGGTCGTGGGCGTGGCGCTCCATGTCGAGCTGGTGGTCGCGGGACTCGAGGGGGTGGCCGCCCCCCGCTGGCACCCGGAGGTCGTCGAGAACGACGACTTCGGCGTCATCTTCGAATGCGGGGATGAGCTCGGTGCGGCCCTGGGCGTCCCGGAGCACGGCGATGGCGCCCCGATCCCAGCGCGGTCCGGTGGCCATGTTGCGGTGGAGGGCCGTCAGCGCCCGCTCGAGGGCGGCGAGGTGGGTGCCGCGGGGATCGGCAGGGGGCGGGCCGCCGCCGGTCTGGAGGGGCACGGCCTCGATGCTCTCGACCCGCACGCTGCCGGCGCGGTGGCGGAAGCGCACGACGAAGCGGCGCACGCCGAAGGGCCCACAGAGCCCGTCGAGGGCCCGGGCCACGCCCGCCGCCCGCAGGTAGCGGCCCTGCTCCCGGGCGGCGGCGGTGTCACCGCCCGTCTGTTGCGCGAACCAGCTCATCGGCCCTCCGGGGCGCTGCTCCAGCCTAACAGCCGGCCTCGGGCCCGGGTGGCCCGCGGTGGCCCCCGTCGTCCGGGGCGGGCCAGTGGCCGGGCAGGGGCACGGCCGGCGGCGCGAGTCCTGGGCCCGTGAGGCCGCAGTGGTGGAGCAGGAAGCGTAGGGCCGGGGGCTGGCCTGGCGGCAGGGGACCGCCGCCGTAGTGGCGGTCGCCGGCGATGGCGAGGCCGGCGAAGCCCGCGTGGACCCGGATCTGGTGCATCACCCCCGTGCGCATCTCGGCCTGGACCAGCCAGCCGCCGGCCGCCCGGGCGAGCACGGTGAAGGCGGTCTCGGCGGGCAGCCAGCGCCCCCGGTGGGGGGTGGTGGCGCCCCGCTGCACCACCATGCGGCCCTTCTTCTTGCGGTCGTGGGCGACGGGGCGGTCGACGGTGGTGGTGGCGCCCGGGCGGGCCCAGCCGGGGCTGCGGGCCGTCCAGAGCAGGTAGCGCTTGTGGAGGCGGTGGGCCGAGAAGGCCGCCCGCAGGCGCGCCAGGGCCGCCGGGCTGCGGGCCACGAGCAGCTGGCCCGAGGTCGAGATGTCGAGGCGGTGGGCGATGCCCCCGGCGAAGCCCGGCGGATAGTCGGCCTCCGGCGCCACATGGCCCGCGGCGACGAGCCGGGCGAGCACACAGTCGCCGGCCGGGTCGGCGTGGGGCGGAAAGCAGGGAATGCCCGCGGGCTTGGCCACCACGAGGAGGTCGCCGTGCACGCCGTGGACGAGGTCGGTGGGCACCGGGACGGAGGGGACGGGGCTCACGGGCGGGGCTCCCGGGCGAGGCTCGCGGCCGCCACGAGGTTGGCGAGCAGGGCAACACCGATGCAGACCTGGAAGACGGCCCAGGTGCCGGCGGCCTCGGCCACGAGGGGGGCGCCGACCATGCCCATCAGGGCGCCCACCCCGGCGACAGCGGCGCTGAGCAGGGCCTGGCTGCTCGCGCGCAGGGCGGGCGGGGTGCGGGCGTCGACCATGGCCACCGAGGCCAGCCAGAAGCCGCCGAAAGAGCGGAC
>CAXQUZ010000027.1:0-5575 GCA_964226865.1 Myxococcota bacterium | reverse complement strand
CCATCGCGGACGCTGTCGAGCAACACTTCCGCCCGGCTGCCGCGCAGGTTCGGGAAGTGCTGGCGCGCCTGCACCGCATGCCGGGGCCGCCCCCCACTCCCGATGCCCTGGCGCGCCTGACCGGAGTCTTCGAGCAATGCCTTCGACGCGTGCGCCAGACCCTTCCCACGGTGCAGGCCGTCAAGCGCAACCTCGACGTTCTGCGCGACGGCATGCAGCAGCTTGCCCTGTACCACGCCGAGCTCACGCCCGCGGCCATTCAGGCTGTGCAGGTGGCCGGACGGCTGCGGGACCACCAAGCCCGCCAGCTCCACGACACCGGTTCCCACACATCCGAGAGTGCCCGGGCCGCGGCCGTTGTCGAAGCCCAGCTCGACACGCCGCGCCCATGGCAGGGCGTCGCCAGCATTGGCAACGAGCTGGAGGCCGTGCGCACGCGCTACGTCGAGGTCCGGCGGGAGGCCCTTGGTCACCAACAGAAGGCAGCCGACCAGGTTCGCGCCCAAGTCCGTGCCCGGGCAGGCTTCTCCACGCTGACGCCCGACCAGTCCCACCGCGTGTTGCGCCCCCTCCAGGAGGCGTGCACCGACACGACGGCCGAGGCGGTCGCCCCCCCTCTCACCGACCTGCGCGATCCCTTTGAGCTCCGCCTCCAGCGTGCAAGAGACGAGTCCAACCGGCGCCTCGACGAGATCTTGAGCCAGGGCCCCGCCCCGGTCATTCAGCGCATTGACCTCCGGCTACAAGACCGGGAAGTGACCACCCCCACAGAGGTCGAGGCCCTGGTCACCGAGGTGCGCGAGCGGCTCATGCAGCAAGTGGCAAAGGGCATCCGGGTGCGGATTGCATAGCACCGTGGGGCCACACCAAACCAACAACCTGAGCCCAGTGGGGACGTGATGGACGCCTTGTTCGCAGCAGTGTTGCTGCCACTGAACATGATTGCATGGACGGCCTTCTTTGTGGTCGGCGCGCTGATGATGGCGAAGCGAGTCCCGGCCGCCCAAATGGGGGGGCCGTTTGTCTCCATCGGCATCCTGTTCACCTTTGCAGGCATCCTCTCGGCGCTGCTTGGCTTCGACACCGCCGACCTCGACAGCAGCGTACCAGCGTTGCTCGACGGCATGAAGACGGCGTTCTTGAGCTCGGTGGTCGGCATGGGTCTCGCCATCGCCACGCGGATCGCTTCCATCGTTGCCAGCGGTGAGGACGGCGAGTCGGGCCCCACCGGTGAGCAGTTCATCGCAGTGATGCGAGCGCAGCAACAAACACTCGAGTCCATTGAAAAGAGCATGGGCGGCGACGGCGACCACTCCATGTTGACCCAGCTTCGCCTCGCGAATGGAACCTTGGACGGACTGCGGGCAGAGACGGCCGGCATGCGGTCCGACCTCAACACCTTTGCCGCAAAGTTGTCGGAGCAGTCCACCGACGCCATCATCACCGCCCTCGAAAACGTCATCCGCGACTTCAACGCCCAACTCAACGAGCAGTTTGGCGACAACTTCAAGCAGCTGAACCAGGGCGTCGAGCGGTTGGTCGGCTGGATGGACCAACACCAGACCCTGGTCACGGCAAGCCACCAGGCCCTCGACCAGGCCACCGCCACCCTCGCCCAGGCCGCCCGGTCGCTTGAGATCAGTGCCGAGTCGATGAGCCAGATCGAGCAAGCATCGAGCGCCGTCCACCGCACCACCCGTGACACCGCCTCGGCCCTCTCGGACACCTCGTCAGCGCTCCAGGAGCTCTCCGGAGACACCACCACCCTGGCCCAGAGCGCGACCAGCCTCCATGGCGCGGTCACGGCGCTCTCGGCATCGAGCGATGCTCTTGCCAAGGGGCTCGACAGCTGGAGCCAGCTTGCATCCGAGAGCGAGGGGGCCACGGCGCAGATCCGCAGCATGGTGAAGACGGTCGAGACCCATGCCGATGCCGTCACGGCCCAACACAACTACCTCATCCAGCGCCTACAGCAGCGCACCGATCGCATGTCGACCGCGCTCATGGCTGCCCAGAAGGAGTTCTTCACAACGCAGAAGGCCCAGATGACCGCGATCGTGGAACAGCAGGGGAAGGCCATGCTCGCAGCCCACCGCGCGGTCATGGAGCAGGCCCGCCAAGACCTCCAGCGATCGGGAGAGCGCAACCACGAGACCGTGCGCAAGCAGGTGGATGCCCTCGACAAGGCCCTTCAAGACGAGCTCACCAAGGCCCTGAACGCCATCGGCGGCAAGCTGGCCTCTCTCTCGGAGAAGTTCGCCGCCGACTACCGCCCCCTCACCGAACAGCTGGGACGTGTCGTCCGCCTGGCCGACGACATCGACCGCCAGCGGGGAGGCCGCCGTGGCTGAGGGTCCCTTCCGGTCGGATGCCCCCCAGGAAGACACACCGTGGGTCTCTGTCTCTGACCTGATGTCGGGGCTCATGCTGGTGTTTCTGTTCATCGCCATCGTCTTCATGCTCAACGTCCAAAAAGACCGCGATCGCTACACCGCCGTTGCCGAACAGTACTCCGAGACCCAGCTCGAGATCGAGGAGGCCCTGCGCGAGGCCTTTCCCAAAGGCAACCCCCACGGCGCCCAGGTGGTCGAGGGCGCCCTCATCATCCGGTTCCTCGATGAGGACGCCGGCTACTCCCCCGCACAAGAGAGCGTTCCCCCGAGCTTCGCGGCCAAGCTCGGCCCCTTCATGGCCAAGCTCCTGGAGATCATCGAGACCCCCCGGTACCGCGAGCATGTCGTCGAGCTGCGCATCGAGGGTCACACCTCGTCCGACTGGGCCCACGCAAGCCCCCGAGAGGCCTACCTCCGAAACATGGACCTCTCCCAAGCACGGGCCCTCAACGTGTTGCGGCACGTCATGGCGCTTCCCCGGGTGGTCGACACACCGGCAACAGAGTCATGGCTCCAGTCCATCCTGCGCGCGAACGGCATGTCGAGCAGCCAGCGCATCCTGCTCGCCGACAACACCGAAGACGCGAGCAACTCCAAGCGTGTCGAGTTCCGCATCGTCACGGACGCGGACCGTCGCATGCAAGAGCTGCTTGAGCTGAGCACGGTGCGCCTGTGAAGCTCGACATCGAGCGCACCCTGAGCCGCCTGAGCCAGATTCAGTCGGCCATGGGCATCGACCGCCCGGTGGAGCTTCCGGCACTCGACTGGACGGCGCTCAGCGGAAAAGGCATTGATGTCGACCCTGCCGAGGTTGGTGTCGATGATGAGGGCATCATCCGCTACAACGGCCAGGCCGTCGTGACCTACATCCGCGACCAGACCACCTCTCCGAGCGGGAACTGGAGCGCATTCAAGTACCATCTCACAGACTGCGCAACCATCCAAGGCATGCGCCACGGGGGGCGCAGCAATCGCTACACCGTCACCAACCGCACCGACGGCTGGTTCGCGTGCAGCGTGGGGTCGAGCTGGGGACCCCGGTCAGAGCGCACGCTGCGGATGCGTCTCTGCCTGAATTGCCTCAAACACCTTGAACCCGAGACCTACGGGCGGATGTCGAAACACGCCCGCCTCGAGGCCTCCCGAAGCTACGACCTCGCGGCCCACTTCCACACCTACCAGAACGTCGGCCACACCCCGCCCGTGCCCCTCGCTCCTGCCCGCGCGCCCGCGCCCGCCTCCGGCATCCAGCGCCAACGAGAGATGCGCTGGGCCAGCCCCGCGCCGCCACCGGCCCAGCCGCCCCGCCCGCCCTCCCGTGCGGCGCCCCCTGCCCCGGAGTCTGCGCCCGCCCCCTCTCGCCCCAGCCTCATCGGGCTGCCGAGCTGGGTTCCCAGCGATGCCGACGAGCTGTTCCAAGCCGCGCTGCTCCACATTGACCGCCATGGTTCCATCAGCGAGCCCGAGCTGGCCAAGCTGGTCGGGGGGGCACGCCGGGTGCGGCGCTTCGCCCGCACCATGCACACCCTCACCAGATCGGCCCCGTGGCGGATCCAGCGCTCCAGCCGCGCTGGCCTGTCCATCTTCCGACGCCAGCGCAGGTAGCCCCTCATGTACGATCTCCTCCATCGCCTCTACCGCCTCACCCTCAGCCAGAAGAAGCTCCAGACCGAAGACTTCGTCTCCCTCTGTCTCGGTCGCCACCTCGAACAGGACCGCCCCCTGCTCGACGCCCTCATCGACCGCCTCGCCGACCAGCTCACCCCCGAGCAAGCCGACCCCCTCAAGGGATGGCGCGCCTGCGCCGACCGCAGCGTCGAGGTCCGGGCCCAGGTGTTGGCGCGCACCCCCACCGACGCCCGCCCCGGCTGGGCGGATCTGGTGTTGGGGCTCCGGGGCCAAGATGCGCCCGCCCGCGTGGTCATTGAGGCGAAGGTGGGGGGCGCCTTCCCCAAGGACGACCAGCTCCGCCGCTACCGCCAGGCCTTTTCCGATGCGCTCGTGGTGCCCCTGGTCGAGCGACGCGCGGCGGCTGGCCGGCCGACGCCCGTGCTCACCTGGGACGACGTGCTGCACGCCCTGGCCACGACCACGGCCCCCGCGCACGGCACCGCCGCCCGAGAAGACCTGCAGAAGCTCATGCTCGCCGCCCGTGTGGGCGACCCGCGACTCGCCCTGGCCCCCGACGCCTACGACAAGGCACGAGACTTCGAAGACAACTTCGAGCGCCTCGACGACCGCATCCAGGCGTGCCTGGTCCAGATGGGCCCCAACCCCACCGTGCGCAACACCATCCGCAAGCGCATCAACAAGCCGCGCTCCGAACACGAGCCGGCCGATGGCTGGGGCAGCGGCTTCTCCCAAGGCAAGGCCATTCCCGGCACCCGCATCAAGGGCCTGGCCCTGGCCGTCCGGGCCAGCAGCTTCGCCGACGAGCTGGTCTGGCAGCTTGAGGTGCGGGTCGCAGGAAAGAAGCTCCCCGCCTGGATGAACAGCCCCGAGAGCGAGTGGCGGCGGGTTCCGGGCACGCGGCGCTGGTTCGTGACCGAGCTGGGCCGCCCCCGCGGCACGGGGGCCCTCAACATCGAGGACTTCCGGGAGCTCATCGTTGCGGGCAAGGCCGCCCTCCGCCGCCTCCACCTCCAGACCCAGGGCGGCGACTGGCACGCCAAGGGCGAGGGCAGGGCGCCCCGGGGTCCCCGGCTGCCCATCCCCAAGCTGCGGGAGGGCTTGCTGGCCTGGGAGCCCGTGCGCGACGCTGTCGACCGCTCCATCACCGATGCCATCGCCGGCGTCGTCGCAGCCCACGGCGACAAGGACCGGGGCAGCGGCTTCCGCGCCTACAGCGACGGCTGGCGCACCTTCGAGGGCGTGCTGCCGGACGGCATCCTCCTCTATGGCGAGCGCCACCAGGGGCTGGAGGCCATCGACTTCACGCTCACGAACCCGCCCCCCGACGCCCCCGTGCGCTTCGAAGCCGCGCTCCAAGCCTGGCCCGCCGACCTCCGGAAGCCCGAGCCCGTCGACGAGACCACCATCCGCCTCCCCCTCGACGGCGCCACCTTCTGCCACACTGCGCTCGTGCCCTCGCTCGTGGCCCTCCTCCGCGCCGTCATCGCCCCCGCCTGAGCCCCCACCTGCCCCGCCGCCCCCCGGACGCCCCCATGCCCATGACCGACGAC
>CAXQUZ010000026.1:0-26866 GCA_964226865.1 Myxococcota bacterium | reverse complement strand
GATCTGGGCGCCACCGGGCGCAGGGGGAGCGGACGAGGGGGCATGGTCGGGGTCTCCGGCGCGCCAGTAGCCGCCGCGGCGCAGGGCATCGACGATCTGGGGCTGGTCGGCATGGAGCTGGGCCGGGGCCTCGATGGGCCCCGTGCGCCAGTCGGCGGGAACGGCGGCGAGCAGGGACTGGACCGCCGGCGTCGAGAGGGCGAGGGGCTGGCCCGTGGGGTCGTGGGCCGTCCAGTCGTGGGGGCCCTCGGCGTCGACCGGTGCCGACACCCAGGCCGTGGCGTCCGAGACCGCCAGCGCCGCGGGTGAGACGCCGAAGACCGGCCCCGGACGGCCCTGGAGCACGGTGCTCTCGCAGGGGCGCTCCGGGTCGAGGGTCCAGAGGGGGGCCCCGTCCCGCACGGCCGGCAGGGTCATGCCGAGCCAGGCGAGCAGGCTCGGGGCGAGGTCGATGGTCGAGACCGGTGCCGTCCAGGTCTCGGGGGGCCGGTCGCCACAGGGCAGCCGCACGAGGGCGAGGGACTGGAAGACCTCGGGGCTGCGCATGGCGTCGCCGTGGCCGAAGCGCCCCTCGGGCCCCTCCCCCAGGGCCTCGCCGTGGTCGGAGAGCACGACCACCAGGGCATCGTCGAGGCGCCCCCGCGTGCGCAGGCCCGCGAGCAGCCGGCCCAGGTGGAGGTCGGCCACCCGCACGCTGGCGTCGTAGTGGGCGCGGACGTGGTCGAGGTCGGCGGGCCCCAGGGGGGTGTCGCCGGCCCGGCCCCCGGCGATGTGCTGGATGCGCTCGGTGTCGAGCAGCCCGGCGTCGTGGACAACACCGTCGTAGTCGGGATCGTAGAGCTCGGCGACGGCCGGGGCCGTCAGGTAGGGCATGTGGGCGTCGTAGCCGTGGACGAAGAGGAAGACGGGCGCCGCGGGGGGCTGGGCGTCGAGCCAGGCGAGGGCGTCGTCGACCCGCAGCCCGATGCTGCCCCAGGCGAGGGCGTGGGCCACCGTCTCGAAGCCCTGGGCGCCGGGCTGGTCGGTGCCCAGGGTGCCGCCCGCCGTGAAGGCCGCCGTGCGGTAGCCGTGGGCCGCGAAGACCTCGGCGAGGGTGCGCTCGCCGTGGACGAAGGCGCTCTGGCGGAGCTGGGCGCCGCTCGCCAGCGGCCAGGTGCCCGAGAAGATCGCCGGGTAGGCCGGGGCGCTCCAGCTCGCGGCGGCCCGGGCGTCGGAGAACCAGACGGCGCCCGGGGCGGCAGCCAGAGCCGAGAGGGCGGGGGTGGGCCGATCGGCACGCACGAGCCCCGTGCGGTCCGGGCGCACCCCGTCGAGCGCCACCACCACCACGCTCGGCGGCCGGGCGGGCGGCCCGCAGCCCCCGAGGGCGACCACCATCCCGCCACACACGGCCCCACGCCCCCACGCCCAGGGGCCCGACCGGAGACCCCAGACAGAGCGGACAGCACACATGCGCCGAGGCTACCGCTCCGTGGCGCCCCCGGTCAACGCCACCGAGGTGCCACAACCGGAGGCGCCGCCGCCGGCCCTGTGCTGCACGGGCCCACCCTCACTGGGGCCCGGGGCAGCCCGTGGTCTCACAGTCGGAGCAGTCGCCCGCCCGCGGCGCGGTCAGCGAGACCGGCGCAGCGCCCGCGCCGGGCATGAGCCCCTGGAGGGTGGCGACCAGCCGCGACCACCGCAGCGGCTTGACCAGCAGCCGATCGAAGCCCGCCGAGCGGCAGCGGGCGGTCGCCTCGCGGCCCTCTTCGCCCGTGAGCGCCACCAAGGCCATGCGCTCGCCCTGCTCCTGGGCGCGCCAGCGGGCCGCCACCTCGGCGCCCGAGAGCCCGGGCATGTTGAGGTCGAGAAAGGCCACCTCGAAGCCGCCCCGCTCGAGCGCAGCCAGGGCCTCGGCCCCGCTCTCGACCGCCGTGACCCGCATGCCGAGGCGCTGGAGCTGGGCCCCCGTCACCCGGCGACAGACCCAGTCGTCGTCTGCCACGAGCACCGACATGCACGACAGCTCGGCGGCGTCGACCAGCGGATCCGCCGTCCGCTGGGCAGCGATCTCGGGCAGGGGCAGCCGCAGCACGAAGGTGGCCCCCTCGCCCAGCACGCTGTCGACCCGGATGGAGCCGCCCATCTTCTGGGAGAGCTCGCGGCAGATGCTGAGCCCCAGCCCCGTGCCCTCCACCCGGCCCTCCCGGCCGGCCTCGGCCTGGACGAAGGGCTCGAAGATGCTGGACAGCGCGTCGTCTTCGATGCCCGGCCCCGTGTCGCTGACCTCGACCGTCCACATGCCCGCCACCATGGCCGAGACCACCTGCACCCGGCCCTCCTCGGTGAACTTGGCGGCGTTGCCCACGAGGTTGAGCAAGATCTGGCGCACCCGGCGCAGGTCCCCCCAGAGCCAGGCGGGGGTCGAGGGGCGCAGCTCGAGCTCGAGCGAGACCGCACCGCCCGCCAGCGTCGGGCGCACCACCCGGACCACCTGCTCGAGCAGGGCCGCCGGCGAGAAGGCCGCCGGCCGGAGCTCGAGCTTGCCGCTCTCGAGGCGCGAGAGGTCGAGGGTGTCGCTGACGAGGTCTTGCAGGGTCGTGGCGCAGTCGTGGGCGGTCTGGAGCAGCTCGCGGCTGTCGCCGGGCCCGAGCTCCCCCCCGAGCAGCTCGAGCGCGCCGACGATGCCGCCGAGGGGGGTGCGCATGTCGTGGCTCATGGTCGCCAGCGAGCGGGTGCGGCGGTCGAGCACGGCCTGGCTGGTGTCACGCGCGGCCTCGGCCCGGCGGCGGGCCCGCTCCGACGCCGTGAGCCGCCGCTCCAGGTCGGCCTGGCCCCGGTGGAGGGCGAGCAGGTGGCCCGCCTGGCGACCGAGCTGGCGGAGCATGGCGAGGGTCGCCGGCGGCAAGAGCAGGGGGCGGGCGCTCACCACACACCGGGCGCCCGGGGGCCCCCCGGGGAAGGGCGAGGCGACGGGCCCCCCCGCAAGCCCCCGCAGTCCGCCCGCGCCCGCGACGAGGGGGTGGCGACACACCCGGTCGTCGAGCCGGGCGTCTTCGACGACCGCCGGCCGCTCGGGAGCCAGCACGAGCGCGGCCAGCGCGGGCAGGGGCACCCCTGCGTCGGTGCCCCAGCGGGCGCCCCGGTGGCAGCACCAGCGGCGGCCCCCGTGGACCAGACCCATGACCGCCGCGTCGGCCCCCACCAGCGATGCGGCGAGCTCGACCAGCTCGCCGAGCGCCTCTTGGGCACCGGGCGCCGCGAGGCCCAGCTCGTGCAAGCTGACCGCGCGGAGGGGCCGGCCGCCAGGGGTGGGGGCCAATGTCAACGGGAGCTCCAGGGCATGCCGCATTCTAATCGGCGACAGCCAAGTCCGGTAAAGCCTGTCTGCGGGAATCTCGGGAGGGCGATCGTGGGGACCAACATGCCGACCGCTTCCCCCCGCGCGTCCGCCGCCCCCCCCTGCCGCCCCGGGCGCCCCCGGCTCCTCCCGACGTGGCCCTGCCCGTCGTCACTGCCGATGCCGACGGCGCAGTGGGGGCCAGAGGGGGCCGCACGGGCCCGCGTGTGGGCTCCGGTCGGCTGCCGGCCCAACCCCGACATTGTTCTCACAGAGATCGGGGGTTCCCTGCCCCCTCTCGTCGCGCCGGCCCCGCTGGGGGCCGCGCCGCCGCCCCCCCGGCCGCCTGCCGTGGGCCGGGCGGGCCCCCGCTCCCGGCTGTGGCCCGAGTGCGCCAGCCCCGCCCGCATCCCCCCCACCAAGGAGGCCACCCGCGGGGCCTCCCCCCCACCTGCCGCACGAGCGCCCGCCCCCTGCCGGCGCCGCCCCCGGCCTCAGCCGGCGCCCCAGGCCCCCGGGCCCGCAGCGGCGCCGCGGCGCGCGATCGCCACCGACGCCACCGCCCCGGTGCCCCCCCCACGCGGCGCAGCGTCGCTCCCACCGTGCCCCGCCTCGGCGAGGGCCGCCGCCCGCCCCACGACCGGTCCCACCACGAGCACGGCCGGGGCGCGCACCCCCGCCGCGGCCGCGTCGGCCACCACCCGGCCCAGCGATGACCAGGTCGTGCGGGCGGTCGGCTGGCCGGCCCGCTCGATGAGGGCCACGGGCATGCCCGCCGGGAAGCCCCGGCCACACAGCGCCGGCGCCAGCCACGGCAGCGCCCCCACGGCCATCAGCCAGACCCAGGTGGTGTCGGGGGCGGGGTCGGGCAGCCGGGGCCGCCGTCCGCCCTGCCCCCGGCCCGTCAGCACCACGACCCGGTCGGCCGTGCCGCGCCAGGTCACGGGGATGCCGGCGAGCAGCGGGGCCGCGAGCGCGCTCGACACCCCGGGCACGACCCGCACCGCCACCCCCTGGGCCGTGAGCCGCGCGCACTCCTCGCCGCCGCGGCCGAACAGGAAGGGGTCGCCGCACTTGAGCCGCACCACCCGCCGCCCGGCCCGGGCCGCCGCCACCGCCGCCGCCTCGAGCTCGGCCTGGGCCGCGTCCGCCCGCCCGGGCCACTTGCGCGCCACCCGCACCTCGGCCGCGAGCCCCGCCCAGAGGGCCGGCGGCACGAGGCGGTCGGCCAGGATCAGCTCGGCCGCCGCCAGGGCCTCCCGGGCGGCCGCCGTGAGCAGGGCGGGGTCGCCCGGGCCCGCGCCCACCAGCACGACGCCCCCCGGCCCCGGCGCCCGCCCCGACCCGGCCACCGGGGCCGGCGGCGGGGGGGCCCCGTCCGCAAAGCGCGCCGCCAGCGCCGCCACCGCCGGGGCGTCGAGGGCCGCGAGGGCCTCCCAGGGCCACGACCGGGCGACCGTGCGCAGCCAGGCCATGCGCCGCGGGCTGGCCGCCGGCGCTGGGGCCGCCGCACGCAGGGCCCGCCGGAGCGCCCCGAAGGCACCGATGGCCGGCCCCACCCCGTCCGGAAGGGCCGCCGCGAGCCGGTCCTTGAGCCGCGCGCCCAGGGCCGGGCCCGCCCCGTTGGTCGCGATGGCGAGCTGGAGCGGGCCCCGGCGCACCTGGGCCGCGAACCAGAAGTCACAGGCCGCCGGCTGGTCGGCACAGTTGACGGGAATGCCCCGCTCCCGGCAGGCCTGGGCGAGCCGGGCGCTCTCGGCGCCGTCGTCCAGACAGCCCAGCACCACCGCCGGGCGCCCCGGGCCGTCGAGGTCGTCCAGCGCCCAGGCCCGGGGCCGCCAGACCAGCTCGCCCCGGGCCCGGCGGGCCCGCAGGCTGGCGCCGAGGGCCGGGGCGACCACCACCACCTCCGCATCGGCGTCGAGGGCCGCCACCACCCGGGCACCGGCCACCGCGCCGCCACCGACCACCAGCCCCCGCCGGCCCGCGAGCCGCCAGGCCACGACCAGCGAGCCCCCGGGCTCGGGGGGCCGGATGGTGTCGGGGGCGCTCACGGCCGCCCGCCGATCGGGCCCAGGGCCAGGGGCCCGCCGCCGACCGCGGCCCCGCCCGCCTGGCTGCGGATGCGGCCGACGATGCTGTGGACCTCTTCGACGAAGAGGGCGGTCTCTTCGACCCGGCGCCGCAGCCGATCGCCCGCGATCTCGGCCCCCGCGGCGTCCTCGGCCGCGGCGGCCAGCAGGTGGTGGCCCACCCCCTCGAAGATGCGCCCGGCCTCGTAGACCTGGGTGCGGAAGGCCGCCACCGGGTCGGGCGGGTCCACCGTGCCGTCGAGGGCCAGCAGCGCCCGCACGGCCCGGTCGAGGGCCGCCGCGCTGTGGGCCACCGTGTCGTCGGCGCCCCGGGCGAAGGCATCGAGCATGCGGTCGGCGGCCGTGTCGGCGTCGGCGAGCAGCAGATCCGTCTGGTCCACCACCTCCCCGGCGCACTCCCCCGTGCCCCGGCGCACGGCAAAGGGCGTCGCGTCCTGGCCGTGCTCCCGGTAGAGCGCGGGCGCCTCCGCCGGGCCGGGCAGCACGGCGAGGTCGGCGAGCAGGGCCTTGAGCCGGGCCCGGCCGAGCCGCCGCGCCAGCCCGCCCCAGCTCTCGCCCGGCGCCGCCTCGGCCGTGTAGAGCGCGCCGAGCCGCTCGATGGCCTGGTCCACCCGGCCCGCCGGCAGCTTGAGGATGCTCGTGGCGAAGCCCGTGCCCGGCCCCGCCGTGCCCGCGCCCCCCGCCTCGCCGCCCATCATCAGCACGAAGTGGGGGGCCGTGACGCCGTCGCGGGTCTTCGCGGCCCCGAAGAAGCCGATGTCGGCGGTCTGGTGCTGGCTGCAGGAATTGGGGCAGCCGCTGACGTGCACCCGGGTGGGGGCGAGGCGCGGCTCGGCGGCGAGGCGATCGAGGGTCGGCTGGAGCTGGCGGGCCAGGGCCCGGGGCGAGGTGATGCCCAGCTTGCAGGTGTCGGCGCCGGGGCAGGTCACCGTGTCGCCCAGCCCGCCGGCGTTGGCGTCGCCGAGGCCCAGGGCCCGCAGCCGGTCGCGCAGCCCGAGGGCCCGGTCGGCGGCCACCGAGCGCAGCCAGAGGCTCTGGTCGGGGCCGATGCGCAGGGTGTCGCCCACCTCCTCCCGGAGCACGGCGGCGAGGCCCCGCAGCTGGGCCGGCGAGAGGTCGCCCCGGGGCACCCGCACCTGGACGGCAACATGGCCCGGAACGTCCTGCTGCACGATGTTTCCCGCCACCCAGCGACGGCTGTCTTCGTCGAGATCCCGGCTGTCGGGCAGGGCGCCGCTCGGGCCGTGCCGCGGGGCATCGCGCACCCCGTGGGGGTCGCCCGCGAAGCCCGCCCAGGACGGATCGGGCCGCAGCGCCGCCCGCTCTCGGGCCAGCTCGGCGCGCAGCCCGTCCACCCCGAGCTTCTGGACCAGGAACTTCAGGCGCGCCCGGGCCCGCTTGCGCTTCTCGCCCAGCCGCCCGAAGACCCGCAGCAGGGCCACGTGGAAGGGAATGAGCTCGGCCTCGGGCAGAAACTCGGTCAGCACGGGCGCCTCGTGGGGCACCGCGCCCAGCCCGCCGCCCACCCGGACGTGGTAGCCGCGCACGGGGCCCGCCGGTCCCGGCCGCAGCACGGCCCGCAGCCCCGTGTCGTGGATCCGGCTCAGGTCGAAGCGCGGGTCGTCGACGTCGGTGAGGTGGATCTTCACCTTGCGCCCGAGCGACTGGCCCTCGGGGTGGCGCAGCAGCGCCTGGGCGAGGGCGAAGCCCGGCGCGGTCACGTCGAAGGCCGACCCGGGCAGCACCCCCGCCAGCGGGTTGGCCGTGACGTTGCGCACGACGTTGCCGCAGGCCTCCCGGGCCGTCATGCGCGCCCGGTCCAGCACCCGCATCACCGCGGGCGTCTGCTCCAGCGGCACGAAGTGGATCTGGATGTTCTGGCGGGTCGTGAGGTGGGCGAGGCCGTGGCCCCAGGTCTCGGCCACGTCGGCGAAGGCCTCGAGCTGGTCAGGCGACATCAGCCCCAGGGGCAGCTTGGAGCGCATCATGTGCACCCCGTCCTGCCGCTGGCCGTAGACGCCGTGTCGTAGGCGATTCTCGAGGAACACGGCCGCCGGGATGCGCCCCGCGCGGAAGCGGTCGAGGGCGGCGCCGAAGGCATCGATCTCGGCGGCGGCGCCCGGTCCGGCGATGGAGGGACGGGCCACGGTCGGGCCAGGGACGGCGCTCATGGCTGCTCCGCCGCGGCGTAGAGGTGGTGGATGCCGCACTCGGTCTTCTCCTGGCCCGCCCAGCGGCCGGCCCGCTCCGCGCCCGCCTCCGGCGCGGCCTGGGTGCAGGGCCAGCAGCCGACGCTCGGGTAGCCCTGGCGCAGCAGCGGGTTGCTCGGAATGCCCCGGTCGTCGAGCCACTGGCGCACCTCGGCCCCCGTCCAGGACACCAGCGGTGCGATCCGGATGAGCCCGTTGGCCGGGTCGTCCGAGACCGGCGCGAGCGCCGCCCGGGTGGGCCCCTGGTCCCGGCGCAGGCCGGTGATCCAGGCGTCCTTGTCGGCCAGCACCCGCCGCAGCGGCGCCACCTTGCGCAGGGCACAGCAGCGGTCCGGCGCCCGCGACCAGAGCTGGGGGCCGAAGAGCGCGGCCTGGTCGGCGATGGTGTGGTCGGGCCGCACGGCCTCGATGCGGATGCCGAAGCGCCGCTGGATCCGCAGCCGCAGGGCGTAGGTCTCCGGGAAGAGCAGATCGGTGTCGAGCAGGAACACGGGCAGCGCGTCGGCCCCCGTGCCCAGGGCCCCGAGCCCGTGCAGCAGGTCGAGGATGACCAGCGAGGTCGGGCCGAGGGAGGTGGCCAGCGCGATGCGGCCCCGGTGGCGGTCGAGGGCGTCGACAAGGACACGGCGGGCCTCGGCGACCGGCGGGCCGCTGGCGGAGCGGACGGGGGCACGCGGGGCGCGGGACGCACGGGGACGCGCGGCCAGGGAAGCGACGGGGGACATGGGCTCTCCTCTGCCGGCGTCGCCGCCGGCCGACTCCAGGGGTACCGCCTCCCCGGCCGCCCGCAAAGCTATTTCCTACCTGTCAGGTAGGAATTTATATCTTGCCGCCCCGAGAACGCCCATCATCACGGCGCACCCATCTCCCCCCACGTCCGCCGACCGCCCGTCCCGACCCCGAAGGGGATCGATCTCACACCACCACAGTAGGAATTCAAGTCGGCCGGCCCCCGCGACGGTCGCCCGCGGCCGTGGCACAGTGGCGCCGTCCCGGAGCCCCCATGCGGTGGACCCGCCGCCTCCTGCCCGCCCCCGCGGCCCCCCGCGCCCTGCTCGGCCTGGCCCTCGCCGCCCACGGGGCCCCCGCGGCCGCCCAGGCCCTGCGCCCGAGCGACCTGGTCGCCGCCTTCGAGTCCACGGCGGCCCGGCCCATCCTGGCCGCCCCGGGCCAGCCCCAGGCCTACGGCGGGCTGGCGCTCGGCGGCATCGCCACCCTCGGCGAGGGCTTCGCGCTGCCGGTGGGCGGCGGGGTGGGCCTCGGCCCCCGCACCGAGCTCGGCGTCGACCTCGCGCTGGGCCTCTCCCCCTGGGATCCCCTCGACCGCGCCCGGGTCTACGGCCGCCAGGGCCTCGTGCCCCACCACCTCGCCGTCCAGCTGGGCGCCTGGCTGCCCACGGCCCCCGGCGAGCCCCTCGGCCTCGAGCTGATGCTGCCCGCCCGCTGGGAGGGCGACACCTGGCAGCTCTACGCCCAGGCCCGGGCCCTGCTCGTGCCCGCCAGCCAGACGGCCCTCGCCGGCCTCGGCAGCTCGGTCGTGCGGCGGGTGGCCGGGCCGGTGCACGGCGGCCTCGACCTCGGGGTGGCGGCCCGGCGGGTGGCCACAGACGCCCCCACCACGGCCACCTCCCTGCTCGGCGCCCCCCTCCTCGGGGTCCAGCTCGGCCGGGCGACGGTGCTGCGGGCCCGGCTCGCCTTCCCCCAGCTCGTCCACCGCGCCCCGACCGGCGGCCCCGTGCTCGACCTCCAGGCCCGCAGCGTCGAGCTGGTGGCCGTCCACCGCATCGGCGCCTGAGCGCCCCGCCCGCCGAGACCCATGCCGCGCCTGCTCGAGATCCAGTTCTCCCAGTTCAAGGCCCTGCGCCGCTTCACCCTGCGCCTGGGCCCCCTGACCCTGCTCACGGGGGCCAACAACGCGGGCAAGTCGACCGCCCTCAGCGCCCTGCGGCTGCTGGATCTGGCCCTCGCCCACGCGGGGCGGCGGGTGCCCCTGCGCCTCGCCACCCCCACGGGCCGCACCCTCGGCTGGTCGGTGCCCACGGCCCGGCTGGCGGTCTCCCTGGCCAACGTCCACACCGATCTGGAGGACGTCGAGACCACC
Source organism: Myxococcota bacterium (assembly GCA_964226865.1). GTDB lineage: Bacteria > Myxococcota_A > UBA796 > UBA796 > UBA2385 > CAXQUZ01. Next base: position 17,143 of record CAXQUZ010000026.1, on the reverse strand, counting down.
CTCCGCTTCGTCTACGACCACGACGACAATGACCTGTTGTTGACCTTTCCCGCGGACGGCGGCTGTCTGCTGACCGTGCCCGGAGACCGTCCGCCCCCCCGCCGGCCGGCCGAGCTGCGGGCCCGCTTCCCCCAGCGCATCGTCGCCGTGCCCGTGCTCGGCCCGCTCGAGAACGACGAACCCATCGTGCAAGAGGCCACCGTGCGCCGGGGCCTGCGCACCCACCGCGCCTCGCGCCACTTCCGCAACCACTGGGCCCAGAACCCCGCGGGCTTCCCCGCCTTCGCGGCGCTGCTCGCCCAGACCTGGCCCGGCATGCGCATCGAGCCCCCCGAGCGCAGCTTCGTGGGCGACACGGCCGCGCTCCACATGTTCTGCCAGGAGCACCGGGCGACCCGCGAGCTGTACTGGTGCGGCTTCGGCTTCCAGATCTGGTGCCAGCTGCTGACCCACATCTCGCGGGCCGGCCCGGGCGACCTGCTGCTCATCGACGAGCCCGAGACCTACCTCCACCCCCGGGTCCAGCGCCAGCTGCTCCAGATCCTCCGCGACACCGGAGCACAGGTCGTTCTCGCCAGCCACGCCACCACGCTGATCGCCAGCGCCGCCGCCGGGGAGGTGCGCGGCATCGACCGGGCCGCCGGCGAAGACCGGGTCCACCCCGAGACGGGCATCGCCCTGTGCCAGCGGCTGGGCCTGCTGCCGGCGCCGGGGCCCGACGGGGTGGAATGGCGGTGAATGGTCGGCGAGAGGCCGCGTCCAGCCCGCCGTCCAGAGCCACCTCCGGCTGTGGCCGAGCCCCGGAGCCCCGATGTCGCGCACGTCCCTCCCCGTCCCTGTCCGCCGTCCCCTCGCCGCCCTCCTCGGCGCACTCGCCCTCGGGGCCGGGGGCTGTGCGGGCGGCAAGAGCGACCCCACCGACGCCCTCCAGGAGTGCGGCGACGCCAGCGCCATCAGCGAAGACACGCTCATCGCCTACGACTTCAAGCAGAGCGCCCACGAGATGATCGTGTGCGGCGGCCTCTCCAACCAGCTCACCTCCAGCCTCTACCGGGCGGCGGGCAGCCTGCTCACCGACCCGGCCGGCGCCCCCGAGGCCTTCTCCTTCGAGGACGGGCGCTTCGTCGTGCGCCAGGACGACGTCACGATGACCGTCGCCCTGGCCTGCGGCGACTTCAGCATCGGCTGCAGCGAGGGCGACAGCATCGCGGCCGACCCCTTCCAGCTCGACAGCTACCTCGTGGGCGCCCAGGAGCCCGAGCAGGACGGCGGCAAGCTGGTCATCCACTTCGACGAGCCCGGGCCCCTCGCCGGGCTGCTGGGCCAGGGCCGCAACCCCTCGAGCCCCCTGCGGCTCGGGGTCGGCGACCTCGCCAGCTTCGAGAACACCATCACCCGGCTGCGCGCGAACACCGTCATCGACCTGGCCACCGAGGAGGAGGACACGACGGTGATCTACTCGGTGCGCACGGGCCGCATCGACATCAAGGAGCTGCGGGACGGCACCCCCGCCGACCTCGACCTGCGCGAGGCCAGCGCCGTCCGGGGCGACCAGACCATGACCCCGCTGCTCTGGGACATCCAGAACACCCCCGACGGCATCCAGGGGCGCATCGAGATGGAGGTTCGGGGCGGCGAGGTCGAGTACACCGTCTCCTACGACTACACGGCGGGCACCAGCGAGCCCTTCATCGAGATGGCCTGTCTCGAGAGCGACGACGCCGACGACGAGACCGTCACCGACGCCCGCTGAGGCCCGGCTCAGGCCGCGCGCCCCGGCCAGGCCAGGGGCTGGAGCTCGAGCACGAAGCTGGCCCCCTCGGTGTCGAGGTAGACCGTGCCGTCGGTGCGGGTGAGCTGCCAGCGGTTGCGGCGGTCGAGGGTGGCGGCGACGGCCCCCACGACCGCGGGATCGAGGCCCCACAGGGCGATGGTCTCGGCCCGGTGCACGGTGGCCCCCGCCAGCAGCCGCAGCCAGGGGGCCGGGTCCTTGTGGCAGTAGACGGCCACCCGGTCCGCCGCCTTGCGGGCCTTGTGGAGCCGGGCCGCCGCGGGGGTGCCGACGTCGATCCAGGCCTCGAGGCGCCCGGTCAGATCCCGCACCCACAGGGGCGGCTGGTCGGCGCTGGCGAGGCCGTCCGAGAAGGCGAGGCCCTCGGTGTGTTCCAGGGCGGCGGCCAGCATGCGGGCCACCAGGTAGGCGGGGCTCTCGCTGGGGTGCTGGGCCACCTTGTGGCTGAGGGCATCGTAGACGCCGCGGTCGACGTCGGAGAGCTCCAGCTCGAAGCTGCGGACGGTGGAGGAGAGGGCCACGGGCGGGCTCCGGTTGGGGGACGGGCGCAGCATGCCACCTGCGGCCCGCCGGCCCCCCCCGAGGCACGGCGGCGCCCCGTCCAGGGCCCCCTCGTCCACGGTCCCGCGCGCTGACCGAGGCCTGACAATTGATCCGCCCCCCTGGCGCCATGCAGCCGGTGTCCCCCGCCCCGGTCTGCCCATGCCCCAGCCCCGCCGCCGTCCCGTCCTCGTCCCCCTGGCCGGCCCGCCCCTCGTGGCCGCCGCCCTCGCGCTCGGGGCCTGTGCACCACCGCTCCACTCGCGCGCGACCCCACCCGACGGCACCACGGCGGGGCCCCTCGCCCCCTCCGACTCCGGCGCGCCCGCCGACACCGGCGCCCCGTCCGCCTGCCCCGAAGACCCCGCCCGCTTCGCGGACTTCGAGGCCGGCCTCGCCGCCATTCCGACCGTGGCCCGGGTGCGCTGGACCACGACCACGGCCGCCCAGGGGCGCCTCCTCGTGCGCGACGCCGACGGCCACCTCCGCGAGACGGAGCCCGAGGCCACCGCCGCCACCGACCACAGCCACACCCTCGTGGGCCTCCACCAGCTCTCGGCCTACACCCTCCAGGTCGCCCTCGACACCCCCGACGGCCCGGTCTGCTCCCCGCCGCTCTCGCTCGAGACCGGCAGCCTGCCCGCCTCGCTGCCCGCGGTCACCGCCGAGGTGGCCCACGCCGACGACAGCCCGGGCTACACCCTGACGCCCATCATCGCCGAGAACAGTCTCTACGCGGCCATCATCGACAACACGGGCGCCTACGTGTGGGCCCGGGTCATCTGGGAACAGCCCGAGGGCTCCGGCGGCCCGCCCCCGCCGGGCACCCACCCCATCATCTTCCGGGTGGTGCCCAGCCCCGACGGCCGGGGGGTCATCGTCAACACCCAGGGCGAGGCCACCGACGAGCCCGGCGATCTCGTCCAGATCGACTGGGACGGCCAGGAGCTCGACCGCCGCAGCTTCACCGGCGGCCACACCGACTTCGCCCTGCGGCCGGACGGCGGGGCCGCCATGCTCGGCTGGACCATCCGCAGCTTCGGCGAGCGCAAGCTGCTCGGCGACACCATCCTCGTCCAGGAGCCCAGCGGCGAGACCACCGTGCTCTGGGACGCCTTCGACCACCTCGTGCCCGACCTCGGCCGCCGCTACAACACGGGCTTCATGCCCGCCGAGGGCGACATCGAGGACTGGTCCCACGTCAACAGCATCTGGTACGACGCCGAGACCGACGACTACTACGTCACCATCACGGCCAACAACGGGGTGGCCCGGGTCGACGCCCAGACCGGCGCGACCACCTGGGTGCTGGCGGACGACAGCGACGACTTCAGCATCGCCGCCGAGAAGACCATCCACTCGCCCCACAGCGTGCAGCGCATCGACGACGAGCTCCTCGTCTTCAACCGGCGCAACCCCGGCGACCCGGCGAGCTGCTCGGGGCCGACGGTGGTGGCCATCGACGAGGCGGCCCAGACCGCCGAAGAGACCTGGCGCTGGGAGGGCGGCGGCTGCCTGCACGTCGGCTTCCTGGGCAACAGCCAGCGCATGCCGGACGGGGCCACGGTCACGAGCTGGTCCCACCTCGGCATGATGGACGAGGTCTCGGCGGCGGGGGACCTGGTGTGGCGGGTGCGGCTGGGCATCGGCGCGGCCTTCGGCTTCTCCCACCGGGTCCCGACCCTCGCGGGGGCGGCCCAGTGAGCCCGCCAACCCCGACAACGCCGTGTGCTGGGTCGTTCCCACGCATGACGCGCCTCGCCCTGGCCCTCTGCCTCGCGCCGGGCTGCGGGCCCGCCGTGGGCCACGAGGGCGCCCTGGACGACCCGGCCCCCGCGGGCGACCAGGACCCGCTCGCTGACGACAGCGGCGCCCCCGCGCCCGGCTGCACCGACTGCGCCCTGGCCGACGCCAACAACTACGCCTACAGCGCCGGTCTCATGGTCGCGACCCGCCCCGGCCTCGCGGGCGCCGGCGACCGGCTGGTGGTCGACTGGTCGGGCCTCGAGACCGACATCCACGGCCACGTCCGGGGCGTCGACTTCGAGATCGAGGAGGTTCTGCTGCTGGTCTTCCTCGACCTCAGCCCCGACGAGATCCGCACCGGCATCGCCACCGACAGCCTGCCCCAGTCCGACGTGGCCCTCTACGCGAGCTGTCCGGCGACGGAGAGCCGCTGTGCGCTCTCGGACTTCGGGGTGCTCGGGCGCGACGTCGATCTCGAGGAGTACTACGACGAGGGGCGGGGCACGTGGATGGCCCTGCTGCGCTCGTCGGCGGAGGCGGGGGCCCACGCGATGGTCTTCTTTCCGCCCGATCCCGCCGGCACGACCGAGGTGGTCGTGGACGACAGCGCCTCGGCCCTCGAGGTGGACGTCGACCTCGCCGCGCTCGCCCCGGTCTGGCTCGCCCCGGACGCCGACGGTCCCCACCGCCTCGACTGGAGCGGGCTCACCCGCGACGGCATCGGCAACCCGCTGGCCCCCCACACCCTGAGCCGGCTGCTGCTGGCCCGCTACGACCAGCCTGTCTCGGCCCTGGAGCAGCGGGTCTTCGACCTCGAGCGCATCGCCACCGAGACCTGGGAGCTGCCCATCTCGGGCACGGTCTCGGCCGAGCTGGACGCCCTCGTGGGCGGGGAGCTGGCCGCCCGGGTCGCGGCCGACGAGACCTGGCTGGTGGCCCTCTACTGCGAGAGCTGCACCAACCCCGCCCCCAAGTTCGTCACCCGGCTCGCCGCGGAGGCCCCGTGACCGTCGCCCTCTCGTCCGCCCTCCACACCCGGGCCGTGCCCCTGAACATCCTCGGCTCGGGCCTCTTCGTGCCCCCCCAGGTCGAGACCGCCGCCGCCCTGGCCCCGCGCATCGGCCGCTCGGCCGACTGGATCCGCCAGCGCACGGGGGTCGCCGAGCGGCGCGTCAGCACCCTGCCCATGGAGCAGATGGCCGCCCGGGCCGTGCGGGCCGCGGTCGCCGACGGGCCGGCCCCCGACCTGCTGGTCAACGCCAGCATCACCCCGGTCCAGCTCATTCCCGACAGCTCGGTCTTCATCCTCGAGGCCCTCGGCATGTCGGGGGTGCCGGGCATGTCGATCCACGCGAGCTGCCTGTCCTTTCTCGCCGCCCTGCCCGTCGTGGCCGGGCTGCTGGCCACCGGGGTGCACGAGCGCATCGTCGTGGTCAGCGCCGAGCGGGGCACGGCCGCCCGCAACCCCGACGAGCCCGAGAGCGCCGCCCTGCTCGGCGACGGCGCCGCGGCCGTGGTCTTCGGGGGCGCGGACCACGGCGGGGGCCACCTGCTGGGCTGGGCCAGCGGCACCTGGCCCGCGGGGGCGCCCCACGCCCAGATCCCGGGCTTCGGCCTGCGCCACCACCCGAGCCACCCGGGCACAACACCCCAGCACGCGATGTTCTCGATGAACGGGCCCCGCATGTTCAAGCTGGCCCTGCGCCACGTGCTGTCGACGGTGGGGGGGCTGCTCTCGGGCCTGGGCCTCGCGCCGGACGACATCGACCTGGTCGTGCCCCACCAGGCCTCGGGACCGGGGCTGCGGCTGCTGCCCCGCATGGGCTTCCCGCCCGAGCGGGTGGTCGACGTGGTGGGCCGCTGGGGCAACTGCATCGCGGCCAGCATCCCGATGGCCCTGGCCCACGCCCGGGCCGAGGGGCGGGTGGGGCCGGGCAGCCGGGTGCTGCTGGTGGGCACCGGAGCGGGCCTCTCGGTCAGCGCGGCGGTGCTCGAGTGCTGAGGTCCCCGCTCCACCGCATGATGCTGGCACGGGCGGTTCTCGCCCAGGTCCACGGCCAGCGCTTCGGCCCCCTGCTCTCGGGGGGCGCCCTCGTGGGCCTCCGGGCGATCGGGGCCGTGGGCCAGGCCCTCGACCGGCTGCTGGTGCCCGGGCTGCGCGACCAGGCCGTGCGGTCGCCCGTGATCATCATCGGCGCCCCCCGCACGGGCACGACCTTCCTCCACCGCACCCTGGTCTCGCTGGGCGTGGGCCAGGGCCAGCAGCTCTGGCAGATGCTGGTGCCCTCGCTGGTGCTGCAGCGGGCCCTCGCGCCGCTGGTGCCCCGCCTCGAGGCCCTGAGCCCGGCCCGCCACCACGACGCCGCCGTGCACGAGACCGGCCTGGGCGCCGTCGAGACCGAAGACGCGGCCCTGCTCTTCCGCCACTTCGACGGGCTCTTCCCCTACGCCTTCCTGCTGTCGTGGGACCCCACCGAGCGCTTCGCCGAGGTCGACCCGACCCGGCCCGGGGCCACCGCCCGCGACCTGGACCACCTCGAGGGCCTCTGGCGCCGGCGCCTCGTGGCGGCCGGTCCCGGGGCCCGGGTGGTCGCCAAGGCCGCCTCGCTGGCCCTGCGGGTGCCCGAGCTGCTCGCCCGCTTTCCCGACGCACGGCTGATCTACACCGTGCGCGACCCGGTCGCGGCCATCCCCTCGGCGCTGAGCCTGGTCCAGTCCACCCTGGCCGCCCGCTTCGGCCTCTCGGTGGCCGAGCTGGCCGCCCGGGACCCGGCCGCCCTCGCCCGCCACCGCCACCGCGTCTACCGCGCACTCGTGGGCCTCCACGAGGACTTCGCCCGGGCCTGGGGGGCGCCGGACTTCCCCCGGGAGCGGGTGCTGGTGGTCGACCACGACGACCTCGTGCACCGGGCGGCCCCGACCCTGGCGCGGGTGCTCGACTTCGCCGCCCACCCCCGGGACGGCCGCCTCGACACCGCCCTGGCCGAGCTCGGGGCCCGCCAGGCCCGCCGCCGCAGCGGCCACCGCTACGGCCCGGCGGACTTCGGGCTGGACGCCGACCAGATCCGGCGCGACTGTGCGACCAGCCGGGCGACCTTCCGCGCCGGGAGGGCAGCATGATCGCGGCAGGACTCGTCTTCGCGGCCACGGTGGCGGCCGCGCTGGCCGGCGGCGGGCCCGTGCCCGTGCTGCTCCCGGACGGAGAGTCGGCGGCGGAGTGGGCGCCCGCCCTGGCCCTGGCCGCGATGGCACCGGGCACCCCCGGCACGGGGCCCTGGGTCATCATCGCGCCCGCCGGGGGGAGCTGGTGGCTCGTGGTGCACGGCCCCGACGGCGCCGTCCGCCGGGCCGAGGTGGTGCCGGCGCGCTCGGCGGCAGCGCGCGAAGAGCTCGCCTGGCTCGCCGCCAGCCTGCTGCGGCCGGCCCCCGGGCCCGTCGCCCCGGCCCCCGCCCCCGCACCCGCACCCGCCCCCGCACCGGCACCGGCGCGCCCGGCAGCGCCGCCGCCCCCGACCGCCGCGCCGCCGCCCGTCCCCCTCGCGACCGCCCCCGTGCCGCCCCCGGTCCCGGCCGCCCCGGCCCGCTGGACCTGGGCCGCCGGCGGGGTCGGGGGGGTGCAGCGGGGCGGCGGCGAGCGGCTGGCCGCGGTGGCCGGACTGGCCGTCGAGACCCGGCGCCCCGACGGCCTGCTGCTCGGTGGCCGGACCACCGCGGCGCCCTGGTCGACCCTGGCCACCAACGGGGTGGCGGCGCCCATGCGGCGGGCGGATCTCGACCTCTACGCCGGGCTCCAGCACCCCGCCGGCCCCCGGCTGGTCGCCGGGGCGGGCCGGTCCTGGCGGCGCTTCATGGGAACCGAGACCGACGACATCGACGCCATCTTGCCCACACTCCACCCCGGCGTGGGCTGGTCGCTGCCCCTCGGGGCCCACGGCGCGGCCCTGCCCCTGGCCTGGCTGGGGGCCGACCTGCAAGAGATCCAGGTGGCCCACGACGACACGGTCGTCCGCAGCCCGAGCTGGACCCTCGGCCTCGGCCTGGCCCTGCGCCGCGACCGCCTCCCGGGGAGGGGCTGAGTGCCGGCGGCCCCCACCGAGCTCGCCGCGGCCCAGGCCGGAGACCGCGCCGCCGTCGAGGCCCTGTGCCGCGCCTGGCTGCCCGTGGTGCTCCAGTGGGCCCGGCGCCTGGGCGGCCCCCGGGTGGATCCCGACCACGCGACCCAGGAGGTCTTCGTGGTGGCGCTGCGGCGCCTCGAGAGCGTGCGCGGCCCCGAGGCCTTCGCCCCCTGGCTCTTCGCCATCACCCGCCGGGTGCTCGCCCAGCACCGGCGGGCGGTCTGGGGCCAGCGCTGGCACAGCGGCCAGCCGGTCGAAGAGCTCGCCGGCGGCCCGAGCCCCGAAGACCAGGCCCGCCGCCGCAGCCGGGCGGCCGACATCCAGGCCATCGTCGCCGCCCTGCCGGAGGAGCTGGCGGTGGTGTTGGTGCTCTACGACATCGAGGAGCGGACCATGCCCGAGGTCCAGGCCCTGCTGGGGGTGCCCGAGGGCACCCTGCGCACCCGACTGCGGGCGGCCCGTGCCGCCTTCCGAAAGCTCGCGACCAAGCGGGGCCTCGCCCCCGAGGAGGGTCGATGACCGATCCCGAGACCGCGCCCCGGTCGCCCCTCGCCGGGGAGCTCCGCCGCGCCACCGCCGCCGACGACGCCGACGCGCTGCGGCTGCTGCCGGGCCTCCACACAGCGATGGACACCGCCGCCGCCGCCGGGGCCCAGCGTGCCCGCCGCCGCCGGCGCTGGCAGGGCCTCGGCCTCGCCGCGGGCCTCGCCGCCGCTGCGGGGGTCGCCGCCGTGCTCTCCGTGCCCCCGCCGCCCCCCCAGCCCCTCTCGATGGAGCTGGCCGAGAGCGGGCCGGGCCGCACGGTCGCCCTGCTCGACGGCGTCACCCTCCAGGTCGCGGGCGCCGGCCGGGTCGGCGGCACGACGCGCCACCCGGTGCTCGACTGGAGCGCGGGGGCGCTCATGGTGGACGTCCGGCCCGGGGCGGTGGACGGCCTGGAGGTCAGCACGGCCGAGGGCGCCGTCCGCATCACGGGCACGGCCTTCTCGGTCGAGCGCTCGGCCCTGGGCACGACCGTGTCGGTGGCCCGGGGCGCCGTCGAGGTGGTCTGCACGGACGGCCCCGTCCAGTCCCTCGCCCCCACCGACACCACCACCTGCCTGCCCACCAGCGCCGGCGGGCTGCTCGGCCGGGCCCACGCCCTCGAAGACGCCGGGGCGCCGCCCGGAGTCGTGGCCGAGACCCTCGCCGCCGCCGCCGCCCTGGGCCCGACCGGCGGCCTCGCCCAGGAGATCTGCCTGTCGCGGGCCCTCGCCCTGCGCAGCGCCGGCCGCAGCCCCGCCGCCCGCACCGTCGCCGAGGCCTGCCTCCGCACCCCCGGCGGGGCGCGCCGCCAGCAGCTCTTGCTGCTCGTGGTCGAGCTCGCCATCGACAGCGGCAGCTGTGCCGGGCTCGACCCGGTCATCGGCGAGCTGGGCAGCCTCGGACCGGCCGTGGCCGCACGCTGCGCGGGCCTGACACCCCCCTGACGTCAACGACTGTCACGGCTCCAAGGAGACATTCGTCGACATCCGAGCGCCGGGTAGCATGGGGGGGTCCCGTGCCGGAGTGTCGGAGTGGTGGTCCGTCGCCCTGTTGTCGCGCTGCTGCTGCCGCTCGTGGCCGCCTGCGACCCCATCGTGCTCGACTACGATGCCGAGGGCGAGAAGCTGCCGGCGGTCGACACGGGCCTCCGTCCGGGCCGGGCCCCCCAGCCCCGCATCGCCGACTGCCTCGCGGCCGAGGGCACCGAGGGGGAGGTGGTCGAAGAGGTCCTCGAGATCGGCTTCTCGGCCGCCGACGAGCCCTGTCGGTGGTCGGAGGACGGCAACCTCGCGCCCGCCGAGGGGCGCATCACGGCCCGGCGCGAGGACGAGGCCCGCATCGGTCTTCCCCGCGACGCCCTGCTCTGTGATCTGTCCATCACGGCCAGCGGCTGGGGCCCCGACGACATCGACCCGGCCCACGGCGAGCGGGTCTTCGACGACCACTTCCTGCTGACCGTCGCCGGGGTGCCCGTGGCGGCCAGCGCCGGGGCGCTCATCGCCCCCCTCCGCGAGACCGAGGTGGGGCTGCCGCTCTACGACTGGGCCGCGCTGGCGGGCCTGGCGACCGATCCGACGGCCTCCGACCCCTGGTGCCTGGGCAGCGGCGCCTGTGCGGTGCCCGGAGCCGACACCCCGGGCCCCCTCGTGGTGGCCCTCGACCCGGGCGACCGGCGCGAGCTGGTGCGCCGGGCCGAGGACCGCCACGCCCTGCCCGTGGGCCTCGTGGTCTTCGGCGACGACGACAAGTCCGACTGCACCCGGGCCCCGCTCGCCGTCACCCTGCGCATCGGGCTCCAGCCCCGCTGAGGCCGGCCCGCCGCGCCCGGTCTACCAGCGGGTGGGCTTGGGGTTGCGCTCGTCGAAGTCCATCTGGTGCCAGTAGGGGTAGGTCGGGTGCTGGTGGCTGGCGGCGTCGAGGCGCGCGAGCTGGTCGGCGCTGAGCGAGAGCGCCGCCGCCGCGAGGTTGTCGCGGAGCTGGGCCTCGTTGCTGGCGCCGACGACGACGTTGGCCACGCTCGGCCGGTGCAGCACCCAGGCCAGCGCCACCTGGGGCACGGTCGCGCCCAGCTCGGCGGCGACCTCGTCGAGAACATCGACAACATCGTAGAGCAGGGCATCGTCCACCCGCGGCCCGCCGACGGCACCGCCCTGGGCGATGCGGCCCTCGGTGGGGGCCTTGTCGCGGCGGATCTTGCCCGTCAGGCGGCCCCATCCCAGGGGGCTCCAGACCATCGTGCCGAGGCCCTGGTCGAGGGCCAGCGGCATCAGCTCCCACTCGTACTCGCGGCCGACCAGCGAGTAGTAGCCCTGGTAGGCGACATAGCGGGCCCAGCCGTGGCGGTCGCTGGCCGCGAGGCTCTTCATCGTGTGCCAGCCCGAGAAGTTCGAGGCACCGATGTAGCGGATCTTGCCGGCGGTGATGAGGTCGTCGAGGGCGCGCAGGGTCTCTTCGACCGGGGTGAGCGCGTCGAAGCCGTGCATGAAGTACAGGTCGATGTGGTCGGTGCCCAGCCGCCGCAGGCTGTCTTCACAGGCGCGGATGAGGTGGAAGCGGGACGAGCCCTTGCTGTTGGCGCCCGGGCCGGTCGTGAAGGTGGCCTTCGTCGAGATCAGCACCTCGCTGCGCCGGCCCTTGATGGCCGCGCCGAGCACCTCCTCGGAGGCCCCGCCCGAGTAGATGTTGGCCGTGTCGAAGAAGTTGGCGCCGGCCTCGATGCAGATGTCGACCAGCCGCCGCGCCTCGGCCACGTCGGTGTCGCCCCAGCGGCCGAAGAACTCGCCGCGTCCGCCGAAGGTGCCGGTGCCCAGGCTCAGCACCGGGACCTTGAGACCGCTGTTTCCAAGCTGACGATGTTCCATGTTGCCTCCGGGGGGCTGTGGTGGGGGGAACGGTGCTGCGCTAACGGCGCCACGGCACCCGGCCTCTCTCGTATGGGTTGAAACAGCTTCAACCCGGAGGCGAAGACATGACCCTGGACGACGCAGCGCTCTTTGCGGCCATCGCCCGTGCCCCCTCCCTCTCAGCGGCGGCCCGCCGCCTGGATCGGTCGCCCGCCGCGGTGAGCGCCGGCCTCAAGCGCCTCGAGCGCAGCCACCGGCTCCGGCTGGTGCGCCGGTCGACCCGGGCCATGGAGCTCACGGCCGAGGGCCGCGCCTTCCTCCAGACCTGCGACGAGCTGCTGGCGGTCTGGGCGGCGGCCGAGCACCGCATGCGCGCCGCCCGAGATGAGGTGGCGGGGGTCCTGCGCATCGCGGCGCCGCTGGATCTGGCCCAGCAGCACCTCGCCCGGTGGACGGCGGCCTTCGTGGCCCAGCACCCGGCGGTCGAGATCACGGTGCTGGCCAGCGACGCCTCGGCCCAGCTGCCGGGGGCCGGCGTCGACGTGGCCCTGCGCTACGGCACCATCGACGACTCGGGCCTCGTGGCCAGCCGCCTCTGCACCACCGAGCGGGTGGTGGTGGCGGCCCCGTCCTACCTCGCCCGCCACGGCCACCCCGCCCACCCCCGCGAGCTGCGCACCCACCGCACCCTCGCCTGGCTCGCCCAGGGACGGCCGCGCACCCACTGGATGTTGAGCCGGGGGGCCGAGGTCGGAGACGTCGACGTGCAGCCCGTGCTCTGCGGGGACGGCGTGCTGGTGCGCCAGTGGGCCCTGGCGGGAGAAGGTGTGGCCCTGAAGAGCCGTCTCGACGTCATTCCCGACATTGCCGCCGGACGCCTGGTGCAGCTCTTCGGGGACTGGCGCGGGGAGGAGGTGCCCCTGGTGGCCCTGCTGCCCGCCGGTCGCCTGCGGGCCGCCCGGGTCGCCGCCGTGGTCGACTACGTGCGGGCACAGGTGCGGGCGCTGGTGCCGGGGGGAGTGGCCGCCGGCGGGACGGCTGTGGTGGCGGACCGGGGAGCTTGGTAGCCTGGGCCCCGGGGAGGTCGAGGGCCCATGACAGCAGCAGGCAGCGGGCCCGGCCCGGACGCCCCGAGTTCGGGCGCCACCCTGGACGAGCTGAGCTTCACCCCGGCCACGCTGCAGGCACCGGCGTCGACGGCGGCACCGACACAGACACCGGACGCGGACGCGGCCTCCACCCGGCCCCCCGGTGGCACGGACGGCGAGGTCCCCACCGCGCCCCGCAGCGGCGCCGCCGGCCTCCCCGGCCTGCCCCCGCGCTACCGCCTCGGGGCCCGCCTCGGGGCCGGGGGCCACGGCGCGGTCTGGGCCGCGACCGACACCCTGCTGGGCCGCCCGGTGGCCATCAAGGCCCTCCACCCGAGCCTCGGCGCGAGCACCGTGGTGCGCCGCAGCTTCCTCGCCGAGGCCCACGTCACCGCCCGGCTCGATCACCCCGGCATCGTGGCCGTGCACGACCGCGGCGAGCTGTCGGGGGGACGCCTCTGGTTCGCGATGAAGCGGGTCGAGGGCGAGACCTTCCGCACGGTCATCGCGGCGCTGCACACCCGGGCCCGGACCGGGAGCTGGGACGACACCGGAGAGGGCTGGACCCTGCACCGCGCCGTGGACGTGCTCGCACGGGTGGCGGACGCGGTCGCCTATGCCCACAGCAAGCGCATCCTCCACCGTGACCTCAAGCCGTCGAACCTCATGGTCGGCGCCTTCGGCGCGGTCTACGTCATGGACTGGGGGCTCGCCCGGCTGCTCGACGCGGCCGCGCCGCCCCCCCGCTCGGCCCTGCCCGCCAGCGGCGACGGCGACGGACGCCACACCCGGGCCGGCGGGGCGCTCGGCACCCCCGCCTACATGTCGCCCGAGCAGGCCCGAGGCGACCTCGAGGCCCTCGGCCCCCCGTCCGACGTCTACAGCCTCGGCTGCGTGCTCTTCGAGCTCTTGAGCGGGCGGGCCCCCTTCCAGGGAGACGCCCTGTCGATCCTCCGCCAGGTGCTCACCGGACCGGTGCCCCGGGTGGAGGCCGCGGTGGCGCGGGGCCACGCGCCGCTGCCGCCGGCCCTCGTGGCGCTCTGTGACCAGGCCACCGAGCTCCGCCCCGACGACCGGCCACCCGACGCCGGCGCCTTCGGCCAGGCCCTGCGCGACTGGCTCGACGGGCGGGCCCGGCGCGCGCGGGCCATGGACCGGGTGCAGGCGGCCCGGGTGCTGCGGCCGAGCATCACCCGCCAGCTCGACGAGGCCCGCCAGCTGCGGTCGACCTCCCGCCAGCTCTTGGAGGGCGTGCGCCCCCACCACCCCGTCGCCCGCAAGCTGCCGGCCTGGACCCTCGAGGAGCGCGCCGACGAGCTGGAGCTGGCGGCGGCGAAGACCGAGGCCGCCCTGCTGCGCGAGCTCCACCCCGCCCTCCAGCACGCCGATCTCGCCGAGGCCCACGCGCTCCTGGCCGACCACGCCAGCGAGCGGCTGCTCGCGGCCGAGGCCGCCGGCGACCGCCGGGAGGTGGCCAGCTACGAGGCCCTGCTCCGCACCCACGACCGCGGCCGCCACCGGGATCTGCTCCGGCGCGAGGGCATCCTCAGCCTCCACAGCGACCCGCCGGGCGCCGTGGTCGAGGCCCACCGCTGGGTCCGCCGCCACCGCCGGCTCCACCTCGAGGCGGTCGGCGTGCTCGGCCGCACCCCGCTCCGCGACCTGCGCCTGCCGCTGGGCAGCTACCGCCTGACCCTGCGCCACCCGGGGCGGCTCGCGGTCCACCTGCCCGTGCTGGTCCAGCGGCGCGGCACCAGCACCCGTCCCGCCCCCGGTGCCACGGCCACCGCCCCGGTGGCCCTGCCGGCGGCCGCGGACGCCCCCGCCGACGCCCTCTGGGTGGCGGGCGGCTGGTGCCGGGTGGGCGGCGACCCGGCGGCGGTCGACAGCCTCAGCGCACGCCACGTCTGGCTCGACCCCTTCTGGATGCAGCGCCACCCCGTCCAGAACGCCGAATGGCTGGCCTTTCTCCGCGCCGAGAGTGCCGCGGGTCGCGACGTGGGCCCCTATGTTCCCGGCGCCGTGGGCACGGGCCAGGACGGCCCCGCCTGGCACCGGGACGCCGCCGGGCGCTGGCAGCTGCCCGTGGAGGCGGCCGATCCCCAGGTGCCGTGGGCCCCCGACGCGCCCGTGCTCCGGATCAGCTGGCACGCGGCCCAGGCCTATGCAGCCTGGCGAGCCCGCGAGACGGGCTTGCCCTGGAGGCTCCCCGACGAGCTCGAGTGGGAGGCGGCCGCCCGGGGGGTCGACGGCCGGGCCTTCCCCTGGGGCGACCACACCGATGGCACCTGGGCGAACACGGCCGACAGCCTGGGCGACGCGCCCCAGGTCGCCGCGGTGCACGCCTTTCCCGTCGACGAGAGCCCCTGGGCGGTGCGCGGCATGGGCGGCGGGGTGCAGCAGTGGTGCAGCAACGGCTGGACCCCCGACCGCCCCGATGCCGCCGACGGCGCACGGGTGGTGCCCACAACGGCGGGCGACCCCACCCTGCGCATCGTCCGGGGGGGCAGCTGGGCCGATGCCGGGGACGCGGCCCGCGCGGCAGCCCGGCGGGTGGGCCGCCCCGGCACCGGCTACATGCGGGTGGGGCTGCGCCTGGTGGCCTCGGCGCCTCCGGCGTCGCCCCTCAGGTCTCGGGGCTGAGCGTCGACAGCGGCGCGCCGTTGGTGACCCAGCTCTCCGTGAAGGGGGCATGGGCATCGTCCGCGACCAGCGCGGCCGAGAGCGGGCCCGCGCCCGACGGGAGCAGCGCCGCGAAGAAGGTCGTCAGCGGTGGAGCGTTCTCGGTCGCGTAGCGGAGGGCCACCAGCTCGTCCTTCTCGTTGACGCGCAGCTGCATGGCCCGCTTGACGTCCCCGCCCTGGAGCGTGTCGGTGAAGCGGAAGCAGACGCGCCTCGTCTTTGTCGAGAGGCTGGTGTCGACATGGGCCTGGGCGATCTTCACCCATGGGTCAGCAGGGGTGCGGTCGACGCTCGCGAGGGAGGTCTGGTTGGCCACCAGCTTCTTGACGAAGGTGGCGACGTTCAGCTTGCCGTTGGCGTACACGTCCGCGACGCGTTGCACCTCGACCGTGGCGGTCCCCGGGTCGCCTGCGGCCGCCCCCCGCAGCTTCTCGATCCCCGCGGGCACCACCGCAATGAGCTCTCGGTCGGCCGGGAAGTCCCAGCGCTGCGACGTCCCGGGGGGCACACCGGGCGCGGTGTAGCGCGCGACACACTGGGCGCTGGTCACCAGCATGCGCAGGAAGGTGGTGCGCACACCGTCCTTGTCGATCAGGTCGAAGCGGTAGCCATCGGCCCGGTCGCCGGCACCCAGCAGTCCGCCCACGATGACCTGGCGCTCGCCCACCGTGCGCTGGGGGCCGGGATCCTGCACCGCCCCCGCGCGCGCCTCGACATCGAGCACGCTCCAGCCGTGCCGCCCGGCCGGGCCCTGCAGCAGGGGCCGCTGGGAGAGGCCCCAGCCCTCGAGCTGGGCCGTCGCCGCGGCGAGCAGCGTCCCGTAGCGGAGGGCGGCGGTGCCTGATGCCACCTCGACCCGCCAGTGCTCGAGGGTCCCGAGCAGCGCCGCGGTGAAGGCCCCGTGGGGACGGCCACCGTGCACGGTCTCGACCGCCACCTCCCGTGGTCCACAGGCCAGCAGCAGGGGCCCCGCCGGGGGGCGTCCCGACCCGGTCCACACCGGTCCGTGGAGGCCGCGCACGAGCGCGCCCGAGGGCAGCACCGGGCGCCCGAAGCAGGCGTCGATGACCGTGATCCGCCGAGCCGGCGCGCTGGGGAGCACCGCCGCGTCCCCGCCCAGCGCTCCGCCGGTGAGCACGGCCAGGGGCAGGCTGTGGCCCCCCGCGTCCTTGTCGCTGTCGCTCCCCACGAGCCGCAGCGCCGCTTCGCTTGCGCCCGCGGCCATGCCGTGGCCCGAGAACACGACCAGCACCCGTCCCTCTGGCCCCGCCGCCGCATCCGCATCCGCGAGCGCCGACTCGACCGCCGTTGGGGTCGCGGTCGCTGCCCCGTCCATGGTGGTGGCCGCCGCCGCCTCCAGGCGGGCGTGCTCCTCTTGCGAGCGGGCCGCATCGGGCCCCCCGACGAGCAGCGCGGCCGGCAGCGGCCCCCCGTGCAGCACCCGGATCGCCGCCGGATCCAGCCGCAGGCGCCCCACCAGGAAGCGCCACCACAGTGCCACGTCGTTGCGGGCACCGAGGAGCTCGGGCGACCCGTCGTCGTGGACATCGACACCAATGAGAACCGCCTGCATCGACCCCATGAACCCCTCCGCGGTGAGGTGGGGGATCTTGCGGAGTCTGCCGGCCGCCCGTCAAGCCGACCCCTCGGGGCCCACGGCCGCATGGACGCCGTCGTCGACACCTCGGCCCAGGGCGGTCCGCCGCAAGCGCTGCCGGGTCGGCCCCCTGCCCCCGCGCAGGGCCGGCACATCCCGTGCGCCCGGCCGCAGATCTGGCCCGCCAAGACAAAAAAAGGCCCCTCCCGGAGCGC
>CAXQUZ010000025.1:0-10925 GCA_964226865.1 Myxococcota bacterium | reverse complement strand
GACGTGCTCGACCTGTCGAAGATCGAGGCGGGCAAGCTGGAGCTGGAGCGGGTGCCCGTGTCGCTGGCCGCCCTCGAGCAGGACGTCGCGGCCCTCGTGCGGCCCCGGGCCACCGCCGCCAGGCTGGCCCTCCACACCGCCCGGGCGCCCGGGCTGCCGGGCTGGGTCTGGGGGGATCCGGTGCGGCTGCGCCAGGTGCTGCTGAACCTGCTGTCGAACGCCGTGAAGTTCACGCCGGCGGGCCAGGTGTCGCTGAACATCTCCCAAGATGACGATGGACAGACCATCTTCGAGGTCGCCGACACGGGGGTGGGCATCGCCCCGGAGGTCCAGGCGCGCCTCTTCCAGCCCTTCACCCAGGCCGCCGCGAGCACCACCCGCCACCACGGCGGCACGGGCCTGGGCCTCGTGATCTGCCGGCTCCTCGCCGAGGCCATGGGGGGCAGCGTCCGCCTCGACAGCCGCCCCGGCGCGGGCAGCCGCTTCACCGTGCGCTTGCCCCTCGCCCCGGCTTCGGCCCCGGCCGCCACCGACACCGCCGACCCGTGCGCCGCCCTCGGCCTGCGGGTGCTCGTGGTCGACGACCAGCCCGTCAACCGCATGGTGGCCCAGCGCATGCTCGAGCGCCTGGGCTGCACGGTGGCCACCGCCGACGACGGCCAGCAGGCCCTCGATGCCCTGGCCCGGGTGCCCGTGGACGTGGTGCTCATGGACTGCCGCATGCCGGTGATGGACGGCTGGGAGGCCACGGCCGCCCTCCGGGCCCAGGGCGACGCCACCCCGGTGCTCGCCCTGAGCGCCAGCGCCCTCGCCGAGGACCGGGCACGCTGCCAGGCGGTGGGCATGGACGGCTTTCTCAGCAAGCCCGTGACCCTCACCGGGCTGCGCGCGGCCCTCGCCCCGCTCGCCGTGCCCGCGCCCGTCCCCGAGCGGGCCGGCTGAGACCGGGGGGCCCCTGGGCCGGCGCCGGGCTGGACGACCGCGGCGCCAGGCGCCAGGATCGCCCCCTGGCCCCCTCATCCTCCGGGCCGGGAATTCCGCTCCCCGGAGCACCATGCCCAACACCCTCCCCCTCCCCGTCCGCGCCCTCGTCCTCCCTGCCCTGCTGCTGAGCAGCTGTGGCGGCGGCGGTCCCCGCATCGACACCGAGTACGCCCTGCCCCCCGGGGTCGAGTGGACGGGGCCCGACGCGGGCACCGTGCTCTCGACGGGCCAGCCGGTCACCCTCGAGGCCTGGGTGGACGACCGCGACACCCCCCAGGACGAGCTGCGCGTCGACTTTCTGGTCGGCGCCCGCACGGCCTGCACCGCCGTCGTGCCCGACAGCGACGGCACGGCCCGCTGCCCGACGGCCCTCGGCTTCGGGGAGGACGAGCTGGTGGCCGAGGTGGTCGACCCCGACGGCCGCAGCGACAGCGCCACCACCCGGGTGCAGCTGGTCGAGGGGCTGCCGCCGGTGGTGACCTTCCAGGCCGAGCACGACGAGGGGCCCTACCTGGCCTCGGAGGGGGTGCGGGTCTACGTCCAGGTCAGCGACGCCGAAGACCCGGCGGCCGAGCTGGCCCTGGCCCTGTCGAGCGACCAGGACGGCGCCCTCGCGCTCCCCGCCCCGGACGCCGAGGGCCGCAGCTACGCCCAGCTCGACCTGCGCGAGGGCAACCACCGCCTCGTGCTCCAGGTCACCGACCGGGCCGGCCAGTCCACCACCGCCGAGATCTGGGCCGAGGTGCGCACCGCGAGCACCCCCACCTGCACCCTCTCCGCACCGGCCGAGGGCAGCGTGGTCACCGCCGGCACCGAGCTCCGCCTCGCCGCCGAGGTCGACCTGCTGGCGGGCGAAGAGCGCCCGGTCGTCAGCTGGGACAGCGACCTCGACGGCCGCCTCGCCGTGGCCGTGGTCGACGCCTGGGGCGAGGCCGCCATGACCATCGCCGGGCTGCGCCAGGGCACCCACACCCTCACCCTCGAGGCGGGCGCCCCCGCCAACTGCACGGCCACCGCGACCATCGTGGCGGGCGCGCCCCCGACCCTCGGCATCGACGGCCCCGACGAGGCCCAGGTCGGGGTGCCCGTCGACATCCAGGGCACGGCCACCGACGGCGAGGACGCCGCCGACGCGCTCTGGATCGAGGTGCACGACGAGGCGGGCGAGCTGCTCGGCAGCGCCCGGCCCGCGGCCGACGGGAGCTTCGCCGTGGACGTGGTCTTCGAGACCGCCGGCAGCCGCCGGGTCACGGTCACGGCCATCGACACCCACGAGATGCGGGTGGCTGGGGCCCTCGCCGTCGAGGTCCGGCCCTGAGCCCCGCCGGGGGGCCGCCGCGCGCTCAGCGGGTCATCCACCAGAGCTGGGGCCGGAAGAGCATGCCCGTGTGCACCCCGCCGACGCTGCCGTCCGGCTCGACCACCACCGTCGTCGGGAAGACCTCGACGCCGTAGTCGCGCAGCACGGCCCGGTCGGCCATCAGCAGCGGGTAGCCCACGCCGGCGTCCCGCCCGACCTTGCGCACCTTGTTCGGATCCACGTCGTTGGCCAGCCCCAAGACGACGATGTCTGGGTTGTTCTCGGCAAAGGCAGCGAAGCTCGGCATCTCGACCTTGCAGGGGCCGCACCAGGTCGCCCAGAAGTTGATCACGACGGTCTGGCCCCGGAAGTCCGAGAGGCGGTGGGTGGTGCCGTCGATGCTGGCGAGGGCGAAGTCGGGGGCGGCCGCGGGCAGGTCCGGGCTGCGCAGGGCCCCGACCACCTGCATGACCACCACGGCGAAGAGCAGGCTGCCGCCCCACTCGCGCAGCCGCCGGAGCCAGACGCTGCGGGCGGAGGCGGGCGCCGCGTCGGGGCCCCCAGGGCCGCCGTCGGCCTCTGCGGCGGCGTCGACGAGGGCGGGGTCGATGCCCGGGGGCGCGGGATCGCGGGGCGCAGTCATGGCAACATCCAGGGCAGGCGCCTGCGGTATCGATGTGGTGCCGCCACGGCCACGGGCCGCCCGGCCCTTCGACCCCAAACCCTGATCTCTCCCGGGAGCCGCCATGGCCTTCGCCGTGACCCGTGCCGCCATCCAAGAGTGGCTGGACGACGACATGAGTCTGCAGACCCTCAAGAACCAGTTCACGGTCGACGAGATCTACGCGCTGCTCGAAGACAAGGCGAAGATCCAGAACGACGACCAGCTCTTCGAGGCGCTGATGGACGTCATGTACGCGACCCGCCCCAAGGGCGTGACCTGAGGCTCAGGGCCGCACGAAGCGCAGGGTCTCGCCGCCCTCGCCCAGCACGAGCCCGTCCGGCGCGACCGTGAGCACGAGCGCCTCGGTCGCGCCCGCGGCGTCGGTGGTGCGCAGCCGGTAGACGTCGCCGTGGACCTCGACCAGCTCGAGGCGCCCCTCGCGGCGCTCGGTGCCGACCTGCATCCGGAGTTGGTCGTCCTCGATGCGCATGGCCGTGTCTTCGAGCTGGGCGGCCATGGCCCGGAGCTCGCGCACCCGCGGCCCGTCGGGGGCGGCGCGGATCTCGCGGAGCAGGGTGACGGCCGTGCGGGCCTCGTCGTCCCGGAAGCCCGCCGCCAGCAGGGCCTCGTCGCTCGGGGTGGGCACCTGGAGCACGTAGCGCATGACCCGCAGCTGGCGGCGCTGGTCGGCGTCGAGGGCGAGCTGCCAGGTGCCCTGGAGCGGGGCGAGGCTGGCGCCCGTGCCCACCGCTGCGTCGCGGCAGCCCCCGGCCGCGAGGGCCAGCGCCAGGGCCAGAACGGGGCCCCCCAGGCGCGCGCCCGAGCGGGGCCTCATGCGGGGGCCTGGAGGGCCCGGACCGCGCCGTAGATGTGGTCGAGAGAGGCGTCGAGGCGGTGATCGTCGTCGACCTCGAGCAGGGACACGCCCCGGCCCGAGCGGGCCCGGTAGTCGCGGCTGGCCTGGACGGGCACGACGGCGTCGGCCCGGCCGTGCACGATGCGCACCGGCAGCCCCTCGGGGGCCGCCAGGCCGGCCGGAGCGCCCTCGACGGCGCCGCAGATGTGGAAGGCCGGGGCCGCGAGCACGAGACCGACGACCTGTGCGCCCAGCACCCCCGGGGTGGCCGCCAGCTCGGCGGCGATGGCCCCCACCACGAGGCCGCCCAGGCTCGAGCCCCCGAGCAGCACCCGGTGGCCGTCGGCGAGGGCCGCATCGAGGGCCCGGCGGGTGCGGGCGATGCGCTCGATCAGCGGCTGGTCACGCAGATCCGGAGCGACCAGCGCCACCCCACGGCCGCGCAGGTACTGGACCTTGCTGCCGTCCGGCGAGCCGAGCATGCCGTGGGCCCAGAGCAACATGAGATCTCCTTGCTGGTGCGCCGGATAGTCCGGGAGGGGCCGACCATGCAAGGCTGCCTCCCGCGATCTGCGCCCCCTCCGGGTCCGCACCCCCTCCTGATCAGCGGGCCCCGCCGCCCCTGAGTCCTCCGTGCCTTCCGCCCCTGTCCCGCCCACCGGCGACGCCTTGGTCGCCCGCGCCGCCGCCCTCGCCGCGCGCCTCCACGCGGGCCAGCGCTACGGAGACGCCCCCTACGTCGACCACCTCGCCGCCGTGGTGGGGGTGCTGGAGGACCACGGCCTGACCGCCCCCGAGCTGCGGGCCGCCGCCTGGCTCCACGACGCCATCGAGGACACCCCGGCCACCGCTGAGAGCCTCGCGGCCGCCGTGGGCCCGGCGGTGGCGGCCATCGCCGACGCGCTGACCGACGGCCCGGGGGCGACCCGCGCCGAGAAGAAGGCCCGCCCCTACCGGCGCATCCCCGCCACCCCCGGCGCCGTGCTGGTCAAGCTCGCCGACCGCATCGCGAACCTCGCCGCCTGCGCCCACAGCCAGCCCCACAAGCGAGCCCGCTACGTCGCCGAGCACCCCGCCTTCAGGGCGGCCCTCTGGTCCCCCGAGGCGCCCGAGGCAGCGCCGCTCTGGGCCACCCTCGACGCCCTGGTCGCCCGTCCGGCCTGAGCCCTCTCCCCTGCCCTGGGCCTGCCCCGCCGTGCCGCTCCCCGCCCCCCACACCCGCCACCAGGTCCAGGTCGCCTTCATCGGGGTGCTGGCGGTCGCCGGCGTGCTCAGCCTGGGCATGGGCACCTGGTTCGCCGCCAACGACATGCTCGTTACCGCCCAGGTGCGGGCCTTCGGCCTGGGCGCGGCGGCCCTCGTGCTCGCCGTGCTCGTCTGGCGCACGGGCCGGCTCGCGGTCGCCACCCACACCATCCTCGTCCTCATCTGGGTCGGCATCCTCAGCTCGGTGCTGGAGCGGGGCGCCACCTCGTCCATGCTGCCGCTGCTGGTCACCGCCTGCCCCCTCGCGACGCCCACCGTGGGCCAGCGGGCCGGGCGCTTCTGGCTCGTGGCCAACCTCTCCCTGCTCGGGGTCGCCGCCGCCTGCAACCCGGGCACGAACCCCGCCCTCGAGAACTCCCTGCTCGTCACCACGAGCATCGCCGCTGGCATCGCGGGGGTCGTCAGCCTCGCCTTCCACGCCATCACCACCGGCCAGCGGCGCCACCTCCGGGCGGCCAACGCGGCGCTGGTCGAGAAGGAGACCGCGGCCCACGCCGCCAACGCCGCGAAGACCACCTTCCTCGCCACCATGAGCCACGAGATCCGCACCCCGCTCAACGCCGTGATCGGGCTGGCCGAGCTGCTCGGCGACCGGCCTCTGCCCGCCGAGGACCTCGTGCGGGTGCGCCAGATCCAGCAGTCGGGCGGGCTGCTGCTGGCGCTGCTCAACGACGTGCTCGACCTGAGCCGCATCGAGTCGGGGGCCACCGAGCTCGCCGTCGAGCCCACCGACGTGGGGGCCCTGCTCGACCAGCTGGTGAAGGCGCTCACCCCCCGCTCCGCGCAGCACGGCGTCCAGCTCCGCCTCGCCGTCTCGCCCGACCTGCCCCCCGCCCTGGCCCTCGATCCCACCCGCCTTCGCCAGATCGTCGTCAACCTGCTCGGCAACGCCCTCAAGTTCACCCACCACGGCCGGGTCGAGGTGCGGGCCGCGCGGGTCAGCGGTGCGGCGGGCGCCGGAGAGACCGTCCTCCAAGATGCCCTCCAGATCGACGTGATCGACACGGGCGTCGGCATCCCGCCCGCGGCCCATGGCCAGATCTTCGAGCGCTTCCGCCAGGCCGATGAGGGCCGCGATCGGGCCTTCGGCGGCACGGGCCTGGGGCTCGCCATCTCGCGCACCATCGCCCGGATGATGGGCGGAGAGCTGGTGCTCGCGGCCTCGGCCCCCGGCCAGGGCTCGACCTTCCGCCTGACCCTGCCCCTCCAGCCCGTCGCGGCCGCCGCCCCGGCCCCGGCCCCGGCCCCGGCCGACCGGGCCGACATTCCCCCGGGCCTCGTGGTGTTGGTGGTGGACGACGACCGCGTCAACCGCATGGTGGTCGAGGCCCAGCTGCGCCACCTCGGCTGCACCACCCTCCAGGCCAGCGACGGCGCCCAGGCCGTGGCCCTGCTCACGGGCCCTCCGGCCGCTCCGGCCCCCCAGCTCGTGCTCATGGACCAACAGATGCCCGTGATGGACGGAGTGCGCGCCACAGAGCGCCTGCGCGCGGCGGGGGTCGGGCTGCCCATCGTCGCCCTGACGGCCAACGCCTTCGCCGAGGATCGGCGCGCCTGTCTCGACGCCGGGATGGACGCCTTCCTCACCAAGCCCGTCGCCCGGGAGGCCCTCCAGGCCACGCTCGCCCAGGTCTGTCGGGACCGGGGCATCGGCCCGCCGCCGCCCGCCCCCCAGGGCATGCCGTAGACTGCCCGCGCCCGGCGCAGACCGCCCGGGCCCCCCTTCGGAATCCCCCCAGCCCGGAGCCTTCCCGTGGGCGGCATCGCCGGCATCCTCCAGTACGACGGCAGCGGCCCGAGCCCGGACCAGCTGCTCCAGCTCGCCCACGCCGTCGGCCACCGCGGCCCGGACGCCAAGGCCCGCTGGCTGGAGGGCCCCGTGGCGCTGGCCCACCGGCGGCTCCAGACCACCGACGCCCGCCACCGCGAGCCCCGGGTGGACGACGACGCGGCCATCGTGCTCGACGGGCGCATCTTCGAGGGCGGCGTCGACGGCCTGGCCCGAGCATGGGCGGACGAGGGCTCCCGCTGCCTCTCGGGGCTCGACGGGCCCTTCGCCTTCGCCCTCTGGGACCGCAAGCGCGCGGTGCTCTGGCTCGCCCGCGACGCCATGGGCCGGCGCCCGCTCTTCTTCGTCCACCAGGGCCACTGCACGGCCTTCGCCAGCGAGATCCCCGCCCTGCTCGGGCTGCCCTGGGTGAGCCGCGAGCTCGCCCACAACCACATCGCCGAGTACCTCAGCTTCCGCTACGTCCACGCCCCGCGCACCCTGCTGCGCGACGTGCGGGCCCTGCCCCCGGGCCACCTGCTCCGGGTCGACACCCACGGGGCCCGGGCCGAGCGCTGGTACCGCCCCCGCTATGTCGCCCCCGGCGCGCCCCTGCCCGACCCGGGGGCCGTTGCCGAGGCCATCGACAGCGCCCTCAAGAACAGCGTCGAGAAGCGGATCCAGGGCAAGTCCCCTGCCGCCCTGCTGCTCAGCGGCGGCCTCGACAGCACGGCCATCCTCCACCACGCCCGCAGCCTCGGCGCCGACCCGCCCTGCTTCACCGTGTCGATGGCCGACGACCCCATGGACGAGTCGAGCATCGCCACCCGGGTGGCCAGCATGCTCGACGCCGAGCACCATGTCGTCCGCATCCGCAACGACGATCTCGTGCGGGCCATCAGCACCGCCACCCGGGCCATGGGCCACCCCCTGCCCACGGCCGCCGCGGCGCTCCAGTACCTCTGCTTTCGCGAGATCCGCCCGGTGGCCAAGGTCATCCTCAGCGGCGACGGCGGGGACGAGGTGCTGGCCGGGCGCTCGATGGACCGCCTCGCCGCCCGCATGCGCCGCGCCGGGGTGCTCGGCCACCTCCCGGGCCCGGCCCGCCACGTGGTGCGCTCGCTCTTCCGCCGGGGCGGCCTGCCCGATCTCGCCGCCACCCAGGCCCACTTCGGCCGCGAGCGGGGCATCGGCGGCAGCCGGGTCTTCCACTCGGGCGAGCGGGTCGAGATCTTCCGCGACCCGGGCCTCGTGCGCCCGGGCATCCGCCAGACCACCCTCGACCCCCTCTACCAGGAGGTCGTGGCCGACCCGGTCAACGCCATCCTCTACGTCTGGCAGCGGGGCTGGCTGCCCGAGGACGGCCTCGCCCGCAACGACCGCATGGCCGGCGCCCTGGGCATGGAGGTGCGGCTGCCGATGCTCGACGAAGAGCTGCGGGCGGCGGCGGCGGCCCTGCCGGGCTTCGCCAAGGTGCGGGCCCGCGGCACGGGCTTCGAGACCAAGGCCCCCCTGCGCCAGATCCTGCGCGGGGTGCTGCCGGCCCGGCTGGTCGACCGGCCCAAGCGCTCGCTGCCCAACCCCCTCGACCGGTGGCTGCGCACGGCCGGCCGGGACTGGCTGGCGACGCGCCTCGACGAGCTGATGGACGACCCTGACGGCATCTTCGTGCCCTCCGCCATCGCGCGCCTCGAGCAGCAGCACCGCCTCGGCCAGCGCAACCACGGCCTCAAGCTGTGGACCCTGGCGCTGTTCTGGGAGTGGAAGCGCAGCCTCGGCTGAGGGCAGCGCGGCGGTCCGGGGCCCGGTGGGGCCGGCCGCCAGCGCACCGGGGCGACGAGGGGTGGTAGGCTCCCGCGGTCGCACCCGCCCCGCGCGGGCCCCCAGCCCTTTGCCGAGGATGCCGTGAGCACCGCAGCCACCACCGAGGTCTCCAAAGAAGACCTCCCCCAGTACGCCGGCCACCCGACCGGCCTCTTCATGCTCTTCTTCGCCGAGATGTGGGAGCGCTTCTCGTACTACGGCATGCGCGCCCTGCTCGTGCTGTACATCCTCAAGGGCTTCCTCTCGCGGAACGACTCCGAGGCCTACGCCATCTACGGCGCCTACGCCGGCCTCGTCTACGCGACGCCCTTCATCGGCGGCATGCTGGCCGACAAGGTGCTCGGCGCCCGCAAGGCGGTCATCCTCGGCGGCGTGCTCATGGCGGCCGGCCACCTGCTGATGACCTGGGAGGCCGAGTGGCCCTTCTTCATGGCGCTGGCGCTGCTCATCGTGGGCAACGGCTTCTTCAAGCCCAACATCAGCACCATCGTCGGCTCGCTCTACCCGGACGACTCGCCCAAGCGCGACGGCGGCTTCACCATCTTCTACATCGGCATCAACCTGGGCGCGGCCATGGCCCCGCTCATCTGTGGCTATGTCGGTGAGAAGTTCGGCTGGCACTACGGCTTCGGCCTGGCCACCCTCGGCATGCTCGTGGGTCTGGCCGTCTTCGTCGCCCCCGCCGGGGTGACCCGGGCCCTCATCCTGCTGACGGCCCTCGCCAGCGGCATCGCCATGATCGGCCTCAACATCGACGAGGTCATCTACGCCCTGGGCCCGAACGCCCTCGTGGCCCTGTTCCTCATGGGCGCCGGCATCGTGGCCTTCCTCGCCATCGGCCGCGGTGGCTTGCCCGACTGGGCCGGCGCTCCGCCGAGCGAAGAGGCCCTCAAGAAGCCCGTGCTCGGGCCCATCACGGCCGAGTGGGCCGTCTACCTGGGCGCCGTGGTGACCGTGCCGGTCTTCGCGCTGCTCGTCCAGAAGAACGAGATCGCCGGCGGCGCCCTCACCGTGCTCGGCATCATCGCCCTCGGCTTCCTCATCGTCGAGGCCGCCCGCAGCGAGAAGGTCGAGCGCGACCGCCTCATCGTCGTCATGGTGATGATGTTCTTCTCGATGCTCTTCTGGGCCTTCTTCGAGCAGGCCGGCTCGAGCATCAACCTCTTCACCGACCGCAACGTGGACCGGGTCTTCGAGACCGAGGTCATCACCGAGGCCCAGGTCGGCACCACCGTCGACATCGCCGTCACCCAGGAGCTCAACGGCCGCACCATGGGCGAGAAGGTCATCACCATGACCGACATCGACGCCTGGCGGGCCGAAGAGAAGGAGACCGTGGCCTGGCCCGTCTCGGCCGACGACGTGGGCATGGGCACGGGCGGCTCCGAGGTGGCGACCAGCCAGTTCCAGGCCGCGAACCCCGTGTTCATCATGATCTTCGGCCTGGTCTTCTCGAGCCTCTGGACCTTCCTCGGCCGGCGCAAGATGGAGCCCAGCACCCCGGTGAAGTTCGGCCTCGGCATCCTCCAGCTCGGCGCCGGCTTCGGCGCCCTGTGGTGGGGCGCCCAGACCGCCACGGCCCAGGGCATGGTCGGCATGAGCTGGCTGCTGCTGGCCTACCTGCTCATCACCACCGGCGAGCTCTGCCTGAGCCCCGTCGGCCTGTCGATGGTCACGAAGCTGGCCCCGAAGCGCATCGTCAGCATGGCGATGGGCGCGTGGTTCCTGGCCACGGCCTTCTCGAACTACCTCTCGGCCCTCATCGCCATGTTCACGGGCGTCGGCCACGGCGACGAGGGGGGCGGCGCCCTGCCCCCCCCCGCCGAGACGGTCCACGTCTACGGCGAGGTCTTCGGCATCATCGCGGCGACGGCCGCCGTGAGCGCCGTGGTGGTCTTCGCCCTGAGCCCGCTGCTCTCGAAGATGATGCACATGGACGAAGAGGAGCTGGCCGGCGGCGGCCACTGAGCGCCCCTGCCCGCCCGCGCCCCTGGGCCCCGCCGCCGTGGCAGGGTCCGGGGGCGCGCTGCGTCTGGGGAGGCAAGAGCCCAGCCCGGAGCCCGCCATGCGCCCTCCCCGTCCCGTCCCCAGCGCCCCCCGTCGTCGCCGTGCCCCGCGTCTCCGCAGCGCCGGGGCCGCCCTCGTGCTCGCCGCCCTCCTCCCCGCGACGGCCGCCGCCCGCCCCCACCCGGGCCCCCACGGCCCGGGCCTCGGCCTGGTCCTCGTGCTGCCGCCCCCGGACCGCCCACCCGCACCGTGCCCG
>CAXQUZ010000024.1:0-4567 GCA_964226865.1 Myxococcota bacterium | reverse complement strand
GCAAGGACGGCGACGACTACGTCATCTCGGGCCACAAGATGTGGATCACCAACGGCATGCAGGCCGACTGGATGTGCTGCCTGGCCAACACCAGCGACGGCCGGCCCCACGCCAACAAGTCGCTCATCCTCGTGCCCCTCGACGCGAAGGGGGTCGAGCGCTCGCGCAAGCTCCACAAGATGGGCATGTGGGCCAGCGACACGGCCCAGATCTTCTTCGACGAGGTGCGGGTGCCCCAGCGCCACCTCATCGGGCTCGAGGGCGGCGGCTTCATGCTCCAGATGATACAGTTCCAAGACGAGCGCCTCTGGGGCGCCGCCAACTGCATCGGCTCGCTCGAGGCCTGCATCCAGGTGACCATCGAGCAGACCCGCATGCGCAAGGCCTTCGGGAAGAGCATCCTCGACAACCAGGTCGTCCACCACCGCCTCGCCGAGCTGAGCACCGAGGTGGAGTGCCTGCGGGCCCTGGTCTGGCGCACGACGGCCCTCTACGAGGAAGAGGTCGCCCAGGCCGGCGGCGGCCCCATCCAGGCCAGCAACGAGGTGGTGCGGCTGGCGAGCATGGCCAAGCTCAAGGCCGGCCGGCTGAGCCGCGAGGTGGCCGACGCCTGCCTCCAGTACTGGGGCGGCATGGGCTACATGTGGGAGTCGCCGGTCAGCCGCTTCTTCAGGGACGGGCGCCTCGTCAGCATCGGCGGCGGCGCGGACGAGATCATGCTCAACATCATCTGCAAGCTCGAGGGCACCCTGCCCAGCCGCAAGCAGGAGCTCCAGGGCCTCGCGGCGGCCATGGGCTACGAGCTCGTCAAGAAGTAGGCCCGCCCGCCCCCGCGGGGGCAGCGGCCGGGGCCCACCGCACGGGTCGCGGGGCCCCGCTCAGTCGGGCATGCCGAGGGGCTCGGACTGCTCGTAGGCCTCGAGCAGCCGGTGGGCGGCGCCCTCGTCCTCTTCGGGCACCAGCAGCAGCCCCCAGCTCCCGCCGAGGTGGACGCCGCCCATCAGCGGGTCGTGCTGGGCGGCCTTGATGGTGTAGGCCACGCCGTTGTCGCGGAAGATCTCCTCGAGGATGGCCTTGTCGGCCGGCCCGTCGAAGCGGTGGACGGGCACGAGCTTCTCGACCGAGAGCTGGTCCTTCTCGGCCTGCCACATGGCCAGGGCCGCCGCGTCGAGGGTGCGGGCGCCGCAGTCGGGGCAGCGGATGGGGGCGGTGGGGCTCTCGTACTCGCCGCCGCAGCGGACGCAGGTGCGCATGAAGACTCCGAGGGGGTTGGGAACCGGGGCCCATCCTAACCCTGCGGCCCGCCGGCCCCCCGCCCAGGGCCCCCGCCGGCATGACCGGGCACAGGGCCGCGTGCGCCCCCGGGCCAGATCCGCTACCTGAACCGCTGTTCACCCCCCCCCCCGGAGCCCCCGTGCGTGTGCTCGGCATCGATCCCGGCTCGAACGCCACCGGCTGGGCCGTGCTCGACCGCGTGAAGGGCCGCTACCTGCTCGTCGACGCCGGGGTCATCCGCACCCGGCCCAAGTCGCCCGTGCCGGCCCGCCTCCACACCATCCACGCCGGCATCGTGGCCCTGATCGCGGCCCACAGCCCCGAGAGTGCCGCCATCGAGGCCATCTTCAAGCACCGCAGCGCCGAGAGCGCCATCCGCCTGGGCCAGGCCCGGGGGGTGGCCCTGCTCGCGCTGGCCCAGGCCGGGCTCGACGTGGGCGAGTACAATCCCATGACCGTCAAGAAGACCGTCGCGGGCCACGGCGGCGCCGGCAAGACCGAGCTCCAGCGGGTGGTCCAGCGGCTGCTGGGCCTCGACCAGGCCCTCGCCCACGACGCCTCCGACGCCGCCGCCATCGCCATGACCCACCACGCCACCGCCGGACTGCTGCGCCGCGCCCGCCAGCTCCAGTCCGCCGCGGAGAGATCCTCCCGATGATCGCCCTGCTCACCGGCACCGTCGCCGGCACCGGTCCCGACTCCCTCATCATCGACGTCCACGGCGTCGGCTACCGGGTCTCGGTGCCCGCGCCGATGGTCCACGCCGCCACCGTGGGCGAGGCCGCCACGGTCCACGTCTCGACCGTGGTGCGCGAAGACGCCTTCCTGCTCTACGGCTTCGCCACGGCCAGCGAGCGGGACGCCTTCGACCTGCTGCGCGGGGTGAGCAAGGTCGGCCCGAAGCACGCCCTCTCCCTGCTCTCGACCCTGCCCCTCGCCGACCTCGCCCGGGCCCTCTCCGGCGGCGACACCCGGGCCCTCGCCCGGGCCCCCGGCATCGGCAAGCGCACGGCCGAGCGCCTCTGCCTCGAGCTCGAGTCCAAGCTGCCCGCCGAGTTCCAGGTCGCCGCCGCCCCCGGCGCGGCCCCCCGCCCCGCGGCCCCCGACGACCCGCTGCCCCTGGCCCTCGCCCAGCTCGGCTACCGCAAGTCCGAGATCGACCGGGCCATGGCCGACGCCACGGTCCCAGACTACGGCGAGGCCGAGGTCTCGCAGCGGCTCAGCGCCGCCCTCCGCGTGCGGGCCCAGGGATGACGCCCCGTGTTTCGTGACGACACCAGCCCCGACGCCCGCCCGACGAGCCCCCACGCCCTCGCCGGCGACGACCCGGCCCTGCGCCCGCGCAACCTCGACGAGTATGTCGGCCAGCAGCGCGTGGTCGACAACCTCCGGGTCTATGTGCGCGCCGCCAAGGCCCGGGGCGAGGCCATGGACCATGTGCTGCTCGCCGGCCCGCCGGGCCTCGGCAAGACCTCGATGGCCCACATCATCGCCGAAGAGCTGGGCGTCGACATCCGCCCCACCTCGGGCCCGGTCATCGAGCGCGGCGGCGACCTCGCGGCCATCCTCAACAGCCTCTCCGAGCGCGAGGTGCTGTTCATCGACGAGATCCACCGGCTGAACCGGGCCGTCGAAGAGGTGCTCTACTCGGCGGTCGAAGACTTCCGCATCGACCTGCTGCTGGGCCAGGGACCGGGCGCCCAGTCCGTGAGCATGCCCCTGCCGCGCTTCACCCTCGTGGGCGCCACGACCCGGGCCGGCCTCCTCACCCGCCCCCTGCGCGACCGCTTCCAGATCCAGCTCCAGCTCGAGTTCTACAAGCCGCCCGAGCTCGCCGAGATCATCCGCCGCAGCGCCGGCCGGCTGGGGCTGCGCCTCACCGACGAGGCCGCCATGGCCCTCGCCCGCCGCTCCCGGGGCACCCCCCGCGTCGCGAACCGGCTGCTGCGCCGCACCCGCGACTTCGCCCAGGTCGACGGCGACGGCACCATCGACGCCCCCATCGTCGACCACGCCCTCGAGCGCCTCGGCATCGACGGGGCGGGCCTCGACGCCATGGACCGCAAGGTGCTCTCGACCATCGCCGAGAAGTTCAACGGCGGCCCGGTGGGCGTCGACAGCCTCGCGACGGCCATCGGCGAAGAGCGCGACGTCATCGAGGACGTCTACGAGCCCTTCCTCATCCAGCAGGGCTTCCTCAAGCGCACCCGCCAGGGCCGGGTCATCACCCTGCTCGGCCGCCAGCACCTCGGCCTCGAGGGCGACCCGGTGGCCGTCGCCCAGGGCTCGCTGTTTTGAGCGCCCTGCTGCTGCTGCTGGGGCTGGCCTGTGCCTCGGCCCCCCCCGCCGAGCCCCCGCCGGCGACCGTGCCCGTGGCCCCGCCGACCCCGCCGCGCCCGGGCGAGCCCACGACCGCCCAGCCCCCCCTGCCCACCATCAGCCTGCTGGTGGACGGCAAGGTGGTCATGGCCGAGGTCGCCGACGACCCCGCCGAGCGGGCCGCCGGGCTGATGTTCCGAGAGCGCCTGGATCCCGGCCAGGGCATGCTCTTCGTCTACCCGGGCGCCCGGCTGCGCTCCTTCTGGATGCGCAACACGGTGCTGCCCCTGTCGATCGCCTACATCGACGAGAACGGCGTGGTGGTCAGCACCCACGACATGGTTCCCCGCTCTGAGCGCCCGGTGCGCTCCCGGGCCGCCGCCCGCTACGCCCTCGAGGTGCCCCGGGGCTGGCTCGACGAGAACGGCATCCAGGCGGGCGATCTCATCGAGGGCCTGCCCGGGCCCTCCCGCGAGTGAGCCCCCGGCGCCAGCGCACCCTCGCCCGGGCCGTCGAGGTCCGGGGCCGCGCCCTGCACACCGGCCAGCCCGCCACCGTCCGCCTCGCCCCTGCGCCCCCGGACCACGGCCTGCGCTTCCTGCGCGCCGGCGTCGAGGTTCCCGCCCGGGTCGACCACGTCGTCGACACCCACCTCGCGACGGTGCTCGCCGCGGGCGGCCAGCGGGTCGGCACGGTCGAGCACCTGCTCGCCGCCACGGTGGGCGAGGGCATCGACAACCTGCGCATCTCGGTCGACGGCCCCGAGCTGCCCGCCCTCGACGGCGGGGCCCTGCAGTGGGTGCGGCTGCTCGACGCCGCCGGCGCCGTGGACCAGGACCGCCCCTGCCGGCCCCTGTGCCCGGCCGCCCCCCTCCGCCTCGCCGACGGGCCCCGGTGGGTGCGGGTGCTGCCGGGCCCGGGCCTCGAGATCGGAAGAGCGTCGTGTCGGGCAAGAGTGTCTTAAGACGGGTAG
>CAXQUZ010000023.1:0-3360 GCA_964226865.1 Myxococcota bacterium | reverse complement strand
CTACACGACGCTCTTCCGATCTCCCCAAGCCCGGCTACCACACCGTCGAGATGTGGAAGCGCTGGAGCACGCCCAAGGACCAGGGCGGCGACATCCACACCATCTGGGTGCAGGTCACCAACCCCGGCCAGACCATGCCCAACCGGAACCTGCTCGTGGTGCCCGGCGCCAAGGACCCCGACAAGTTCCTCATCGTCAGCGACGTCTACCCCACGGCCACCGTGGACCTGGCCGACCTCGTGCTGCCCAGCGCGATGTGGGTCGAGAAGAACGGCATGTTCGGCAACTCCGAGCGCCGCACCCAGCAGTGGTTCAAGATGGTCCAGCCCCCGGGACAGGCCCGGGACGACGTCTGGCAGACCATCGCCGTGGCCCGCCGCCTCTACGACCGCGGCGTCGCGGGCATGAAGGACAAGGACGGCCGCTTCCTCTTCCACATGGAGGACGACCAGGGCCGCGAGGTGCCGGTCTGGCAGTGGAGCCGCTACTACGACATCAACGTCGACAAGGAGCTCTTCGAGGAGTACCGCAAGTTCTCCCGCCTCAAGCACAAGGACCTCGCCCCCTACGACGAGTACGTCAAGGCGCGCGGCCTGCGCTGGCCCGTGGTCGAGCAGGACGACGGCACCTGGCGCGAGACCAAGTTCCGCTTCAGTGGCTTTGACGACCCCTACGTCGCCAAGGGCGAGGACTTCGACTTCTACCACTCGACCACGGACGACGGCCGGGCCCAGATCTGGTTCCGCCCCTACGAGCCCCCGCCAGAGTCGCCAGATGCCGACTACCCGCTGTGGCTCTGCACGGGCCGCGTGCTGGAGCACTGGCACTCGGGCTCGATGACCCGGCGCGTGCCCCAGCTCCGGGGCGCCATGCCCCAGGCCTACGTCGAGCTGCACCGCGACGATGCCCGCAAGCTCAGCATCTCCGACGGCGAGACCGTGCGGCTGGTGACGCGGCGCGGGGCGCTGGAGCTGCCGGTCTGGCTGGACGGGCGCGGCAAGCCACCCCCGGGCAGCGTGTTCGTTCCATTCTTCGACAAGCGCCTGCTCATCAACGATCTCACTCTCCACGAGTACGACCCCTTCAGCAAGCAGCCGGACTTCAAGAAGTGCGCGGTGCGGGTGGAGCGGATCGGGCAGACGGCGGAGGGCTGAGCCATGACCTCTCCTTCCCAGGGTCCCCCGGACCAGGGCCAGGCACTGCCCAGCGCCGTGCAGTTCGGCTTCGCGGTCGTGCTCGGTCTCGCGGTGGTGGGCTTCTTCGTGGGCACGGGCAGCCCGCCCACCGACAGCACCCCCCTCGTCACGGCGCCCGCCCCCGAGGCGGATGCGCAGGCCCAGGCCGTCGTGCCCACCTACCGCCAGGCCCGCAGCCGGGCGGCCGGTCCGGGCATGGACTGGGACGCCGAGCTCGCCGCGCTGCGGGGGCCGGGCCGCACCGACCCGGTGGACCTCGCCGGCAGCTCCAAGACCCTCGACCTCGCGGACCGCTCCGAGAACCGGGCCTACGACGGCGCGCCGCCCACCGTGCCCCACCCGGTACGCCAGGCCTCCGTGGCCGAGTGTCTCGCCTGCCACGCGGAGGGCATGCGGCTGCGCGGTGCGGTGGCCAGCCCTGTTTCCCACGCGGAGTACGCGAGCTGCACCCAGTGCCACGTTGTCTCCGAGGGCCCCATGCCCGGCGAGCGGCTGCCCCCCGACGGCGCCTTCTCGGGCAACACCTTCGTCGGACTGGCCAGCCCCACCCAGGGCCCTCGGGCCTGGGACATCGCCCCGCCCCAGATCCCCCACAAGACCTTCATGCGGGAGCAGTGCATGTCCTGCCATGGCCCCAACGGCCGCGACGCCATGCGCAGCACCCACCCCGACCGCCAGCAGTGCGAGCAGTGCCACGCGCCCAGCGCGGTCATGGACCAGCGCGTGGTCCCCGAGGAGCAGCCATGAGCGCACACGACGCCCGCCTGAGCCGCCGAGACATCCTCGGGGGCTGGCTCCGCAAGCGCGCAGAGCCGCCGACTGCCCCGGCCGCACCCCTGCCCGCCGAGCGCACCCGCGACGGCCTCGTGCCGCTGCGCGCCTTCCGTCCCGCCGTGGACGCCGCCCCGGTGCCCCTGTCGGCGGAGCTCGAGGTCGACGAGTCCGCGCCGCCCTGGCGGAGGTCGTCATGAGCGACTGCCACGAGGCCGGCGAGCTCCAGGCCAAGGACCTCCCGCCCCTCCACGAGGGCATGCTCGACGCCGAGGGCCTCGGCGCCCTCTTCCGGGATCTCGGCGCCCTGGCAGAGCTCATGGAGATCATCACCAAGGGCGCGGCGGCGGACCGTGCGACCCCCGGCAGGCTCACCCTGGCCACCGCCGAGGAGCTGCTGCGCTCCGGGGCCGTCCGCGGCGTGCAGGTCCGCTACCGCTACGACAACGCCGAGTGGTGGGACACCATCCTCGCGCTGCCGCAGGGCTTTCGGGTGGTGCGCATCCAGCAGGAGTGGGCCGAGCGCTGAGCGCCGCAGGCTCCGCGCCGCGGGAGCTGCCCTCCGGCTGCTTCTGTTGCCCAAAATATCGATATCCTCATCTGTTTATCTGGCAATTCAACGGAGGCGTCATGACGCTGACCTCCCTGTTCCTCTCCCTGGGCACCGCCCTCGCTGCTCCCGCCGACACCCGCGCGCCTGCCCCGCAGGACCTCGCCCTCGCTGCGACCGCAGATCAGACCCATGCCAAGGGCAAGGCCGGCAAGGCCGCAGGCAGAGCCACGAAGGACGGCAAGGACAAGGCCGTCGCCGGTCCCGACGCCACCGACTTCTCCATCAGCGGGGTCTACGCCATCTGGGGCCTCAACCAGCGCAACTTCATGTTGGGCGCGGACCACCCCCTCGACGACGCCGACTACATCGTGCACATGCTGCGTCTCGCGCCTCGCTTCGACCGCACCAGCTACGGCGTCGTGGCGCGCATGGACCTGGCCCAGGGCTGGTGGGGGGTCGACAACAGCCCCAACACTGAGTCGGTGGAGAGCATCGACCCGGCCACCGGCGTCGTGTCGAGCAGCCCCACCTACAACCCCTACGCCATGTTTCGAGACAAGGACACCAACTACACCGTGCACGTCGACCACGCCTATGTGTGGTTCCTGGTGCCGGGGCTCTCCATCGACGTGCGGGTCCAGGCCGGCCGGCAGTACATGGGCGTGGGCAACAAGCTGGTGCTCGACCAGGATCTCGACGGCATCACCGTCAACGTCGCCGCCACCGACACGGTCGCCGTGGAGCTGCTCGGCGCCAAGGTCTCCGAGGGCATCGGCTCGGTCAAGGCCCCCACAGGCGCGCTGATGTACGACAAGAAGGAGTTCGGGGACGCCACCCTCG
>CAXQUZ010000022.1:0-17779 GCA_964226865.1 Myxococcota bacterium | reverse complement strand
CATCGGGCTGTTCCCGGTGCCCGACACGGGCAGCGTGACCACGGCGCCCCCGGCCCGGGCCCAGGGCCTCATCTCCCCCTCGATGAGCCTCTACCTCCAGGCCGAGAACCTCGTCGTCGACGGCGCGCGGCTCCAGACCCGGGTGGTGCCCCGGGGCGCGCGGCTGCGGCGCCCGCCCGCGGTGCAGTGGACGGCCATGGCCCGCCAGGATCTCGTGGCCGGGCTCTCGCTGGTCGGGGAGGCCCAGGGCGATCGGCGCCAGCTGCGCCCCCGCCAGCTGCGCACGGCCCTCGACACCCGGGTGCCCGGCCACGACCGGTGGATCGTCCGGGCCAGCGTGGCCCGCATCGAGCCGGGGCGGGGGCTGGACGGGGCCACGGACGCCGCGTCGCTGCGCCTCGCCAGCTCGCCGGGCCTGCCCACGGTGGAGCACCGTCTCGAGCTGAGCCTGCGGGCCGACCTGCGGTGGCGGCTGCCCGCCGACGTGCGCGCCCCGCCCCGCGGCCAGGTGCCCGGCACCCGCGGCCGCCCGATGCCCGAGCTGCCGCCCCTCGGGCCCAACGTGCCCGCCGCCTTCGTGGCCCAGTCCCCCGTCCCGCCCCGAGCCGCTACCATCGCGGCCCCGGCCCCCGGGACGCCCGCCGCGCCCGACGCCCGCTCCATCGCCGCACGCTGAGCCCGATGCCCCCCTCCGCCCCGGGGCCGTCCCCCGCGGTCGGCCGCACCGCCCTGCTGCTCGTCCCCATCGCTGTCGCGAGCCGCGGCGCCGCCTTCGTCGTGCCGCTCATCATCGCCATGTGGTTCGGGGCCGGGGCCACCACCGACGCCTGGTTCTGGGCGCTCGCCTTCCCGACCTTCGCCCTGGTGCTCGCCAGCACGGCCCTGGGCACGGCCGCCACCCCCGCCATGGCCCGGGTGCGGGCCGACCACCCCGAGCGGCTGCCCCGCTTCGTGGGCGGCCTCTTCGCCTGGACGGCCCTGGGCTCGCTCGGCATGGGGCTGGTCATCTGCCTCGGCGGGCCCTGGGGCCTCGCCCTGCTCACCGACTTCGGCCCCGACACCCGGGCCCTGGCCGCGCGCTTCCTCTGGGAGCTGCTGCCCTTCATGGTGCTCACCAGCGCCGGGGCCGTGCTGCGGGTGGCCTGCGAGATCCACGGCCACTTCCGGCTGGTGGCGGTCACCCCCCTGCTGCGCGCCACCACCGTCATCGGGGTGAGCTGGGCGCTGCTCGGGCCCATCGGCCCCCACGCCCTGCCCTGGGGGCTCGTGACCGGAGAGCTGGTCCAGACGCTGTTCTGGGGGATCGTGCTGCACCGCTCGGGCCTGCGCCTGGCCCTGCGCCCCTGGCTCGATCCCGCCCTGCGCGCGGTCGGCCGGGACCTCGCGCCCATCCTCGGCGGCGAGGTGCTGGTGGCCCTCAACCTCGTGGTCGACAAGGCCTTCGCCGCCTGGCTTCCGGAGGGCTCGGTCGCCACCCTGGAGTACGCGGATCGGGCCCGCATCATCCCCCAGACCCTGCTCGAGAGCACCCTGCTGATGGTGGCCTACGCCACCTGGGCCAACCTCCGGGCCGCCGGGGACCTCGCCGGTGCCCGCCGCGCCGTGGACCAGACCCTGCGCTGGACCCTCGCGCTCGCGGCCCCCTGCCTCGCCGGCATGTTCATCGGCCGCGAGGCCCTCATCCGGATGCTCTACGAGCGCGGCGCCTTCACTGTCGACGACACCCTGCGGACGGCCTCGGCCCTGGGCTGGTACCTGCCCGGGGTGCTGCCGACCCTGCTCGGCATCCTGGCCATCCGCGCCCACGTGGTCGAGCGCAACCTGGGGCTGGTCTTCGTGCTCGGGATCGCGAGCGTGGCGGGCACCCTCGCCTTCAACGGGCTGCTCATCGGGCCCATGGGCCTCGACGGGCTGGCCTTGGCCACGACACTCAACAGCACGCTGATCCCGGCCATCTACCTCTGGGCCCTGCGCAGCCGCCTCGCCCTCCGGCCCGGCCCCTGGCTGTCGGCCACGGGGGTGGCCCTCGCGGCGGCGGCGGTGGCGGCGGCGGTCGAGCTCGGCCCGGGCCCGCCCCCCACGGTCACCAGCCCCCTGCTCTGGATGGCGGCCGTGCCCTGTGTGGGGCTGCTGGCGCTCGGCTGGTGGCTCACCCGGGCGCGCAGCGACGCCCCCGCCTGAGCCCGCTCACCACTGGAGCCGCAGCAGCCCCGTGCTCATGCCCACCCAGGCCGCCGCCGGGCCGTCCGCGGCAATGGCGGTCGGCGCGGGGGCATCCGGACCGGGCAGCCGCGCCGTGCGCACTCGGCCGTCGGCGCTGACATGCCCCACGGTGCCGTCCGCCGCGGCGAACCAGCAGCCCCCCGTGCCGTCGGCGGCCACCGCGGGCACGGCCACACCGGCGTCGGCCGCGCCGAGCACGTCGTCCACCCCGCCCGGGTCGTCGCCGCCGAGGTGGATCCGCTCGAGGCCGTCGGTGGTGCCGAGCCAGGCGCCGTCCGGGGCGCTGGCGACCGCGAGGGGCGGGTGGCTGCGCAGGTAGGGCGCGACCGTGCCACCCACCACGCGGAACAGGTTGACCCCCGAGATGACCCAGAGGCCCCGGGCATCGGCGGCGAGGGCCCGCACGTCCCGCAGGCCGCTGGTGGGCACCAGGGCGTCGTCCCGGAGCACCCAGAGCCCCTCGGGGCCGCCGACATAGAGCTGGTCGCCGGCGCGGGCGGCGGCCACGAGGCCCGCGGGCGGGGTCCAGGCCCGGAGGCGACCGCGGGGGTCGAGGCGCACGAGCCGCGCGCCGAGGGCCACGCTGCCCTCCGGGCCGTGGACAACCGCCTGGACGTCATTCTCACCGATTGCCACCACGAGATCGTCGCCGTGGCCGCCCGCGGGACGGCCCAAGCGGTGGAGGCCCCGGTCCGTGGCCATCCAGAGCCCATCGGGGCCGGCCGAGAGCCCCCGCACGGCGACCACCGCCGGGAAGCCCGCCGCCCAGGCATGCACCCGGGGCCCGCTGGCGCCCGGCAGCACGGTCGCGAGGCCGCCGTCCGTGCCCACCCAGAGGCGGCCGTCGGGCGCCTGGGCCACCGCGCGCACCCCGTCGGCGGGCAGGCCGCTGCGGCGCCCGAGCTGGAGACCGCCCGGCCCCCGCAGCCCGTCGGGCCCCGCGGCCTCCCAGCGCCCGGACGGGCCCTGGACGACCCCGAAGCGCGCCCCCGGCGGGCCCACCCGGCGGCCGCTGCCGGGCCCGTCCATCCAGAGCAGGCCGTGCTCGGTGGTGGCGAGCCCCAGCGTGTCGCCGTCCACCAAGATGCCGTAGACATGAGCATCCTCGAGCCACAGCTCCGGGGCTTGGCCCGGGCGCACCCACCGCAGCCCCTCGTAGCCGGCCCACACGCCGCCGGCGGGGTGCACCGCCAGCGAGAACACCGACCAGGGCGCCAGCTCGGTCACCAGCGCACCGGCCTCCTGCCAGGCGAGGCCCTCGTAGGTGCCCAGCCACAGGCGTGCGTCGCCCTCGAAGCGCACCGACTGCACCCAGGCGCTCGGCAGCCCGTCGTCGGTGTCGATCACGGCCTCGACCGCCAGCTCGGGCCCCAGCCGGGCCGCGCCGGCCGCCGTGCCGACGACGATGGCCCCGTCATCTCGCATGTCGACGGCGAGGGCCCGGGCATCCGGCAGGCCCTCCCAGCGCCCGAGGCGCTCCGGTGCGGCCCCGGGCCCGTGGACCCAGAGCCCCCCGCCGACGCTGCTCGCGAGCACCCGCGCGCCCTCGGGGCCGACGACCACCTCTCCCACCACGTCGGCACCGCCATCCCAGCCGCCGAGGGTGGCGAGGCTGTCGCCGTCCTGCCAGGGCCCGGCCGTCACGGGGGCCGACCAGCGGGCGGCACCGGCCAGGCGCAGCCGGAGGGGGGTGCCCGGTGGCAGGGGCGGGCTGATCCAGCCGGGCGCGGCGGACGCGGCCACCACGCGCCAGCGCCCCCGGACCTGGACCGCCACGGTGCCCGGACCGCCGTCGGCGTCCCACCAGAGCCGCACCGGCGCTGCGGCGCCCCGGTCCTGCCAGTCGACAGGGCGGGCGGCCACGGCACGGAGGTGGTCGGGCCGGCCCCAGGGATCGGTCGCCTGGGCTGCGGCGGGCGCGGCCAGCCCCAGCACGGCCGCGAGGGCGACACGGCGGGCCGCCATCAGACCAGCGCGTCCAGCACCGCGGCATAGTGCTCCCAGGTGCGCTCCCGGGAGAGGTTGCCCACCACGAAGCGCCGCCCGTCCTGGCCCAGCCGCAGGCGCTCCTCGGGGTCGTCCATGAGCCGCATCATCGCGCCGCGCAGCGCCCGCACGTCCTCGGCGGGCACCGGCAGCCCGATGCCCCCGGAGGCCTCGCGCACCGCCGGCTGGTCGAACCAGATCACCGGCACCCCCACCGCCATCGCCTCGACCACCGTCGTGCAGT
Organism: Myxococcota bacterium; assembly: GCA_964226865.1. Taxonomy (GTDB): domain Bacteria; phylum Myxococcota_A; class UBA796; order UBA796; family UBA2385; genus CAXQUZ01. The sequence goes on along the minus strand of CAXQUZ010000022.1, from coordinate 13,326 downwards.
AGCCGAGCTCGACGATGCTGGGCAGCAGCACCACGTCGGCCTGCTGGAGCACCGCCGCCATGCTGTGGACGTCGAGGCGGAAGTCGACCGGCTGCTCCCAGCCCTGGACCCGCAGCCGGTCGAGGTAGACCGGGTCGCCCACCGAGCCCGCGATGGTCAGCCGCGCCCGCCGCTTGTGGTGGCGGGGCAGCCGGGCCACGGCGTCGAGGGCGAGGTGCTGGCCCTTCGCCGGCAGGATGCGGCCCGCATGCACGAAGTGGACCGGGTCCTCCGGCTTCCGCGGCGCCCGCTTGGCCGGCGCAAAGCGCACCGTGTCGACCCCGGGCGGCACCACCCGGATGCGCTCCCGGGCCACCCCGAGCTCGGCCAGGCGCTCGGCGCTCGCGTTGCTGGTGGTGATCATCAGGGCCTTCTGGGCCGCGAGGCGCGCATAGGCCCCCCAGCGCAGCCGCTCCTCCCAGTCGGGATCGGTCGACGGCGAGAGATCGTGGGCCAGGCAGGCCACCGGCACCCCGAGCGGGGGCAGGGCCACCGTCGCGCTCAGCACCAGGTTCGGCCGGAAGCGCCGCACCTCGCGCACCGCCGCCTGGGCCATGCGCGCCCGGGCCGCCACGGGACCGAGCCGCCGCAGGTCGACCGCAATGGCCTCGGGCGGGATCTTCTCGCGGCTGTTGTGGAAGCCCGCGACGATGCGGATCTCGCGCCGCTTCCGGGCCATCTGGACCAGGTCCGCCACGGCGCGGCCCGAGCCGGACCAGACGTCGGGGGGCATGCTGGGGGCCACCACCAGAATCTTCAACGTGTCGCTCCAATGCGGGACCTCCGGGCGCTCAGCCCGGGCCGACCCCGGCGGTGGGGTGCGGTTCCCGACAGGGAGGCACCCGGCGGTCGCAGGGGCCTAGAGTCCCACACCGGTCACGAGCCAGGCCGCGCCCCGATCCGTGAGGCTGGCGCCGCCGGCCCCGTCGTCGCCGTCGTAGCGGGCGCCGCCCATGAGCAGATCGGGGATCGCGTCGCCGTTGGCGTCGCCGCCGATGCTCACCGAGGTGCCGGCGGAGGCGCCCGCGACCGCGCCGTACATGCGCAGGTTCGCGCCGGCGATGTCGTGGTTGCCGGCGAGGGGACCGTAGAAGAGGCCCGCGGCCCCGGCGTCCTCGGCGCCCCGGTCGTCGCCCGGGCTGCCGACGAAGAGGTCGACCCCGCCGCTGCCGTCGAAGTCACCGTCCATGGCCACCGCCGTGCCGACGCCGTCCTCTTCGGCCACGCCGTCGACCCGGGCCGCGGCGATGGAGAGGTCGTGGGTGCCGGCGGCGACCGGCCCCGCGAGCAGCGCCACACGGCCCGCCCCCCGGGCCACCCCGGGCGCGCCGACCGCGATCTCGGCGTAGCCGTCGCCGTCCATGTCGCCCGCCGCGAGGGCCGTGCCCGCGTAGTCGCCGGAGGCCTCGCCCACGACCGTGACCACGGCGTCCGAGACATCCAGGCGCCCGCTCACGGGGCCCTCGATGATGAAGACACCGCCCAGGCCACCATTCTCGGGGTAGGTCCAGCCCGAGACGACCACATCGGCGAAGCCGTCGCCGTTGAGATCGCCGCCCGCCGCCGCGCCGGCACCGACCCGGTCGAGCCGGGCCGCGCCCTCGATGCGGGCCATCGCATCGCTGAGGTCGACGCTGCCGAAGGCATCGCCCGAGACGACGTAGACCGCGCCCCGGGACTGGTAGCCGCCCTCGCCGAAGCCCTCGGCGCCCACCAGCAGGTCGCCGGTGCCGTCGCCGTCGACGTCGCCGCCGAAGGCGATGGCGCCGCCGGCCGTGTCGTAGGACACCTCGCCCACGGCCTTGAGGTCGGCATCGGCCATGATGGGGGTGCCCGTGACGGGGCCGAAGAAGAGGTAGGCCTCGCCGCTGTCGATGCCGCCGCCGTTCGCGGAGGAGGCGCCGATGAAGAGCTCGCCGAAGCCGTCCCCGTCGAGATCGACGCCCGCGGCGAGGCGGCTGCCGGCCTCGTGGGAGCTGCTGCTGCCCGAGATGAGGGCGACCGTGGGGGCCGCGTCGACCGAGAGCACCCCCGTCGCCGTGCCCCGGAGGATGTAGACGCCCCCGGACTCGGGCCCGCGCAGGTCGGCCCGGGGCGCCCCCACCGCGAGCTCGCCGATCCCGTCGCCGTCGAGATCGCCCACCACGGCCACCGCCGAGCCCGCGAAGTCACCGCCGGCGCCCCCCACGAGGGTCAGCGCGGCGTCTTCGAGGTCGATGTTGCCCTCGAGGCCGCACTCCTCGGTGTCGCCATTGCAGTTGTTGTCGAGGCCGTCGTTGCAGATCTCTTCGGCCGCCGGGTTCACCTCGGCGTTCGTGTCGTCGCAGTCGCCGCCCTGCTCGATGAAGCCCGGCGAGCGCTCGCAGGACTGGATCTCGAGGGCCGGGTCGCCGTAGCCGTCGCCGTCGGCGTCGGCGTAGAAGAGGCGACCGTCGACGGGCTCTTCGTCGACACCGGCGTCGCAGTCGTTGTTCTTGCCGTCGCAGAGCTCCGGCGCGCCCGGGTAGACCGACGGGTCGCTGTCGTCGCAGTCTTCGGTGGCCGGAGAGCCGTCGCCGTCGGCGTCGACACCCCCGGCACCCCCGCCGTCTTCACCGGCAGCGCCCGTGTCCCAGATCACCTTCTTCTCGGTGTAGGAGCAGCCGGCGGCCACCGCGGCGCAGCACAGGCCGAGGAGCGCCGCAGGCGGGCGAGGAAGGGCAGCGTGCAGGGGGCGAGCAGCCATGGGTGACTCCGGGGGGACGGCGGGATCGTAGCCGATTCCCCGGCAGCCGTGGGCGCCGCTGTCGCCTCGGGGCCCCCCGGGCTCAGCCCGTGCGCTCGACCCAGTCGAGCAGGGTGCGGACGTCGCGCCAGCGGCGGCGGCTGCTCCAGGCGCCGAGGGTCGTGACGGCGACCCGGCGGCCGTTCTCGAGCTCGAAGACCCCCGCGAAGCAGTGGCGGGCCGTGTCGGTGTAGCCGGTCTTCGCCGCGAGCACGTCGGTGTCGCGCCGGGCGATCATCTTGTTGGTCGTCAGCAGCCGCCGGCGGCGCTCGCGCGTCTGGTCGTAGACATCCCAGTAGGGGGCGCTGGCGACCGGCTGGACGGTGGGGTGGAGCGAGGCGGCCACCACGGCGCGGGTCATGTCGCGGGCGGTCGAGAGGTTGTCGTCCTCGACGCCCGAGGGGTCGGAGAAGGAGGACATGCCCATGCCGAGCTCGCGGGCGGTCTGGTTCATGCGGACCACGAAGGGGGTGTGGTGCATGCCCGCGACGGCCGGCAGGGCGTAGGCCGCGCCGTTGTCGCTGCGCACGAGGGCCGCGCCGAGCAGATCCCAGCCCGTGGCGCAGGTGCCGGTGCGGAGCCGGGTCACGGCGCCGGGCCAGCTCGGGCGCATGCTGGTGTCGAGGCAGACCGTGTCGTCCATGGCCGGGGCCTCAGCGGCCACGGTCAGCCCGCTCACGAGCTTGGTGAGGGAGGCCACGGGGCGGCGCTCGTCGGCAGCCCGGGCGTAGAGCACCTCGCCCGTGTCGAGGTCGTAGACGAAGACCGCTCGGCTGTGGAGCCGCATGCGCGGGCCGTGGTTCGCCGGGGCCTTGCCGATGTGCTCGAGGGACAGGAGGCGCTCGTGGGTGGCCTCCGGGAACCACGTCGGCGGCGTCCAGGCGCCCGGGCGGGCCTCGGGGAACAGCTCGCCCACGTCGAGGAGGGGCACGGGCCCGGCGGCACGGGCCGGGACGGGGGGTTCCACGCGCAGGCTCGCCTGGTGCAGCTCGGGGCCCTCGGCGACCGGAACCATGGCCATGTGCTGCGCCGCCTCGGCACTCTGGGCCGACGCGGCGAGGCGGGCCACCGGGGCCCGGCTGTGTTCGGCGACGGCCCCGGCCAGGACCAGCCCCGTCGTGCACAGAAAGGACAGAACGCCCAGTCGCATCATCTGCTGCATCACCCACACCCCCGCACACCCGTGCTCTCGCCACACCTGCGCCCGTGGTCAGCGCCACCGAACGTCCCGTAGAGACCACCATTCTCTTGCCTTGTCAAGAGGGGTGGTCGATGACACTTCCAAGATCCAGCGGCGAGCCCCGGAATGGGAGGCCCCGCCCGCCAGGCCGGCCCGGGCGACCAGCGTGGCGCGCGCGGCGCCGCGGCCGCCGTGGCTTGTGACAGCCCAGTGACGACACCTGTTCCACGCATCGGCGGGACGGAGCAGACCTGGAGGCGAACTGTGCAGGCGCCCCCCCGGCGGCCGTTCCACAGAGCCCCTGCCCCCGACCTGCGCGGGGGCGCCCGAGAACCAGCGAAGCCCCGTGCCGGGGGGCACAGGGCTTCGGAGGGGCGGCCCCCAGCGGACCGGGGGCGACCGGCGCAGGCGCGCCGCTCAGTTGGTCTTGACCTGGACGTGCGGACGCACGCGCTTCATCCGACCACCGGCCTTCCGCTTGCGGAGCAGGCCGCTCTTGCGCAGGCGCTCCTTGAACTTCTTGGCCTTGAGCTTCGCGCGGTACCGCGCCGACTTGCCCGAGCGAACAGAGCGAGCCATTCCACACCTCCGAAGGATGTCTTGAGCGGTGGGCCCGCGAGGGATGCGCGGGCAGAGCCACCAGAGAAAACGGTCGAGTGCACCGAAGAGACGCCCGGAGACGGGCGCGCCCCCCGAAGCGAGAGACGATGCCGGCCGCAGGCCTCGCCAGGAGCCATGCCTGGCGCTGCGGTGCAGCCGCGCGCAGCCGAGGGACTCCCCCCGTTGCGCAAGCCGCCGGCGCATATCCCGACCCCGCCGACACGACCATGAATTCCCGTCCGGGCCGCCCCGAGAGCCCCGTCCGGCCCCTCCGCCCCGCCGCGCCTGCGACACTCCCCGGCGCGGGGCGGACGAGATCCGTCCGCGTCTTGTCCCGTCTCCTGGATACGCCCCCTCGCCCGGGTGCGGTGCCCCCGCCCGGGGTCCCGCCTCCCCATGGAGCCCACCATGCGCGCCGCCGGCATCCTCCTGCACCCCACCAGCCTCCCCGGTCCCTGCGTCGCCGGCGATCTGGGCCACGGCGTCGATCGCTTCCTCGACTGGCTCCAGGCCGCGGGCTGCACCCTGTGGCAGGTGCTGCCCCTCGTGCCGCCGGGCGCGGGCTTCTCGCCCTACGACAGCCCCTCGGCGACCGCCCTCGGCACCCACCTGCTCAGCCTCGACCTGCTCGTGGCCGAGGGGCTGCTGGCCCCGGGCGCCCTGGCCGATCGCCCGGCGGCGGGCTGGCGGGTCGACACCGCCCTGGTCACCGACTGGAAGCAGCCCCGCATCGACGCGGCGGCCGACGCCTGCGCCGCACGGGAGCCCGGGGCGCTCGCCGCCTTCGCCGAGGCCCACCCCTGGGCCGCCGACTGGGCCCTCTACCAGGCCCTCCGCCAGCACCACGGCGCCGACGGCTGGCAGGACTTCCCGCCGGCCCTGCGCGATCGCCGCGCCACGGCCCTCGCCGCCGCCCGCGAGGCCCACGCCGCCCTCATCCAGCGCGCCCTCGCCGCCCAGGTGCTCGTCCACCGGCAGTGGGCCCGGGTGCGCCGCGAGGCCCAGGCCCGGGGCATCCAGATCGTCGGTGACGTGCCCATCTTCGTCAGCGGTGGCTCCTGTGATGTGTGGGTCCACCGGGCCCTCTTCCGGGGCGAGGAGGTGCCCGCCGCCGACACGGGAATGCCCCGCTGGCGGGCCAACCCGGTCACCGGGGTGCCCCCCGACTACTTCGCCCCGCTGGGCCAGCGCTGGGGCAACCCCCACTACGACTGGGCCGCCCACGCCGCCGAGGGCTACGCCTGGTGGATCGGCCGCCTGCGCGCCGTGCTCAACCACTGCGATCTCGTGCGCATCGACCACTTCCGCGGCTTCGCGGCCGCATGGGAGATCTCGGCCGACGCCCCCGACGCCACCCAGGGCCGCTGGCAGGCCGCCCCGGGCCGCGCCCTCTTCGCCGCCCTCGAGGAGGCGCTGGGCGGGCTGCCCTTCATCGCCGAGGATCTCGGCATCATCACCCCCGACGTCGAGGCCCTGCGCGACGACCTGGGGCTGCCGGGCATGAAGGTGCTCCAGTTCGCCTGGGGCGGCGGCGACCACCACGCCTTCCTCCCCCACATGTACGCCGGCCGCCGCTGGGTCGCGTACACGGGCACCCACGACACCGACACGGCGATCGGCTGGTACCACAGCGCCACCCCCCGGGAGCAGCACCGGCTGCGGGTCTACTGCGGCCGCGACGGCTCGGAGCCCGGCTGGGATCTGGTGCGGCTGGCCTGGGCCTCGGTGGCCGACACCGCGATCGCCCCCCTCCAGGATGTGCTGGGCCTCGACGGCGCCTGGCGCATGAACGTGCCGGGCGAGGCCGAGGGCAATTGGGGCTTCCGGGCCCCAGAGCTGCCCCGGTGGGCGGCCGAGCGGCTGCGGGGCATGGGCGAGGCCTACGGCCGGCTGCCTCCCGTCGCCGAGCCCAAGGGATAGGGGCCGGAGGGCGCGGGGTCGACGGCCCCGGCGCTCCAGCTCTCGGGAGGACGGATGCTCAAGCGCGTGGTCAACCTGCCCTTCAAGGTCATCGGGCGAGCGGCCCGGGTCATCCAGGCCCGGAACGACGCCAAGATGAAGGCCGAGCACGGCACGGGCACCGAGGGGGACGACTTCGACCAGCTCGAGAACATCCCCGAGTTCGACACCCCCGCCGACTTCTGCCTGCCGCCGCCCTCGCTGCCGGTGGCCGCGCTCCGGTCGGCCCTGCGGGCCCGGGCGGGCTGGGCCCTCATCGATCTGCGCGCGCCGGGCGCCTTCAGGGCGGGCGCGCTGCCCGGTGCCGAGAACCAGCCCATCGCGACCCTGGGCATCCGCCTCGCCGAGCTCCCCCCCGCCAACGTGCGCATCGTGGTCTACTGCGAAGACGGCGGCGAGGTCTCTGCGGCCGCCGTGCGCTTCCTCCGCTTTCGGGGCATCGAAGACGCCCACATGCTCGCTGGGGGCGTGGCCGCCTGGCGCGCTGCCGGTGGCGATCTGCCCAGCCCCTGACCCTCCGCCGAGCCGAGCCCATGTCCCCTCGCCCCGCCCTGCTCCCCCGTGGCCGCACCCTGCTCGCCGCCCTCGTGCCCCTGGTGCTCGCCTGCGGCGGCGGCGCCTTCACGAACTGTGGGCGCGCCGTCCACAAGGTGGTGCCCGCGGTCGAAGAGCTCGACCCCGAGTACGCCACCGAGCCCATCGACTGCGGCGAGCCCTACCCGACGGGCGCCCTGCGGGGCTCCTACATCCAGGAGATCCGCTGCGGCGACTCCATCACGGGCAACACCAGCAAGGGCGAGAAGCACTTCGACGAGAGCTTCTACCAGGCCCAGAAGTGCACCCCCGAGCGCCACTCCTACGAGCTGGCGCCTGAGGCCCCCTACCGCCTCATCGTGCCCGAGAACACCTGGGCCGACATCACCCTCGCCAGCGACTGTGTCGACCTCGACATCTTCTCGGCGAACTGGGACGACAAGCGGCGCTTCCCCACGAAGAGCCACGTCAACATCACCCAGTGCGAGGGCGACACGAGCCCCCGCGGCGGCACGATCACCATCACCACGGTCAACCAGCCCGAGGCCCACCTCGTCTGGGTCGACGGCAAGGTCGGGGCCACCGGCAACTTCCGCATCGACGTGAACTGCCGCAAGTACCGCTGAGCCGCCCGTCCCCTCCCCCTCCCCGCCTCTCGGACCTGTCGTGAACGCCCGACTCCTCTCCCGCAGCGCCCTCGCCGTGTTCGCCCTCTCGCTGCTCGCCTGCAGCAGCATCCCCGAGAAGGCCAAGCGCGCCCTCGGCATGGGCAGCGGCACCACCCAGACCCGCGAGGGCTTCGAGAAGGTGGTGGACGACGGCTCGACCAAGGCCCCCAAGGGCCGCGACGCCGTCGACTGCGACGACCCGATCCCGACGAAGGTGGCCAAGGGCTGCGCCATCGAGACCATCGGCTGCGACACGGTGATCGAGGCCAACAACCGCGACCAGACCAACGCCTTCGACGACGACTTCGTCGTGGGCAAGTACTGCGCCCCCCAGCGCAACAAGTACGGCGACGGCCCCGACGCCCGCTGGATGCTGGACCTGCCCGAGAACACCCAGGCTGACATCGTTCTCACGAGCGACTGTGTCGACCTGGACCTCTTCAGCGTGCGCTGGGCCAAGGCCGACACCTGCCCCACCCCGGCCATCGCCACCGGCGAGTGCGAGGGCTCGACCCGCACGGGCCAGGACAAGATCCGCATCACCTCGGTCTCGCGCGCCGAGCAGCACCTCGTCTGGGTCGACGGCAAGGAGGGCGCCACGGGCAACTTCCGCCTCGAGGTGAAGTGCAAGGCCTACCGGTGAGCGAGCCGGCCCGGCCGGGGCCCTGGCGGCGGTGGCTGCCCCGGGTGCTCCAGGGACTGGCCAGCATCGTGGTGCTCTGGGTGCTCTCGACCGAGGTCGAGGCGGGCAGCGTCGCGGCCATCGTGGGCCGGATCGACTGGGCCTGGATGGCGCTGGCCCTCGTGGTGAAGGCCCTGAGCCTGATGGTCCACGAGCTGCGCCTCTGGATCTCGCTCAACCCGCCCAGGCCGCCCCTCGGCCGGGTGGTGGCCATCGGCTTCGCGGCGGGCGCCCTCAACCTCGTGCTGCCGGCCCGGGGCGGCGATCTCGCCTGCATCGCCATGCTGCGCCGCGAGTGCGGGGTCTCGGTGGGCGCGGCGACGGCCTCGGTGGGGGTGGTCGCCTTCCTCGAGGCGGCGATGTTCGGCCTCACCTTCCTCGCCGTGCTGCTCGCCGGGGCCCCCCGCTGGCAGAGCGTCATCGGCGCCGAGGCCCACCTCCAGGCCGTCTCGGGCATCACCGCCGTCACCCTCGGGGGCGTCCTGATCGCCGTCGTCGGGGTCATCATCGGCCGCCGCTTCGTGGCGGAGCCCGAGGCCCCGAGCGGACCGAGCCCGGTCGCCCTCGTGCGCGAGACCCTGCGCCAGGCCAGCGCCAACATGACGGCCCCGACCGTGCTGGCCCTCAACACGGGCCTCGCCCTCGTCCAGGTGGCGGGCATGGTGGGCAGCTTCGCCCTGCTCTTCCCGGCCCTCGGGCTCAGCGTGCCCCTGCCCATGCTCGCGGCGGCCGGCATCCTCGCCATCAGCGCCGTGGCGGCAGTCGTGCTGCCCCCGAGCTTCGGCGCGGGCCCGGCGGCAGCAGCGGTGGCCGTGCTGGCCGTCTTCGGCGTCGACCAGCCCGGCGCCCTTGCCTACGCCGCCGGCTGGTGGATCGTGAGCCAGGTGCCCGCGGCGCTGATCGGGGTGCCCTGCCTCTGGGGACGGGGCGAGCGGGCGCCCCCCGCAGGCTGAGGCGGCGGCCCCGTCAGTCTTCGGGCACGGGACGCAGCGCCGTCCACGCGGCGACGACGCCGATCAGCGCCGTGAAGGCGCCCGCGGCCTTGACCAGCCCGGCCCCGCAGTCGAGGGCCCCGGGCGCCATCCAGATGCCCGGGTGGGCGAGGACCAGCAGCAGCGCCGCCGCCAGGGCCCGCCCCCCGCTGCCCCGGCGCCGCGACCAGGCGAGGGCCCCGATGACGAGCAGCCCCCCGAGCAGGGCGAGCCCCCGTGCCCCCCACACCGCCACGGTCGCACAGCCCATGGCTCAGGCCCCCGGACGCAGGCGGGCCAGACGCGCCCGCAGCCGGCCACCCAGGGGCCCGAGCAAGGCCGGGCGCCGTCGGGGGGCCAAGCCCTCGAGAACACCGACCAGCGCGTCGTCGTCCAGCACGGCATCGGCGCTCCAGTGGACCCCCGAGAGCCGGAGGCCTGCGTGGCTGCCCGCCGCCCGGGCCCAGGCCGCCACCCCGGCCCCGACCGCGCCCTGGCCCACCACCACCGTCGGCAGCCCCCCCGGGGCCCCGCCGAGGGCCGCGCCGAGCCGCTCGAGCCCCGCCACCGCCGCCGCGAGGGCCGCCCCGGGGGAGGCCTCGGGCCCGGCCGGCCCCACGAGCACCACCACCCGCTCGACCGGCGCCACGACGGTGGCGAGCAGGGCCAGGGCCATGGGCAGGCCCCGGGGATCGGCGAGGTCGAGGGTCAGGGGCAGGGCGCAGGCCCCCTCGAGGGGCTGGAGCAGCGCCTGGGCGCCGCTGGCCGCCGCGACATGGTGGCCCCGGGCGACCAGGGCGCGCACCAGTGCGAGGCCGCGGGCATCACAGAGACCGACGACGAGGGTGCCGGCGCGGGGAGGCGGGGGAGACAGAGGCAGATCCCGTTCTACGAGTGCTGTTCGACTCTACCCGAGCCGCGTTACCATGCAGGCCGCTCGCGCCAGGACATCCTGCTCCGGGCCATCGGCACACACCCCGCCCCCTGCGGGTTGCGTCCCCGACGCGCGCGCCGGACGGCCTCCGCGCTCCGCTCCCTCTCGGGCCACCACCCGCCACTCTCTGCAACCTGCACTCTGGGGGATCCCCATGAAGAAGACCCGCATCGGCCTCGCCAGCGCCTCGTTCCTCGCCGTCGGCTTCGGCCTGCTCGCCGCCGTGCCCGGCTGTGGCGACGACCCCTGCCAGGAGTACGTCGACTACATGTGCGACTGCCACCCCGAGCACCCCACCGAGGACTGCGACACCATCACGAACTCCTACTCCGACGCCGACTCGAAGCTCGAAGACCAGTGCGTCTCGGCCCTCGACGACCAGAAGGCGGCCGACGAGGAGACCGGCCACGAGTGTGGCGACCCCGAGGTGGAAGAGTCCGAGGCCTGAGCCCCGGCGTCTTCTTGCGCGGCCCGCCCCGAGCCCCGGTGGCGGGCCGCGGTCGTTCTCGGCCCCCCGCTCCCGGCCGGGGGGAGTCCCGCGCTGGCGGCTCGCTCAGCGGGGCCGGTGGCGCTCGTCGTCGGCCAGCAGCGCCGCGTCGAGCTCGTCGTCGGTCGGCGGCACCCAGGGCGTCTCGGGGGCCACCCCGCCGCGCCACTTGAGGGCCACGACCGCCACCGCGGCCGCCACCATGCCGAGGCTCACGATCTGGGAGGTCGACAGGGTCAGGGGCCCGAGGCTGTAGAGGCCCCGCACGGTGTCGCCCCGGTAGGCCTCGAGGAGGCTGCGCAGCCCAGCGTAGAGCACGAAGAGGGACGCGGCGATCTGGCCGTCGAAGCGGCGGTGGCGCCGCCACATCACGCTGAGCACGGCGGCGAGGCTGAGGCCGCCCAGCACGGCCCAGGGCTGGCTCGGGTAGAGGGCGATGTTGTGGGTGTCGCCCACGCCGACCCCGGGGAAGTAGACCAGCCCGACCCAGGGGGCCCCGTCCAGGGCCACGACCTGGCCGCCCTTCAGGGTCAGGAGCACACTGTCGACCGCCACGTCGACAGGCCCGCCGTGGCAGCAGCCCGCGAAGAAGCAGCCGACCCGGCCCACCGCGAGCCCCAGCGGGATGGCCGTGGCGCAGACATCGGCCACCTTCCAGACCGGCAGGCCCCGGGCCCGGCAGTAGAGCGCACCGGCGAGGCCCCCGCCGATGACACCGCCGTAGAAGGCATAGCCGCCCCGGCTGGGGTCGAAGAAGGCCGTGGGCTCGGAGAAGAAGACCCCGGGCTCGGCAAAGACGAAGTGGAGCAGCCGGGCGCCCGCCAGGGCCGCGGCGATGAGCAGCACGTACATGGGCACGAGCTGGTCGGGGTTCACCCCCACCCGCGGCACCCGCCGCTGGACCCGCACGACCGCCACGAGGAAGGCCAGGGTGACCATCAGGCCCCATGTGTGGATGCCGGTCTCGCCGAACTCGACCAGGGTGGGGTACATGCCGGGCTCCAAGGACCGCGCGGGACGCCCGGGCTAACCCGACGCGCCCCCGGTCCGCGCCCCGACCGCGTGGGGCCCCCCGCCGAATCGTGCCGGAGACGCCGTGAACGACGCCCTCATCGTCAGCCTGCTCAGCCTCGTGCCCAAGCACCGCACCGCCCGCATCATGGGCGCCGGCGCCCGCAGCCGCCTGCCCGCCGCCTTCCAGAAGGCCCTGCTGCGGTGGTATGTGCGCCAGTACAAGGTCGATCTCAGCGAGTGTGTGGGCGGCATCGAGGACTATGCCTCGCTCTCCGACTTCTTCCTGCGGCCGCTCAAGCCCGGCATGCGGCCCGTCGATCCCCGCCCCGGCGTCATGGTCAGCCCCGTCGACGCCCGGGCCCACAGCTTCGGCACCATCGAGAACGGCCGCTTCCCCCAGGCCGAGGGCATGTTCGGCAGCGTCGCCGCCCTCATCGGCGCCGACGACGGCCGCATTCCCCCGAGCACGGCCCCGACCGCCGCCGACTTCGAGGGCGGGCCCTTCGCCATCCTCTACCTGTCGCCGAAGGACTACCACCGGGTGCACGTGCCGCTCGACGTCGAGGTCACGGGCTACCGCTACCTGCCCGGCGCCCTCTGGCCCGTGTTCCCGGCCGCCACCCGCAAGATCGACGACCTCTTCGGCCGCAACGAGCGGCTGGTCTTCTTCTTCGACACGGCCCACTTCGGCCGCATCGCCATGGTGATGGTCGGGGCCTTCGGCGTCGGCCGCATGTCGACCAGCATCGCCGACCTCACCACCCACGTCGGCAACCCCGCCGAGGCCCGCCAGCTCGACCCGGCGCCGGCCCTGGCCCGGGCCGCCGAGATCGGCCGCTTCGAGCTCGGCAGCACGGTGGTGCTGGTGGGCGAGAAGGGCGCCTGGGACTGGGACCTCAGCCCCGGCCAGGACGTGCGCCTGGGCCGCCCCATCGCCCACGCCACCGGCCCGCGCGCCCCGGCCGCCGAGGAGTAGGCCCCCGGCGCGCGGCCCCGCTCACTCGGCGGCGTCGCGCTCCAGGATGACGAACTCGACCCGCCGGTTCTGGTCCCAGGCCGCCGCGGAGTTGGCCGGGTCGATCGGCCGGTCCTCGCCGTAGCCGACCGCAGACATGCGCCCGGCCGCCACACCCTTGTCGACCAGGTAGGCCACCACGCTGTCGGCCCGGGCCTGGCTCAGCCGCTTGTTCGTGCTCGCGCGGCCGCGGCTGTCGGTGTGGCCCTGGATCTCGAGCTTCCGGATGTCGGGGTTCTCGAGCATGATGGCCGCGACATCGTCGAGCAGGCCGTGGCTCTCGGCCTTGATGGTGGCCCGGCCCGTGTCGAAGAAGACCTTCTCGAGGATCTCGATCTTCTCCTTGGTCACCTTGGCCTTGGCGGGCTCGAGCTGGACCTTGAGCTCGTGGAGCTGGCCGGCCAGCACGGTCACGGGCAGCGTGCGGGTCTTGAAGCCGTCCACCCGCACGGTGACCGCCCGCCGGCCGGCGGCGGCCG
>CAXQUZ010000021.1:0-4885 GCA_964226865.1 Myxococcota bacterium | reverse complement strand
CCTCGAGCAGCTCCCCCGGCGGCACGAGCTGGCGGTCGTGCAGGCCCAGCGCCCCCCGAGAGAAGAAGCGCAGATCCTGCACCGTCCGCCGCACCTGGCGCACCCCGTGGAAGCAGTCGCTCACCAGCTCTTCGAGGGCGTCGAGCTGGCTGCGCTCGACCACCCCGGCAAGCTCGGCCAGCCCCTCGTTGAGCATCTCGAGGTTGCCCATCAGGTACTGCAGTGGGTTGTTGATCTCGTGGGCGATGCCGGCCGAGAGGGTCGTGATCGAGGCCAGGCGCTCGGCATCCCGCAGCTGGGCCTGCATGCGCCGCTCTTCGGTGACGTCCTGGACCACGCCGAAGACGCTGGTCGGCTGGCCCGCGGCATCGACCTCGACGATGCCCCGGGAGCGGACCCGCCGCTGCTCGCGCGCAGGCCCGACGAAGATGCGCACCTCGGTGTCGTAGGGGCGGCCCTCGGCGATGGCCTCCCGAAAGTCGCGCTCGAGGCGGGCCCCGTCCTCGGGATGGCGCAGCGCGGCGAGCTGTTCCTGGCTCGGCACGGGGCCGTCGGGGGGCAGGCGGTAGATCTCGAAGAGCTTCCGGCTCCACTGCATCGCGCCCGTGGCCACGTCCATGCGCCAGTGGGCCAGCTCGGCCAGCTCCTGGGCCAGCTCGACGAGCTGGCGCGACTCGGCATGGGCCCGCCGCTCCTCGACCACCCCCGTGGCGTCGATGACCAGGGCCCGAATGACCTCCCCCTCCCGCCGGGCGTCGAAGCGCAGGTGGCGCACCGCGCCGCCGACGTGGACGAAGCGCAGCACCAGCGAGCGCACAGTCCGCCCGTCCATCGCCTCGGCCATCGCCGCCTGGGCCACGGGGATGTCGTCAGGGTGGAGGAAGTCGAAGGCCGAGCGGCCCACCAGCTCGTCCACCGGCAGCCCCAGCAGCTCGGCCCAGCCCGCGCTCAAGAAGCGAAAGCAGCCCGAGAGGTCGGTCTCGGTGAAGTTGGCGCCGACGGCACTGAGCGCGGCCTGGGCGTGGCTCCGCTGGGTGGGATCTCGGAGCATCGGTGGCCTCCCTGGAGCTCGGCGGGGTCCCGGCCCGCGCCTGCACGCGGGGAGGGCCGCCACGGCCCCCGTGCCGCCACATCCCCGGTCGTCCCCAAGCTACGCCTCCCCCCCCATCACCAGCAAGCAAAGTCAGGAAAAACACGACGCACGACCATGACAAACCCGAAGACCGCTCGCCGAGACCCGAGGGTCTACCGCCACGCTGGGGTGTGGCCCCCGGCCTCGAGGATCTCGCCGACCCGGGCCCGCAGCTCGCGCAGCCTGAAGGGCTTCTCGAGGAAGGCCAGGGCGGGCGCCCCCGGGGGGCGGTACTCGTCGGGCGCCGCCCCCGAGACCAACAGGAAGCGGGCGCTCGTGCCCGGCACGGCCGCATCGGCCCGCATCGCCAGCTCCCAGCCGGTCATGCCGGGCATCATCACGTCGCTGACGACGGCGTCGAAGTGCTCGCGCTGGAGGTGGCGCAGGGCCTCGGCGGGGTCGTGGAGCACCACCGTCGCACAGCCCTTGTCGAGCATCATCGCGATGCTGCGCGACACCAGCTCGTCGTCGTCCACCACGAGCACCCGGGGCCGGCCGCCGGGCGCGGCCTGGGCCGGGGGCGCCGCCTCGCCAGGGGGCAGGCTGATCCTGAAGATGGTGCGGCCCGGCTCGGCATGCAGCGAGAGGGTGCCGCTGTGGGACTCGACGATGCCCCGGCAGACGTGGAGCCCGAGGCCGTGGCCGATGCCGAGGGGCTTGGTCGTGAAGTAGGGCTCGAAGATGCGGGTGCGGAGGGCGGGCGGCACCCCCGGCCCGTCGTCCTCGACCTCGACGATGACCCGGCCGTCGGGGGCCGCATGGGAGGCGACCCGGATGGTGCCGCCGCCGGCGCTGCCGAGGCTGTGGGCGGCGTTGCCCAGCAGGTTCACGACCACCTGGATGAGCTCGCTGTTGATGGCCATCACCCGGGGCACCGGGGCGTGGCTCTCGACCACCCGGGCCACCGCGCGGAGCTGGGCCCGGGTCATGCTCAGGGCCGTGCGGATGGGCCCGCGAACATCGATGAGCTCGGCATTCTTGTCGTCTCGGGGCCCCTGCATGAAGGCCCGCAGCTCGCTGACGATGGTGCGCACCTGGTCGGCGCCCTTCATGCAGTCGTCGAGCATGCGCCGGGCCGCCGTGACCTTGGCGGGGGCCGCGCCGGCGGCGAGCTGGTCGACCACCCCCTCGAGCAGCTCGAGGTTGGCCTGGAGGTACTGGAGCGGGTTGTTGATCTCGTGGGCGATGCCGTTGGCCAGGGTCGACATCGAGGCGAGGCGCTCGGTGTCGCGCAGCTCGCGTTCGACCCGCCGCTCGTCGGTGACATCCTGGAAGGTGCCGACGATGGCCGAGATGCGCTGGGAGGCGTCGCGCACGGCGATGCCCCGGGAGCGGACCTGGCGCTCTTCGCCGTCGGCCCGCAGCAGCCGCAGCTCGAAGGAGTAGGGCGCCCCGGTGGCGAGCGCCGCGTCGACGGCCGCCGTGACCCGGCCGCGGTCGTCGGGGTGGTAGAAGCCGATGGCGGCGTCGACGTCGGGCTGGGGGCTGTCGTCGGGCAGGCCATGGATGCGGAAGGTCTGGGGCGACCACCAGAGCACCCCGTCGGCCAGCCCCAGCCGCCACTGGCCGAGCTGGGCGATGTCGACGGCGAGGCCGAGCATGTCGCGGGCCTCGCGGTAGCGCAGGGCCCGGGCGCGCTCCTCGGTGACGTCGACCGCCGTGCCGTAGGCGGCCGTGCCGTCGGTCCGGGCGCTCCAGCGCAGCCAGCGCAGCCCACCCGCGGCGTCGACCATGCGCAGCAGCACCCCGGAGACGGCCCCCGTGCGCCAGAGCTGGTCGAGCATGGCCCGGGCCGCGTCGGCGTCTTCGTCGATGTGGAGCCCCGCAAAGGTGTCGGGCAGGGCCCGCCCCTCGCCCCGAAGGGCCTGCCAGCCGGAGCTCAGCCAGGCCAGCCCCCCCCCCGGCACCAGCCGGCAGAGCAGCCCGTCCACCAGCTCGAGCGCCCGCCGTGCTTCTCCGACCTTGAGCCCCTTCATCCGGCCTCCCGCCGTGGCCCCTATCGTGCCCCCGGCCCAAACAGGTCAGGGTTCTCGCACGACCGCCTAATGCCCCCCGGCCCCCGCGCCCCCGGGCAGGGCCGGCACGTCGATGAGATGGCACTTGATCTCTCGCACCTCGGTCGACTTCTTGAACTCGTGGATGACCTCGAGCACGTCCAGGTCGATGCTGCGGCAGGCCGAGCCGTCGATCTCGACGTGCACCTCGGCCGGCAGCGAGGCGAGCTTCTCGGCCACACCCGCCTTGTGGATGAAGGTGACCTGTTCGGCCAGGACGAAGCGCACCCAGCCCGTCTCGGTGTTGCGATCCTCGCGCAGGGCCGGGATCCGGGCGCTCTCGCGCAGGGTGATGACGACGCCCACCGCGAGGCCGATGCCGATGCCCACGAGCAGGTTCGTGAAGAGGATGGCGACGATGGTGATGACGTAGGGCAGGAACTGGGCGCGGCCGGCCGTCCAGGCGGCCCGGAACAGGGCGGGACGGGCCAGCCGGTAGCCGACGTGGAACAGGATGGCGGCCAGCGCAGCGAGGGGAATGCGGGCGAGCAGCCCCGGGAAGACCAGCAGCGCGATCGTGAGCCAGACCGCGTGGAAGATGGCCGAGAAGCGGGTCTTGGCGCCGGAGTCGGCGTTGGCCGAGGAGCGCACGATGACGCCCGTGACCGGCAGCCCCCCCGCGAAGCCGGCGACCAGGTTGCCCACCCCCTGGGCCACCAGCTCGCGGTCGGGGTTCGCCTCGCGGCGCCAGGGGTCGAGCTTGACCGCGGCCTCGAGCGACAGCAGGGTCTCGAGGCTGGCGACCAGGGCGAGGGTCAGGGCGAGGGTCCAGGTGGGGCCGCTCGTGAGCACGGACCAGTCGGGCCGGGGCAGATCGGCGAGGAAGCCGGCGAGGCCGCCCTGGGGCAGGGCCACGCGGTGGCTGGGGTCGATGGCATGGGCCGGCAGCAGCACCCCGATGCCCTCAGAGAGCAGGGTGCCCACGAGCACGGCGGCCAGCGGGGCGGGCACGGCCTTGATGGCCCGGACGGGGATGCGCGGCCACAGCACGATGAGGGCAAGGCAGACGGCGCCCACGACCGCCGCACCGGTCTGGATGTGGGTGGCGGCGACGAGCAGCTCGGAGAAGGTGTTCTGCTGGTCGGCCTGGAAGAAGGCGTCGTCGCCCATGGCATCGGCATCCCAGCCGACGAGGTGGGGGAGCTGCTTGAGGATGAGGATGATGCCGATGGCCGAGAGCATGCCCTTGATGACCGAGTTCGGCACGTAGCGGGCCACGACGCCGGCCCGGGCCACGCCGAGGCCGATCTGCATCAGCCCCCCGATGACGACCGCTGGCAGCACGGCCTCGAAGCTGCCCTGGCTGGCGATGGCGGCGATGATGATCGCCGTGAGCCCCGCGGCGGGGCCCGAGACCTGGACGTGGGAGCCCGACAGGGCGCCGACCACGAAGCCGCCGATGATGCCCGCCACGACCCCCGAGGCCAGGGGCGCCCCCGAGGCCAGGGCGATGCCCAGGCACAGCGGCAGGGCCACGAGGAACACGACCACGCTGGCGCCCAGGTCGGCGAGGGTCGGGCGGCCGAGGCCCGTGTAGATCAGCGAGGGGTGGTCATCCGGGGCCAGGCCCTGGGCGCGCGTTCCCGACGGGGTTTTCATGAAAGATCTCTCGGTTGGAAAGGCCTCGCCTAGCACCTCTTCGAGAATTCGCAAGGGAAGCATCGTTCAGAATGAAGAGACCGATCAGCCCGCGCATGAC
>CAXQUZ010000020.1:0-7937 GCA_964226865.1 Myxococcota bacterium | reverse complement strand
CTCGCCACGGCGCTGCTCTGTGGGCTGCTCGCCCTGGGCACGGCCTTCCACCCCGACCAGCAGGCCCCCGCGGGCCCGGTGTTGCCCTGGGCCTGGCTGCGCCGGGGCGGCCCCCTGGCGAACCTGGCCCGCCGCGACCGCCCGGGTCTGGTCGGAGAGCCTGCCCGCGGCGCCCGCCGGGTCGCTGGTCGTGTGGCCGCCCCAGCCCTGGCTGCCGCCGGCCCTGCCGGATCTGCTCACCCGCCAGCTCGACCACCGCCTCACCCTGCGCCCGGCCGCCCGCTGCGACGCGCCCCAGGCGCCGCCCCAGGCCGCGCTCCGGTGGCTCGCGTCCCAGCCCCGGCCCCTGCTCGAGCTGCGCGCGCCCGTCGCCGCCGATCCGGGCGTGCCCCGCGGCCGCTCCCTGCCCCCGACCGTGGCCACGGGCACGGAGGCCGTGCTGCGGCAGTGGCCCTGAAGGCCCGAGCGGTCAGGGCGCGGCGTGCTGGTAGGGGTTGCTGCCCGCGGGCGGGGCACCGGGCGCCGGGCCGCCGTCGTCGTCGGGGGTGGGCGGCGGCGGCGGGGGACCGCCCGGGGTCGGGGCCTGGCCGGGCGGCGGGCCCGCGGGCCGGTCGGCGGGCGCGGGCAGGGTGATGCCCGCCAGGGGCGCCCCTGGCGCGAGGGTGAGCGCGAGGTCGGTGATGTCGGCCTGGTCAATCACCAGCCCGGCCCGCATCGCGACGGCGTCGTTGGCCGTGGGGCCGTTGTGGTCGAGGTCTTGGACGGCCACGAGGGTCACCCTCCCGAGGCCCTGGGGCACCGAGAGGGACACGGCGCCGGCGTCCGGGCAGCGCAGCCCGAGCAGGATCTCGTGCTCGTCCGAGAGCAGGTCGACCAGCACGGTGCCCGCGGCGGGGGCCGAGAGGGTGCCCGAGACCGTCAGCCGGGGCCGGTCGGCGAGGGCGGCCCAGGCCCCGTCCACGCCAGCCCAGACACAGCCGGCGTCCGGGGCCGCCGGGGGCGCGGGCGCTGCCGGGGCCGCAGCGGGCGCGGGCGCCGCCGGGGCGGGGGCGGCCGACGGGGCCGGAGGCGGGGGCGCACAGCCCAGGGCCAGGGCCAGGCAGGCCAGCCCCCCAGGGGCGGCGGGCAGGCGGAACAGACGGCGCATGGGCAGACCTCGCGGGCAGGGAGGGGGGGGGCACCAGACCACAGGCGCCCCGGCCCTGCCCAGCGCGGCCCCCGCTCCAGCAGCGCCCCACCAAGCGAAGACATCGTCCCCGTGAGCATTCTCGTTGACCCAGACCCGCCGTCCCGCCGCCCGCAGGCGGGGCCCCACCCCTGGCGGTCCCGGGCGGCCGCCACGGGCAGCGCGCCCGGAGCCGGTGGCGGCGCGGGTCACGGCCTGTCCCCCCCGTGCCCGCCGCCTTGCGCCGCCCCGGCGAGGTCCGTAGAGTCCCGGGCACCCCCGCCCTCCCCGAGCCCATGCCCGCTCCGCCTGCCGGCCCCCCCCGACGCGCGCCCGTCGCCGCGGCCGCGCCCATCGGGAGCGTGCTCCCCCAGCTCCTTCCCGACGGAGCCCCCACCGAGCGGGCGGCCCTGCGCCGGTGGACCCTCGCCTTCCGCGACCCCCAGACCGAGGCCCTCTACCGCCGCGACTTCCACGACCGCATGATGGCCGTGGCCCGGCTCCTCTACCTGCTCGGGCTGCTCATCATGTCGCTGCTCGGCTTCGTCGAGCACGAGGTCTACGACCCCGAGATCTGGCCGCTGGTCTTTCGGGTGCGCTACTTCGCGGCGGTGCCCGGCCTGGCCCTGATGGCCCCGCTGGTCTTCGCGCCGCGCTTCGCCGCCCTGCGGGCCGCCCGGCTCCACGAGCTCATCTTCGCGATGTTCTTCGTGGCCTTCGCCCCCCTGCTCGTGCTGGGCCCCGCGGTCTTCGCCCACGCCGACCCCCAGACCGTCTCGCTGCTCTCGGCCAGCGTGCTCGTGGGCACCACCCTCGTCTTCTTCGTCAGCCACATGCGCTTCGTGCACGCCACGGTGGTGTCGTGGTTCTTCCTCGGGGCCATCCTGGCCGGGCAGGTACTCTGGCGCGAGACCACGGCCCTCGACGCCATCTTCCTCGGCGTCTACCCCGTGATGGCGCTGCTCTGCAGCATGTTCGGCAGCTACCAGCTCGAGCGCCACCGGCGCCTTGCCTTCGCCCAGGCCCTGGCCATCGACCACGAGCGCCAGCTCGTCCAGCGCCTCATCCACAACATCCTGCCCGTGCCCATCGCCGACCAGCTCAAGCGCTCCGATCGCAGCATCGCCGAGACCTTCGAGTCGGCCAGCGTGCTCTTCGCCGATCTCGTCGGCTTCACCGAGCTCTCGGCCCGGCTGCCCGCCGCCGAGGTGGTGCGCCTGCTCAACGGCATCTTCTCCGACTTCGACGCCCTCTGCGACCGCCACGGGGTCGAGAAGATCAAGACCATCGGCGACGCCTACATGGTGGCTGCGGGCATTCCCGTGCCCCGCGCGACCCACCTCGCCGATCTCGCCGCCCTCGCCCTCGACATGCTGGCCGTGGTCGACCGCCACCGCGCGGCCACCGGCCACCACCTCGCCCTGCGCATCGGCATCCACACCGGCCCGGTCGTCGCCGGGGTCATCGGCCAGCGCAAGTTCATCTACGACCTCTGGGGCGACACGGTCAACACGGCCAGCCGCATGGAGTCGACCAGCCAGCCCGGTCGGGTCCAGCTCACCGCCGAGACCGCCGCCCTGCTCGGCGAGGGCTACGCCGTCCACCCCCGGGGCGCCGTCCCGGTCAAGGGCAAGGGCGAGATGCAGACCTGCTGGCTGCTCGGTCGCCGCGCCGCCCCCCACCCCGCCTGAGCCCCGCGCCGGAGTCCCCCGTGCCCACCCCCACCGTGCCGGCCCAGCGCCGGTCCCGGCTCCGCTGGTACCTCGGCGTGGTCGGGCTGCTCGGCAGCTTCAGCATGACCATGCAGCTCACGACCGCTCCCGGGAGCGCCCCGTCCATCGCGCTCTCCGCCACGGGCCTGCTCGTCTTCCTCGCCGAGCTGGGGGCCGCCCTGTTCTTCGGACGGGTCGCGGGCACGGCCGGCCTCGTCCACCTGCTGCGGGGGGCCCTGCTGTGGTTCGGCGCCGCCGGCATCGCGCTGTGGCTCAGCGGGCCCCTCGACCGGCTCATTCCCTGGGCCCTGTTCCTCGTGGCGCCCTGCCTGAACGCGCTCTGGACGGCCCAGGAGCTGCGCGGCGACTGAGCCGGCAGGCGCTCAGCCGGCGGCCGCGCTGCGGTGGAGGGCCAGGGCGAGCACGTCGACCGCCGCCGGGGTGATGCCCGGCAGCCGCGCCGCTGCGCCCAGGGTCGCCGGACGGGCCGCCGCCAGCCGCTCGGCCACCTCGTTCGACATGCCCGGCAGGCGGAAGTCCATGTCGTCCGGAATGCCGACGGATTCCATCTTCCGGGCCCGCTCCACCCGGCCCTGCTCGCGCACCAGGTAGCCCTCGTACTTCAGATCCGTCACCACCTGGACCGCCACCGCCGGCGCCACCGCCGGGCGGTCGGGCACCAGCCGGCCGACGGTCTCCCAGTCGAGCTCGGGCCGCTTGAGCAGGTCGGCCACACTGACCTTGTTGCGCGGCGGGGCGACCCCCTGGGCGGCGAAGTGGGCCACCGTGGGGGCGTCGGGCACGAGGCTGCGGGACCGGGCCCAGGCCTCGACCCGCTCGATCTCGGCGACCTTCTCGACATGGTCGGCCCAGCGCTGGTCGCCCACCAGACCGAGCGAGCGGCCCACGGCCGTCAGGCGCCGGTCGGCGTTGTCTTCGCGCAGCAGCAGCCGGTGCTCGGCGCGGCTGGGGAACATGCGGTAGGGCTCGCCCCCGACGCCCCGGGTGACGAGGTCGTCGATGAGCACGCCGATGTAGGCCTGGCCCCGGTCGAGGCGCAGGGGCGCGCCGGCGGCGTTGGCCCCCGCGACCAGGCCCTGGACGGCGGCCTCTTCGTAGCCGCTGGTGCCGTTGACCTGGCCGGCGAGGTAGAGCCCGACAATGCCCTTGTGTTGGAGATCGTGGCCCAGGTCCCGCGGGTCGGCGAAGTCGTACTCGACGGCGTAGCCATACTGGAGCACGACGGCCTCTTCGAGCCCGGGAATGCTGTGGACGACGGCATCCTGGACGTCGGCGGGCAGGCTCGTGCTCAGCCCGTTGACGTAGACGCGCGGGGTGTCGAGGCCCTCGGGCTCGAGGAAGAGCAGGTGGCGGTCGCGGTGGGCGAAGCGGACGACCTTGTCTTCGATGCTGGGGCAGTAGCGGGGGCCCGTGCCCGTGATCTGGCCGCCGTAGAGCGGCGAGCGGTCGAGGGCGGCCCGGATGAGGGCGTGGGTCTCGGGGGTGGTGTGGGCCTGCCAGCAGTCGCGCTGGGGCAGCCGGCCGGCCGGGGGGCGGAAGCTGAAGCGGCCCTCGGGCAGGGTGTCGTGCTGGACGGCCAGGCGGTCGAGGTCGAGGGAGGCCACGTCGAGGCGGGGGGTGGTGCCCGTCTTGAGGCGCCCGAGGCGCAGCCCCGCCGCCCGCAGGCTCTCCGAGAGGGCGCCGGTGGCCGCGTCCCCCACCCGCCCGCCGGCCGCGCGCTCGGCGCCGCAGTGCATGACGCCGGCGAGGAAGGTGCCCGTCGTGAGCACGACCGCCGGGGCGGCGAGGCGCTGGCCGTCGGCGAGGCGGATGCCCACCACCCGGCCGCCGGCGAGGCAGAGCTCCGCCACCTCGCCCTCGAGCAGGGTCAGCCCGGGCGCCGCGGCGAGGCGGGCCTGCATCTCGGCGGGGTAGCGGTCGATGTCGACCTGGGCGCGGGAGGCCTGGACGGCGAGGCCCTTGCGGGTGTTGAGGCGCCGGAACTGGATGGTGGCGGCGTCGGTGACCTGGGCCATGGCGCCGCCCAGGGCGTCGAGCTCACGGACGAGCTGGCCCTTGGCGAGGCCGCCGACGGCGGGGTTGCAGCTCAGGCGGCCCACGTGGGCCCGGCGCCGGGTGACGACCCCCACCTGGCGGCCGAGCCGGCTCGCAGCCAGGGCCGCCTCACAGCCGGCGTGGCCGGCGCCGACGACGATGAGGTCGAAGTCTTGGGGGATGCTGGACATGGAGGACCCGCGGCTGGGCGTGCCGGCCCCGCATAGCCTGTCGGGACGCGGCCGCCCGGTCGACCCGCGGGCGCCCCCCCCAGAAGCGTTACGGCCGGCGACACCCCGGGCCCGGCGCCTGCGGTAGGCTCGCCGCTGGTCCCCTCGCCCCGGAGCCCCGCCGTGCCCCGCCCGTCCCCCCGCCCCTGGCGCGGACGCGTCCCGCTGCTCGTGGCCGCCACGGGGGGCCTGGCCGGCGGCTGCGACCTGGCCTCGGCCCGCCCGGCCTCCCCGGCCGACGGGGCCCGCACGGCCGCCACCGCCGACCCGGGCCCCGGCACCGACGCCGACACCGCCACCGGCACGGGCACGGAGACCGACACCCCCACCGACACGGCCACCGAGACCCCCACCGACACAGCCGCCACCGACACCGCCGCCCCCGTCTCGGCCCCGCTCCAGGGCATGGTCGTCGCCCAGTCCTGGGACCACCGCGACCGCCCCCTCGGCCCGGGGGCCGGCCAGTTCCGGGTGGTGTTCCTCCAAGAGTCGATGCACAGCCTGCTGCCCGAGCTGCGGGCGGCCAACCCCGGCGCGCTGCACCTCGCCTACCAGAAGGCCGGCGGCATGCGGGCCGACGGCGGCGACCACGCCTCGACCGGGCTGCGCCTCGACCAGGCCGACGGCCACGAGGGCTGGTTTCTCCACGACGCCGCGGGCCAGCGCCTCGAGTACTGCGACTACCCCGGGGTCTGGGCCGCGAACATCGGCGACCCCGGCTACCAGGCGGCCTGGCTGGCGGCCGTCCAGGAGCGGGTCACCCGGGACGGCTTCGACGGGGTGATGCTCGACGATGTCAACACCTTCCCGGGCCACTGCCTGGGCGAGCGGGGCACGGCCATCGCCGAGTACCCCACCGACGCGGCCTACGGGGAGGCCGTGGTCGCCTTCATGCGGGCCGTGGGCCCGGGCCTCCAGGAGGCCGGCCTCGCGGTGGCCCCGAACATCGCCCTGAACCCCTGGACGGAGGTCCAGCGGGACCAGGCCCTCGCCATGCTGCCCGCCATCACCCACTGGGGCCGCGAGTACTGGATGCGCTGGGACGACTCGGCCAACTTCAGGGGCGACGAGTGGTCGACCACCCTCGCGCTGATGGTCGCCGCCCAGGAGGCCGGGGTCGGCTTCTTCGCCCTCACCCGGGGCCCCGGCGCCGAGGGAGCGGCGGCGGGCAAGGCCTACGGCCGGGCGAGCTTCCTGCTGGCCTGGGACGGGGTGAGCGACAGCGCCTGGGGCTATGACGAGGGCGGCAGCCACGACAGCTGGGACGACGACCAGGCGCCCGTGCTGGGGCTGCCGACCGGTCCCGCCACCGCCGCGGGCCAGGGCTGGCAGCGGGCCTACGAGGGGGGCATGGTGCTCATCAACCCGGCCCCCGAGGGCGACCAGGACTTCGCCCTCGACCGTGCCGTCGTGGCCGCCGACGGCACCGCCCAGACCCGCCTGCGCCTCGCCGCGGGCAGCGCCGCCCTGCTGCCCTGGGCGCCGTGACCGGGCCCGGACCGGGGCCCCTTGCGGCGGCCTGACCGGCCCCGCCGCCCCCGGGGCCACCACCGGCCCGGCCGCTGCGCTACGGGAGCCCGGGCCCCTGCGGCCCCCGCCCCCGCCCCGGAGCCCCCGTGCTGCCCCTGCCCGCCCTCGGCCTGTCCCTGCTGGGCCTCGTGGCCCCCGCCGCCGCCCAGCAAGGCCCCGCCGCCGCCCTGCAAGAGGCCGCCAGCGCCGCCCCCTCCACGGCCCTCGTGGGCGCCTGTGCCCCCCTCGACGCGGGGGTGGCCCTGCTCCACAACCTGCCCCCCGAGCTCTGGGAGCTCACGGCCCTGCCCACGGCCTGGCTCGACGCCGAGCGCATGGCCGCCCTCACCCGCAAGGGCCTCGATCCGGGCGGCGCCTTCACCATCGCCGGCGCCCCGGGCCAGCTCGCCTTCGGCCTGCCCACGAGCGACCAAGACATTGACTCCGAGGCCATTCTCAACGAGCTCATGGTCGAGGGCTGGGCCCGGGGAGAGGGGCGGGCCTGGGCCCTCGAGACCGAGGACGGCGCCTGGGAGGCCGTGCCCCAGCGCGACCACCTCCAGATCAGCCGCACGGCCGCCCGGGGCCCCTCGGCGGTCGAGGGCACGGCCGACCTCGCGGCCCTCGCCGGCGGCTTCGCCGACCACCCGGGCTGTGTCATCGCTGCGGCCGATCTGAGCGCCGCGAGCGGGGCCGCCCGGGCCCTTCCCGTGAGCGCCGTGGCCGTCCAGCTGCCCTTCGACGACCACCCCCTCGCCATCCGGGCCCGCACCGACCGCTCCTTCGGCACCACCCTCGCCGCCCCGGAGGCGCCCCCGATGATGGGCACGGGCGACGAGCCCCTGCTGGTCATCGCGGTCAACGTCCGGCCCATCGACGCGCTGCTGGCCCTCATCCAGGGCACCCCCTTCGAGCAGCGGGGGGCCGCCCAGCAGCTCGCCGCCCTCGAGAGCGAGCGCAAGCGCCTCGACGTGGGCGCCGGCATGACGCTGGCGCTCTACCAGCCGGGCACGGCCCGGTGGACGGCCGTGCTGCCCATGGTCAAGGGGCGCCGCGGCCGGCCGGCGGGCATCGGGCGCATGGCCAAGGCGCTCTCGGCCGTGGGCGAGGGCGACGAGATGGACGTGCGCTTCACCGAGGGCGACCGCTTCGAGGTGGTCGGGGGCGAGCGCACCCTCCACGGCCGCATGGCCCGGGGACGCGTCGTCATCGGCACCCGCGCCGAGGACGTCGACCGGGCCATCCGGGGCGAGGGCCAGCCCTGGC
>CAXQUZ010000019.1:0-2796 GCA_964226865.1 Myxococcota bacterium | reverse complement strand
GGGAGCGGCTCAGCTCGTGGATGCGGGCGACGGCCGCCTCGCCGTCGAGGGCCAGCCAGCGGGCGCGCCGCTCGGCGAGGGCTGCGTCGGGGGCACCGGCCGCCGCGGGCGACGGAGACGGAGCGGGCGAGGTCGGCAGATCGGGCATGGGGGCTCCCCGGGATCGAGCGCACGGCCCCACCTATGGCCCTGCCTCTCCGGCGCCAAGGCATTTTGCGGACACCTTATGTCCGCAAATAGGCTGGACGCGGCGCGATCCACCACCTACTGCTCACCTGTCCAGACCCGTTTTCCCCGCTCCCGAGCCTGCCCGTGGCCCCCTCCGGTTCCTCCCCCATGCGCCCCCGGCCCCGCTCAGGGGGGGTAGCCCAGCTGGCGCAGCACGGGGCCGATGATGCCCTCCAACAGGTCAATCTCGTCTGTACTCAACGCCGTGCGCCAGGCGGCCGTGGCCCGGGTGTGGACGGCCTCCCGCACGGCGGCGCTGCTGGCCTCGGTGGCGGGCAGGGCGGCGCCCCCCTGCTCGTGGCGGAGCACGGCGTCGTCCCAGGGCTCGCCCAGAAAGGCCAACACCCGCTCCATCACGGCGCGCGGCTGGCGGACGAGCTGCTCGTAGCGCACCTCGAGGTAGCGCCCCTGGACCTGCCGCAGCTGGGGCGCCACCTGCCCCAGGTAGGCGGCCCAGTGGCGGGCGGCGCTCTCGAGGTCGCGGGTGAAGGGCACCGGCGCACCGGTCTTGGGGTCGACCCAGTCCTGGCGACAGAGCGAGGCCGCCACCGCCCGCCCGTCCCGGATGACGTGGATGAAGCGGGCCTCGGGCAGCATGCGGCCCAGCTCGCCCACGAAGAGCATGAGGTTCGGCGTCTTCTCGGCCGGCCGCATCCCCGGGGGGGTGCTCTGGGCGAGCAGGGTCCGCAGGTAGGCCCCGGCCGCCGCGTCGAGGGTGCGCCGCTGCACCCCCGCGGCCGGCAGCACCGGGCCGAAGGCGGCCCACCACTCCCGCTGGGCGCGCACGAGGGGCGCCACGAGCTTGCGCTCGGGCCCACAGTGCAGCCGGGGGTGGGCGTGGATCATGGCCCGGAACAGCGTCGTGCCGCTGCGGGGCACCCCGCCGATGAAGATGGGTCCGCTCATGGCCGGGGCTCCGTGTCGTCGAGGAATCCGGGCAGCCCGAGGTCGGCGCCGATGCGGGCCACCCGGCGGGCGATGCTGTGGTCGGCCCGCACGCGCCGCTGGCCCGCGGCGGCGATGGCGGCCCGGTGATCGGGGTGGCGCAGGTAGTGGCGCACCTTCTCGCGCAGCTCGGCCGGCGTGCGCCAGGTGTCGAGCTCGCGGCCGGGCGCGAAGAGCGCCGCCAGCTCCGGGCTGTGCTCGGCGAGCACGAAGCCGCCCGCCGCCAACACATCGAAGACCCGCATGGTCACGATGTCGAGCTGGTAGAGGCGCCCGATGTCGACGTGGATGGCGGCGCTCCGGTAGATGCGCGGCAGGTCTCGAAAGTGGTCGGCGGGGCCCCGCCAGTCGACGCCGTGCCGCGCGAGCAGCTCCCAGCCCGCGTCCCCCCAGACCACCAGCCCCAGGTCCTTGAGGGGCGCGAGCCACCGGAGCCGCCGCAGGGCCGCGCACTGCTCGCCGAGCAGCATGGCCAGGTCGGTGCCGCCGTGGGCCGCCGCCACCCGCGCCCGCAGCCCGGGCACGAGCTGGTCCAGCAGCCCCGGCAGCTGCCAGCGACCGAGGTCTTGGAGCTGGATCTGCAGCGCGCGCTCGACCCCCGCCCGCACCCGGGGCCCCGAGGGCAGCAGGGCCAGGGCCTCTGCCATGCAGCGCTGGCCGCTCTCGACCATCGAGGCCCCGACAAAGGCCACCGCCGCGCCCAGGGCCGGGTCGCGGGGGGCCTCCGCAAAGCGCGCCGGGGCCGTGGCCAGGGGCAGGTGGGCCACCCGCCCGTAGCCGGCTGCGCGCAGGGGCCCGAGGTTTGCGGCCCGGTAGCTGTAGGCGGCCGCGCGGGCCACGGGACGGGCGAGCCGGGCGGGCCCGTCCGTCGTGGGATCGATCTCCCAGAACACGGTGGGAACACCGTGCTCATCTGCATCTTCACAGACCCCGGCCCGGGTGTTGATGCCGAGAACCAGCGCCGGCGCCGTCGTCTCCAACACCCGCGCGTTCTCGGCGGGCGGCAGCGCCTCCCGGTCCCAGCCATAGGTGCGCCAGCCCCGATCCCGCAGCGCGGCCGCCGTGTCGGCCACGAAGAGCTCGCCAGCGAGCACGAGCGCCAGGGGCCCCTGCCCGCCCAGCAGCGCCGGCGCCCAGGGGCGGTAGGGCGCGAGGGCCGGGTGGACCCACCAGTGCGCGGCGGCGGGCGCCCCCACCAGGTCGGGCCCCACCACGAGCCGGAGCCGGCCGGCCGCCAGCGCCGCCCCGAGGGGGTGCCAGCCCAGCAGCGCCTGCCACAGCGAGAGATCACACTCCCAGACCACCACCTCCGCCACAGTGTGGGCCAGGGCTGCGACCCGCGCCGTGCCCTCGCCCGGCCCGAGCACCCACAGGGGGGCCCCCGCCTCCGCCGCCGCGGTGGCCGCGGCCACGAGGCCCGGTGTGGCCGCCGTGTCGTCGACCGGGTGGTGGCCCCGGTAGGGGCGCCAGGCGAGCCCCTGGGCGTCCCGGCGGGCCCGGGCTGCGGGCAGGGGGGCGAAGAGCCGCGCGGCGAGCGCGGGGTCGACGGCGGCCACCGCGGCGCGGTTCTCGTCCCAGGCCGGACCGCGGGTGGGGTCCCAGGGATCGCCCGGGCCGGGCGGG
>CAXQUZ010000018.1:0-7897 GCA_964226865.1 Myxococcota bacterium | reverse complement strand
GGAGAACGAGAGCGGCCGCGCCCCAGGGGGAGGGGACGCGGCCGCACAGGCACCGGGGCGCGGGCCTCAGGCCCGGGCGCTGACCCGGCCGGCGAGGGCCTGGGGACCGCGGATGCCCGACTGGTCGCGGAGCCGGGTGAGGGCCTCGCGCTCGATCTGGCGCACGCGCTCGCGCGACAGGCCCATCTCCTTGCCGACCTCGCTCAGGGTGCGGAACTCGCCGTCGTCCAGGCCGTAGCGGCGGGTGAGGACGAAGCGCTGGCGCTCGGTGAGCAGGGCATGGAAGGCGTCGTCCATGCGGTGGAGCTCCTGGGCCTGGATGGCCTCCAGGTCGGGCTGGGGGGCCTCGTCGTCGCTCAGGAAGCGATCGAGGGGGCGCGGCCGCGGGCCGTCGTCGACGGGCTGCTCCAGGGAGATGGTGTTGCCCTGGGAGAGCAGCAGCTCGGCGCGCTCCTTGTCGATGCCCACCTCTTCGGCGAGATCGGCCGTGGTGTACTCGACACCGGCGGACTCGAAGCGCTTCATGGCCTTGCGCAGGTTGCGGGTCTGCTCGACCGCACAGCCGGGCAGGCGCACTGGCCGGCCCGTGTGGTCGATGGCGCGCGTCATCTGGGCGCGCACCCACCAGCGGGCGTAGGTCGAGAAGCGGATGCCGCGGTCGGGGTCGAAGCGCTTGGCCGCGCGCAGCAGGCCGATGTAGCCTTCCTGGACGAGATCCTCTTCGTCCATGAAGGGGCCCGCCAGCTTGCGGGCCTCACCGTGGGCGATGCGGCGGCCAGACATGGCCAGGCGCCAGCGGAGGTTCTCGGCCTCGTGCCAGGCACCCGCGGCCTGGCGGGCGTAGATGCGAAGCTCGGCGTCCTTGCGGGCGGCCTTCTGGACCACCTTGACCGCCTCTTCGAGGCGATCGACGGCGCCCGCACGGGTGCGCTCGGCACGGTCGGGGCGGCGCATGAGGATCTTGTCGGCTTCGTGGATGCCTGCCACCGCCTCACGGGCGGCCTGCTCGGCGCGGCGAATCCGGCGCGCCATGGTCTTCTCCTCCTCGGCGGTGAGCCGTTCGGAGACGCCATCGGCAGCGTCGACGCTGCGGAGCCGGTTCAAAGACATCAGGATTGCTCCTCAAGAGATTTCGGGAGTCGGGACACGCGCTCCGGCGAGATGTCGGTCGGCGCGCGGGGGGGAGTGTCTGGGGGCTGTCTCGGTCGAGGTCTCGGCCCTGCGGCGGTGCTCTCCGGGGGCCTGGCGCTGCGGGCCAGGGGGTCGGGTCGGGGAGAGACGCGCGGTGGCCGTGGGGTCGACCGCGGGGGTCATGCGCTCCAGCACAGACGAGGGGGGAAGCCGGGTTGCGACGCCCTGTGGCGGTCGCGGGTAGCGGGCGTTACCCCTCTCGCACACCCAGGATTGCACATTGTGGCAGCCAGGTGTGTGGTGGAACGGTCAGGTGTGGTGCAGATTGCCTCGGAAGCGGGCCAGGATGGCCTGTGAAAAGGTGTTCTCGCTGGCGTGACGTCCGCGTGGCACGTGGGTGGCAGCGGCCAGGCCCACGGTCTCGGCGCCGGGCAGGGCCCTTGCGAGCCCCGATGCAAGCCCCGGGGTGGTGGGCGCGGGGACGGTCGATGCCGCCACCGGTGACGGATGCGGCCCGGCGGGCCGAGAGGGGAGGGACCGAGCGGGGACGACACCGGACGGGGCCGTCGTGTTCCCGCAGGGGGCCCAGGGTGGGGAGCACCGTGGACGGGGAGGGCCAGCGGACGACCGCCGGGATGCTGCCGACCCCGAGGGGGACAGCGCGCGGGAGCGTGGCCGCCCGGAGCCGGGCACGCGCCGCGTGCTCCCATGGTTGCGCACCGCAGCCCCCGGTGTCACCCGCATTTTTGTGACGAGCCCATGCAGACCGCCACCTGTCACCCGTTCTTCTCGGGGGGCGGGCCCCGGCGGACCCTCGCGGGCGCTCCCTGGTCTCGGGTGGGGGGCGGGCGCCGCCGGGGGCCACGGCCCCTGTCGATCCGGTCCACCGCCACGCTACACTCGGCCGGCCTGCCCGCTTCGGCGGGCCCTGCGCTGGAGCCCTGCATGTCTTCTGTGCCCCGTGCTCTCTCCGCCGGCGCTGCCGCCGGTCTCCGCCTGCTCCGTCTGCGTGCCGTGGTGGGCGCCTGTGCGCTCGCCGGGGTGCTCGCCGGCTGCAGCGACGACAAGTCCGACGGGGGAGAGGGCGACGACGACGCGGTCTTCTCCGGCGACGGGGACGGGGGAGACGGCGCCGACGGAAGCTGTGAGAGCGACGACGACTGTGCGGCGCTGGTCGAGATCTGTGACGCGGGCAGCTGTGTGGACGGCGACCGCGACAACAGCGAGGACGACGCGGGGCCCCTGCGCTTCGGCGACCCGGACGACCCGGCCAGCTACGGCGCCGGCGTGCTCTACCCGGCGGGCGACGTCGACTGGTTCGCCTTCGAGTCTGGCGGCGGCGAGTTCGTGCGCATCAGCAGCTACACCGACGAGGACAACCCGGACCACAACACGGTCGTCTCGGTCTACCGCAACAACGGCAAGCTCGTCACCGTGGCCGACGGCCACGCCGCGGGCGGGGGCCTGAGCGACGTGGACGCCGCGGTCTACGCCTACCTCGACCAGGCGGGCACCTACCTGGTGAAGGTGGAGGACGCCGACCCCTACTGGGGCACGGACGCGGCACATGGGGCGCGGGACTACCGCTACGAGCTGCTGCTGCAGGAGTGGACGGCGAACACCGCCGAGCCCGACAGCGCCGAGGCGCCCGCGACCGGCATCGAGCTGGTGGCGCCGAACAGCTGGAGCGCCCGGGGGGTGCTGCTCGAGGAGCCCGGCGACACGGACTGGGTGCTGGTGCGGGTGGGGGCGCCCGACATGGCGCTGGTCATCGACGGCAACTTCGATCTCAGCGGCTCGGATGCCCGCCCCCGGGCCCGGATCTTCGACACCACCGGGGCCCTCTGGTCGGACCGGGTCGACTTCGGCCTCGACGGGCTCGCCTACGTGCCGGCGATTCCCGAGGGCGACTACCTCGTCGAGCTCAGCGACGCCGCGGGAGGCGGCGGCGCGAACCACTGGTTCTTCGTCCACGGCATCGCCCGCGACCAGAACAGCACCTACACCGTCGAGGTCGAAGACAACGGCCCAGACGGTGTTCCCAACGAGCTGGATCCCGAGGCCCTCGAGACCGAGAGCGGCAACCCCTACACCATCGCCCGGGTGGAGGGCCTCGCCGACGGCCCGGGGGACGAGGACTGGTTCTCGCTCCGCTCGGAGTACAGCGACGGCCGCATCGTGGTCTGCCTGGTGAGCGGCTTCTACGGCGGCACGGCACTGCCCGAGCTCGAGGTCTGGGACGCAGAGGGCACCCTGCTCGGCAGCGTCAGCAGCGACGGCACGGGCTACCCGACGGCCGAGCTCGACAACCTGCCGGCGCCGGTGGGGGACTACAGCCTGCGGCTGGTGCACGACGCGGCGGCCACCGGGGCGCCGGCGGACTGGTACCGCATGTACGTCTACGTCGCGAGCTTCGAGGTGACGGCCTGGGACTGCCCGAGCTGAGAGGCTTCAGCGGGCCTCGCTGCCCGGCACCAGCTCGCCTTGGGCCACGCCGGCGGCGATGCGGTCCAGCGCCTCGCGGGCGATGCTCTCGGGCAGGGCCTGAAGCGCGCGGCGGGCGGCCCAGCTCTCCTGGGCGATGCGGCGGCGGGTGGCCGAGAGGGCGCCGGTCGCGGCGACCCGGGCCCGGAAGGCGTCGGCCCGGGCGTCGGTCGCGTCTTGGAGCAGCTCGGTCCACAGGGCGGGCAGCCCCGGGTCGCGGGTCGCGGCAAAGGCGAGGGTGTGGCCGGCCCGGCCGGTCTCGGCCCGGTCGATGATGCCGCCGGGGGCCATCAGCGAGAGCTGGGGGTCGAAGGCGTTGAGGTCTTCGGCGAGGGCCCAGGCCACGCCGGTGTGGTGGCCGTAGCGCCCGAGGGCCGTGACGCTGGCCCGGGAGGCACCGGCGAGGCGGGCCCCGGCCCGGCAGGCGAAGCGGAAGCCCGTGCCGGTGTGGTTCTCGGCGATGGCCATGGCCTCGGCGACGGTGGGGACCCGGTCGTGCAGGCCCTGGCGCATGCCGTGGCCCTCGGAGATGTCGCGCAGCGTCTCGAGCAGATCGCCCAGGATCTCGGGGGTCGAGCTGGTGCGGGACAGCTCGAGGGCCCGGATCGTGAGGTAGTTGCCGCCGAGCACCCCGACCGTGCGGCCGAGGAGACGGCGGGCCACCCGGCGCCGGCGCCCGCCCTGGCGGCCGAGGGCGGCGTCGTGGAGCAGCACGGCGAAGTGGAGCAGCTCGGCGGCCGCAGCGACGTGCTCGGTGGCGGAGAGGTCGAGCTCGGGTCCGCCCTCGGGACGGCCGACCGCCCGGGCGCTGAGCAGCACCAGCACGGGCCGCACCCGGGGCACGCCCGGCGCGATGAAGCGCTTGGGGTCGAAGCCGGCCGGAGCGCCGTCGCCGGTCACGAGGTCGACGAAGGCCGCGTCGAGATGGCGGAGCAGCTCGAGGAAGTCGGCGCCGAGGCCGTCGAGGGGCAGCCCACCGGTTCGCGGGCGGGTCATGGCGCCCCCGTGCAAGGGTCGGCGGGCGAGCGGCCCCGGATCATGGGGGGCCGGTCACCGGCGCAAGAGCGGACCGCCACGCGCCGCGCGGGCCCGTGTCGGGGCGCGGGGACGGCTCAGTAGCCGTTGGTGTGGGTCCAGGCGTTGCGGTTCGCCGTGACCAGGCAGCCGATGCCGCTGAGGATCAGCACGATGCCGAGCATGCCGCCACCGTTGATGCGCAGGTCGTCCACGCCGTCGTAGCCGAGGGTCGGGAACATCACGGCGATGTCGCCGCCGGGGACGCCAAAGCCGCCGGAGAGGCAGGCCACAAAGCCCGCTGCCACGCAAAAGCCGCCGACCAGCCAGAGGATCTCGTGCTTCATCTGTTCGCTCGATGCTTCGGGGGGCCCGTCCACAAGGGGTGTCGGTGGGGGCCGGTCCCGCTGAAGGGGAAGCAACACATGCGCCGCATGTGCCGAGGGGAGGTGGCGGTGTACTGCGTCCGGCACGCGCGGGCAAGACGTTCCACGGCTGCCCCGCCGGGAGGCCCGGGGTAGGGAGAGGCACCCGTGGCCCCGTCCGGCCGCCACAGCGCCCCCTGATCCGGTCCCAACCCTGCCGCCCCGAGGTCCCGATGCGATCCCTGCTGTCGACCGCCCGCCTGCTCCCGATCCCCGCCCTGCTGATCGCCGCCACCGCGCTGGTCGGCTGTGACGACGGCGGTGAGGCGGCCCCGGCCCAGCCCAAGGTCCAGGTGGTCTCGGGCCACGCGGCCCCCGAGAAGGGTGACGCCGAGAAGATGGGCTTCACCTGCTGCACCGATCCCACCCACACGGCGCTGCTCGTGTCCTTCTCCGAGCTGGGCGCGGCGCTGGCCGCCGACGACGAGGCCGGCAGCAAGACGGCGGCCGGGGCCTTCTCGGCTGCTGCTGGCGCCGCCACGGCCGCCCCGCCCGTGGCCGCCATCGCCGCTGCCGCCAAGACGGCCGCCGGTGAGGCCACCATCGACGAGATCCGCGCCGCCTACCTCGCGGCCTCGGTGCCGGCCCTCGAGCTGGCCCGGGCGAGCAAGGGCGGCGACACGAGCCTCGTGGTCGCCTATTGCCCCATGAAGCCGGGCCGCTGGCTCCAGCAGGGCGGACCGCTGGCCAACCCCTACTACGGCGCGAAGATGCTGCGCTGCGGAGCCTTCGAGGCCCTCTGAGCCCGGCGGTGGCCGGCGGGCCCGCGCCCGCCGGCGGTCCGTCCGTGGCACCCTCTCGCTCCGGTGCCCGAGGGAGCTTCTGTGCCCGATGTCTACCTGATCGACCTCATCCGGGGCCCTGTGCGCGCCCCCGACGCCGCGCCGCCGGCGGCCCCCGAGCTGACCGCGCTGCTGGAGCGCCTGGCCAGCGATCAGGAGGGTCTCGGCGAGGTGCTCGACGAGGTGGTGCTGGGCACCCCCTCCGCGGACGGGCCCCGTGCCCAGGACGTGCTCTTCGCCTCGGCCCTGGCGCCGCGGGTCCCCACCACCACCCTCAACCGGACGGGCAGCGGCGGCGATCTTGCCCTCCAGCACGGTGTCTTCGGGGTTGCCAGCGGCTACCGTGAGGCCGTCGCCGTGCTCGCCGCCGGGGCCGCGCCGCCCCGCACCCACGGCACGGACTGGGCCCCGGCGGTGCGCTGGCGCTACTCGCCCGTGCGCCCGGCCACCGCCGCCGCGTTCTGTGTGCTGCGGGCGGGCCTCGAGGCCCGAGAGCTCGAGGCCGAAGACGAGCGCCGCGCCGCCTGCCGCGAGCGGGATCCCGGGGTCGGGCCGCTGCCCTTCCCAGCGGCGCTGCGCGGGGCCGAGGCGCCGGCCGCCGCCGGGCGCTGGTCGGCCCTCCAGACGCGCCCGGCGGACGTCTCGGTGCGGTCGGCGGCCCTGCTCGCCGAGTCCAGCCTGCTGCGCCGGCGGGGCTGGCATGCCCGCTGCCGCATCGCGGCGGTCGAGACGGTCGCCGGCGATCCCGCCGCCACCTGGCACCGCCCGGCCGCGGCCGCCGAGGCCTGTCTGCAGCGGGTCCAGCTCCGGGCCGACGAGCTCCACCTCATCCAGGTCGACGCCCCCTGCGGGGCCCTGCCCCTCGCCGTGGGCCGGGCCCGCGGGGTCGACGCCGAGCGGATCAACGTCGACGGCGACGCCCTCGACACCGGCCGGGCCGCGGGTGCCGCCGCCCTCATCGAGCGCGGGCGGCTGCTGGCGGCCCTGGAGCGCCGCGACCAGCGCTTCGGCCTGCTGCTCACGGCCTCGCTCTGCGGCCACGCCACGGCCTTCCTGGTCGATCGCGAGTTCTATCTCTGAGCGCGGCCCTGCCGGATGCCTGGCTGCTCGGCCGGGACGGGAGCACCCCCTTTCGCGGCTTCTTTCGGGCCCGCGTCCGGGGGGTGCACGCCACGCTGTCGGTGGCCGGGGCGCTGCCGCTGGCCACCGGGGCCGAGGCCCTGGTGCGCGACCACCAGCGCGCCCGGGCCGTCGAGGTGCTGCTCGGCGCCGTGGTCTCAGGCCCCTGGCGCAGCACCGATCGCCACGGGCTCATCGCCCGGGCCTGGGGGCTGCTGGGTGAGCGGCTGGAGCCGGAGGACAGCGGCGGCCTGACCGTCCTCTTCGTCGCCGAGGACGCGGACGGGGTGGGGGTGGCCGGCGTGGGCTTCGGCGACGTCTGGGGGGTCCAGGACGGGGCGCTGCGCCGGCTGGTGCCCCGCAAGCACCCCCTGCTCTGCCCCCCGGGGCTGGGGCCCGAGGTGCCCGGGGTGCTCACCCTCGAGCGGGTGCCCGCCGGTGTGGTGGCCAGCCTCTGGGGCGCCGAGCCGACGCTGCCCGCCGTGGCCGAGCTGGCCGCCCGCTGTGGAGGCCGCCCATGACCCGCCGCGATGCGGGGGGGGCCCCGGGCGGGCCCCCGGCCGTGCTGCCCGACGACGCCTGGTTTGCTGCAGTCGACCTGCGGGCCGAGCTGGGCGCCGTGCGGGCGGGCATCGCGGCCCGGCTGGCGGCGGGGGTGGGCTGTGCCGACGTCGTGCGGGCCCTGGCCGCCCGGGATCCGCTCGCGGCCGCCGAGCTGCTGCTGGGGCCCCGGGCGACCCCGGCGGTGGGGCGGCTGGCCCTGCTCGTGCTGCCCGCCCTCGAGGCCGAGGTGAAGCCGCCGGCGCTCTACCGGCGGCTGCTCGATCTGCTGCCCGAGCGGCGGCGCGAGGTGCTCGGGGCAGCCGTCGATCGCCACCCCGAGGCCCGGTGGCTGCTGGCGCTCAGCGTGCGCGTCGAGGGCCCGGCCGCCGGCACCCTCCA
>CAXQUZ010000017.1:0-4845 GCA_964226865.1 Myxococcota bacterium | reverse complement strand
CATGGCCCAGTCTACCGCCTGCGGGCCGCCGGGTTGCCCTGGGCCGGGGCGATCGCTTACGGGGCGGGCCCCGATGGAGGCGCGATGTCCCGATGGTCCGGTGGGCTCCGAAGAGCCCTGTTCATGGTGGTGATGGCCGCCCCCGCCCTCGTCCAGACCGGCTGCAAGAGCTGCACCCCCGGCGAGAACCGGGTGAAGACGGCGGCGGACGCCGACAAGACCGCCGCGAAGAAAAAGAAGCGCAAGGTCCCCAAGGGCGACCCGCGGGTCGAGGCGCGCAAGCGCTTCAAGACGGCCCACCCGATGCTCGTCGAGGGCGTCGACCCGGTCGACCACACCCTGGCCGAGCCCGTGGCCCAGGCCAAGGCCCTCGTCCTCGAGAACACGGCCGAGAAGGCCGCCGAGGCCCGGGCCCTGCTCGCGACCCACATCCCCGACCACCCCGAGGACGCCGACGCCCTGCTGTGGCGGGGCCGCTCCTGGGCGGTCGAGAACATCACCGAGCAGGCCGTTCCCGACTTCGAGTCGGCCGTGATCGCCGCCCCCGAGCACGTTGAGGCGCGCCTCGTGCTGGTCAGCGCGCTCTATGCGGCCGACATGTGCGCCGAGGCGATGCCCCACCTCGACACCCTGGCCGAGCAGCAGCCCGAGCTGGGCGCCGTGCGCTACAACCGCGGCCTCTGCCAGTTCCAGCTGTCGGGGCGCAGCGCGGCCATCGAAGACTTCGCGGCCGCCTGTGCCCTCGAGGTCGAGCCCGCCTGTGCGCTCAGCAAGCGCCGAGGCAAGGGCAAGGGCAAGGGCAAGCGCCTCAAGGGCAAGGGCAAGGGCAAGGTGAGCGACGGGTTCCGGAGCAAGCTCGGCAGCCAGCGCGGCCGCAAGGCCAAGGTCTCGCGCGACTTCCGGAACCGCACGGCCGACGACGCGGCTCCCGAGTAGCGGGGCCGGGGCCCTGGCTCAGAGCCCGGCGGCGATGAGATCGGCGAAGAGGGCCTGGGCGTCGGCGTTGCCGGGCACTTCGTCCAGGAGGGCCTCGGCCGCCTCACGGGCGGCGGCCGGATCTCCCTGCTGCCAGGAGAGCCGGGCGCGCAGGGCCCGGATGCCGGGGCTGTCTTGGCGCAGGAAGCGCACCCGGCGCAGCTCGATGGTCGCGTTGTCGAGGTCGTCGGCCGCGAGGTAGGCGGCGCCGAGCACCTCGCGGAAGCGCTCACTGGTCACGTTGCGCCGCCGGAGCGGCTCGAGCAGCCGGATCGCTGCCTCGGGGTTCTCTTCGGCGAGCTGGAGCCGGGCCTTGGCGATGGCCGTGGGCGTCGTGCCCGTGCGGGCCGTGCCGCGGGCCTCGGCCAAGAGGATGTCGAAGGCGGCGGCGTCGAGGTCGCCCCGCTCGAGGTGGACCTCGGCCCGGGCGGCGTAGAGGCTGCCCTGGTGGGGGGCGAAGGCGATGGCGTCGTCGGCGGTCTCGAGGGCCGCGGCGAGGTCCCCCGCCTCGCGCAGGTCGTGCACCCGCCGGATGTTCTCGTACTGGACCTGGGGATGGGAGAAGTTGGTCCGGCGGAGTCGCTGGGTGCGCATCTCGGCCGCCTCGACCCCGCGGCCGACTTCGGCGAGGGCGTCGGCGTGGAAGCGCAGGCCGGAGCGGTCGTAGAAGCGGCTGCCGTCGAGTGCCTCGAAGAGAGCCAGGGCGGCCTCGGGCTCGTGGTTCACCGTGTGGAGCACGGCCTGGGCGGTGCGCAGGTTCGGGTCGTCGGGGGCGGCCGCGAGGGCGGGCCCGAGCCAGCGCTCGGCGGCGGGCGCGCGGCCCGAGCGCACCTGCTGGAGAA
This sequence comes from Myxococcota bacterium, assembly GCA_964226865.1. Lineage (GTDB taxonomy): Bacteria > Myxococcota_A > UBA796 > UBA796 > UBA2385 > CAXQUZ01. Next base: position 3,028 of record CAXQUZ010000017.1, on the reverse strand, counting down.
AGCGCGGGGGCACGGTGCGCTGGCGTGCGGCGGCGGTGAGGCAGAGGGCCAGGGGCAGGAGGGCGAGGCGCCAGCGCATGGGGGCTCCGGGGGGCCGGGCGGGGAAGACGGGCAGGGGGCACAACAAAGCGGCGACAGGATTGCTCCTGCCGCCGCCAAGGTGCCGCGCCCACCAGGGCGGACGCGGCTCGGGGTCTACCGCTCAGTTGGGGTAGAAGCCGCCGACGTAGTAGTACGGCGCGTAGGAGGTGCCGTAGTAGTAGTAGAGGACGTAGTTGTCGAAGCTGTAGCCGTCGTAGCTCACGCCCCACATGTCGCTGTCGCCGTAGACGAGCCAGGCGCCGCCGAGGTCGTAGTAGCCGACCGAGGCGGAGAAGTCGCTGGTGCTGCCGGTGAAGTTGCCGTCGAAGCCCCAGGTGCAGTCGCCGCAGTCGGTGAAGGTACCGGTGACGGACCAGCTGCCGATGGCGGAGCCATCCCAGAAGTAGGCCTCCATGCCGCCGGAGACGTCGGCGTCGGCGTCGGCGTCGGCATCGGCGTCGGCGTCGGCATCGGCGTCGGCGTCAGCATCGGCGTCCGCATCGGCGTCGGCGTCGGCGTCGGCGTCAGCGTCGGTGTCGCTGTCGGCGTCGGCGTCAGCGTCGGCGTCGGCGTCGTCGGTGGCGCCGGAGTCGCCGCCCTTGTCAGAGCAGCCGGCGAAAGCGAAGGTGGCACTGGCGAGCAGCGCGAAGAGCTTGCGGTCCATGATTTCTCCTCCATCCACGGATGAATCCGTGTGTCGGTTTCGGAATGGCCTGGCTTGAACCCGAGTGTCGGAAACATGGGCCCGTCATCGGAGCGATGCCGGCCGGCCAGTGTGTCAACGAAACGCTGACACCGGACGGTGTGTAGCATGCCGGCTGGAGACCTGCCTCCCCTCCCCGGTCGGTCCCGCGAGATCCTCCGGGGGGCTGTCGGTGGCCCCGCGGGGCTGACATGGCCGATGTCTGCGGCATCTTCTGACCCAGATGGGCCGGGCGGGGAGCGCAGGACTGTTTCGTGACGGCTTTGCGACCGCGAAAATTTTTTCGCTTCGGGGCGCCGACGATGCCGGCACGGTGGGCGCTGGCGCGCGGCTTCAGGGGGGGGGGCAGCGCCAGGGCGAGATCGGCCGCGGACCCGAAGCCGGCGGATGCTGCGCTGGGACAGGCCCGGGGGAGGGCGGCGCCGGTCCTGCCGGGCGGGCACGCGCCGCCAGGCCGCCGCTGCGTCTGCGGAGAGCGGAGCGGCGGGTCGGTGTCGGCAGAATGCGGGCGGGCGGGCCCGCGGCCTCAGCGGGTGCGGAGGTCTTCGTCCATCTCGGCGAGACGGGCGCGCATCCAGGCATCGCGGTCGTCGCTGACGCGCTGGACGTGGTGCTGGAGGGCGAGAACCTGCCAGGCGGGGCCGCGCTGATCGTGCTCGTGGAGGCAGCGGGCCAGGGCCGCCACGGGGGCGGCGGGGTTGTCGTCCTGGCTGCGGGCCCAGGTGAGCACGGCCCCGAGGTCGCCGGTCGCGGCGATGCGGCAGCCCTCGGCCATCGCCGCCCGGGCCGCCCGGGGTTCGTCGTCGCCGAGCTCGGCCAGGGCGTCGCGCGCCATCTCGGCCACGGCGGCCTCGACCCGTGCCGCGTCCCAGTGGGGATCGAGCTGGCCCCGCAGCTCGTGGGTGGTCGAGGCCCAGTCGGTGGCGAGGGCCTCGACGGGGGCGAAGTCGTCGGGCAGCGGGTGGGCGATGAGCCGGAAGCGCTGGATGGACTGCTGGAGGGCGGCCCAGGCGTCGAGGGCGCCCTCGGCACAGATCTGGGCGATGTGGCCGTCGCGGTAGAAGGCGGCGGTCTCGGGCCCGGGGTGGACGGTGGTCACGACCCCGCAGGCGGCGCAGGTGAAGTTGGTGGGCTCCCAGACACCGCCCACCACGATGCCGGCACCGCAGGCCCGGCAGGGGCGGGGGGTGTTCCACTCTTCGCTGGCCCGCTCGAAGAGCGCCCGGGCCAGGGCGGCCTGCTTGGCCACCAGCATGCGCTGGCCGCCTTCTTCGAGGCGCCAGGACAGGGCGATGCCGAGCTTGCGCTGCTCGAAGCGCTGCCAGCGGAGGGCGCGGGCGGCCTCGGGGGCCGCACCGGGAAGCACCTCGTTGAAGGCGTGCTCGAGGTCGCCGCGGGCGGCGTCGATGTCGCGGCGGATGCCGGCGATGCGGGTCTCGGCCTGGATCAGCGCCGCCTCGAAGGCGGCCATGCCGTCGGCGCCGGCGGCGATGTGGCCGTCCAGCTCGGCGGCCAGCTCGGCAAGGGCGGCGTCGACCGTGCCCCCGAGGGTGCTGAGGCTGGACTGCCAGGACTGGACCGCGGCGGCCGTGCGCGGATCGACGGCGCCAGCGCGGGGGTCGGCCATGGGGATGCTCCGAGAGGTGGGGACCGGGCGGGGAGCTTAGCCGGTCGCGCCGTCCAGGGGGGAGGCGCGGCGCAGGGCGTCGGCCCAGGCCGCCGGCGCGGGGGCGGCCGCGGCCAGAGCGGCGAGGTCTGCCGGGTCGAGGCCCGGGGCGCAGCGGACCTGGGGCGTGCCGGGCAGCACGGTCCAGGCCGCCTCCCAGGCCGCCGCCCAGGCGGACGGATCCGCAGGCGCCGGCGGGGCCGCGAACCAGGCCACCGGCGCGACCGGAGCGCCCGTCTGCTGGGCCACATCGGCGATGTGGGCGGCGACCTCGGCGGCGGTGGCGGGGTCGTCGAGGCCCACCTCGACGCGGGTCAGGCCCCGCAGCCGCGAGAGCTGGCGCGCCGAGAGGGTGGTGAGGGCCCGGGGGCCGGCGAGGAGGTGGAGGCGGGGGAAGCTGAGGCGCTGGGCCTCGCGCACCAGCTCGCCGGTCTCGGGGTCGGGCGCCGGGGCCACCAGGGTCATCTCCTGGACGCCGTCCTGGGCGAGGCGCACCAGCGCGAGGCGGAGGGCGCGGGTGGGGCCGCGGAGGGTGAGGGGGGCCGGGAGGGTGGGGGCGCCGCCGGGCTGGCCGGCGA
>CAXQUZ010000016.1:0-4819 GCA_964226865.1 Myxococcota bacterium | reverse complement strand
CTCTTCCGATCTCCTCGACGGCGCTGTCGACCGTGCCGTGCGCCGTGATGAGGATGAGCGGCAGCCCGGGGTGGGCCTCGCGGCAGTGGGCGAGCAGCTCCATGCCGTCCACCTCGGGCATGCGCAGGTCGGTGACCACGAGGTCGAACTCGTCGCGGGCCAGGGTCTCGATGGCCTCGCGGCCGTCCTCCGCCGTGCCCACGTCGTAGCCAGCCCGCCGCAGGTGGGCGCGCAGCACCTTCCGGATGCTCGGCTCGTCGTCCACGATCAAGATGCGCTTGCGCATGGTTCCCCTGGTGCTCGGTGCTCTGGAGGTCCCGGCGACGCCGGCGCCCCAGGGCGGACCGGGCCCTCGGCGACCACGCGCCAGCCTAGCACCCTGGCCGGATTCGTGCCGTCGGGCGCCCGATTGGGTATCCTCTGCGGCCTGCCGGCATCCCTCCGTCCGCCCGGCCTCCGCCGGACTGACCCCCGCCCCATGACCGGGAGCCCCTGTGCACCGTCTCCGTCACCTCCTGTCCGCTGCCCTCATCACGGGGGCCCTCGCGCTCTCCGCTGGCCCCGGCGCGGCCTGGGCCGAGGGCGAGATCGCCCCCGACTTCGAGCTGCAAGACGTCAACAGCGGGGCCGGCAAGGTGAAGCTCTCCAGCTACACCGCCGAGGGCAAGGCCGTGCTGCTGAACTTCTGGGCCACCTGGTGCCAGCCCTGCCAGGTCGAGATGCCCCACCTCCAGCGCATCGGCGAGACCTACAAGGACGCCGGGCTCCAGGTCGTGGTCGTCAGCATCGACGACGCCCGGGCGCGGAACATGATCAAGCCCATGTGCAAGCGGGCGGGCGCCACCTTCCCGGTCGTGCACGACGCCCAGACCAAGGTCGTCACCCAGTACAACCCGGCCAAGACCCTCCCCTACACCGTGCTCATCGACAAGGAGGGCAAGATCGCCAAGGTCCACATGGGCTACAACCCGGGCGACGAGGGGCGGCTCGAGGCCGAGGTCTGCGAGGTGCTGGGCCTCAGCGGTGACGCCTGCAAGGCGCCGGCCCAGTGAGTGTGGGCCGGCCCGCTCCTGCACCTGGCCGCACCCGGCCGGGTGTGCTGCTTCTTGGGGCCTGCCTCGCGGGGGGCGCGCTCGTGCCCGGCGCCGCCCGTGCCGCCGAGCTGTGGGGGGTCGGGCCGCTGGCGGGCTCGACGGTCCAGCTCTCGACCAACCTCGACATCCGCTACCACCGGATGCCCGACAAGCTCGAGAACTTCGAAGACCGCCGGGTGCTCGACTACTGGGAAGAGGTCTTTCGGGCGAACCTGCTCTTGAGCAAGCCGGGCCTCGTGGTGGGCGCCCAGTTCGACCAGGCGGCCTTCTTCGGCGCCCGCTACTTCCTCGACGGCGAAGAGGTGCTCGAGCGCCCGCTCTATGACGAGACCACCATGATCTCGCCCTGGAAGCAGGCCATGGTGCGCATGGAGAAGCTCTTCATCACGAAGCGCTGGGAGCACGTCGAGCTGACCCTGGGCGACACCTACGCCAGCTACGGCCGCGGCATCGTGCTCAACGCCATCAAGAACACCTCGGTCGACATCGACACCTCGATCACGGGCGCCTCGTCGACCTTCCAGCTCGGCGACCTCGAGATCGGCGCGGTGACGGGCCTGACCAACCCCCAGGACGTCTCCCAGTTCAACCCGAACCGGGGCATCACCAACGACCAGGGCCACATGGTCACCGGCCTCCAGGCCACCCACTACGCCCTCGGCCCCCTCCAGGCCGGGGTCCACGGTGCGATCTTCCGCTTCGCCCGCAGCGAAGAGATCGACCAGCCCGAGCTGTACCGCTACGCCCAGGACCTCGACGCCCTGGCCGGCGGCGCCGTGCTCGAGGCCTATGGGCTGGGGGGCCTCGATCTCGCCGTCGAGGGCGACGTCTTCGACTACCGTGCCCCCGAGATGATCGGCGAAGCGGGGGGCGACCAGCTGCTCGGCTACGCCACCTACTTCGCGGCCACGGCCTACCCGGGCAAGGCCACGGTGCTCCTCGAGGGCAAGCGCACCCGCGACACCGAGCGCATCAACACCTTCACGGGGGTCGAGGGCTGGGAGATCGCCGCGGCCCCCACCCTCGAGTACGAGAACGTCATCACCGAGGACGCCTCCCACACGGTCAACTCCAACGATCTGATGGGGGCCCGGCTGCGGGTCGACTACGCGGTCAAGCCCGGGGTGCTCTCGCCCTATGTCTCGGTGGCGGGCTTCCGCGATCTCGAGGTGGGCGGCGAGCACGCGAACCTCTCGCCCGAGACCATCGGCCACGGCATCGTCGGCGTCCAGTGGCTCAAGCCGCGCAAGGTGCTCCAGCTCAACGCCGGCTACCGCACGGACGTGCGCGACGACAGCGCCGAGGGGGCCGACCGCATGGCCCACCTCGACGCCGAGATCCAGTTCCCCATCGGCCCCAAGGACGGCTTCGAGATCGCCCTGAACGGCCGCCGCTTCTGGTTCGGCAACAACCAGATCCAGCAGGAAGACTTCCTCGAGATGAACAACGCCCTGGGCTGGCACCACGGCGAGAAGTGGGTGTTCCTGGTCTACCAGGACTACTCCTCGAACGAGGTCGCCCTCGCGGGCACCGACGGCAACATCGAGTTCATCGACCCGGCCCTCTACGGCGAGACCAAGGTGCGCCTCTTCGGCGCGGGCGAGGTCCTCTTCCACCCCAAGCCCTCGAGCACCATCCGCGTGTTCTACGGCGCCTACAAGGCCGGCATCCGCTGCGCGGGTGGCCAGTGCCGCAACCTGCCCGGCTTCGAGGGTGGCCGCGTGACCTGGTCCGCCACCTTCTGACCCCCGCTTCCCCCCCGCCACGGGCGGAAGGCGGGCCCCGCCGCAGGGGTCGGCCAGCCGCTCGGGGCCTGACACGGCGCTGACACCGCGCCCCTGTCCCCACAGTAGATGCCCCCCGCCTCCCGTGGCCTGTGCCCGGGAGCCCGAACCCGGAGGACCCCATGCCCACCCTTGCGACCGTCGCCCTGGCGGCCCTGTCCCTCGGCGTCGCCCACGCCGGCTCCCTCAAGGTGGCCGACAGCAGCGCCAAGACCACCTCCGGCGAGGCCAACGGGCTCACCTACGACGCCAAGAACCTGCGCGACGGCAAGCAGTCGACCGTCTGGATGGAGGGCGAGGACGGCTCTGGCCTCGGCTCCTACGTCCAGCTCGACCTCAAGGAGCCCGCCGTCGTCACGTCGGTGCGGATCTGGAACGGCAACTGGTACTCCTACGACTTCTGGACCCGCCACAACCGGGCCAAGGAGATCGATCTCGAGTTCTCGGACGGCCGCAAGCAGAAGGTCGAGCTCAAGGACGAGAAGCTGCCCGAGACCGTCCAGGTCGACAGCCCCGCCAAGGTCGAGTGGGTCAAGCTCACCGTGCGCAGCGTCCACAAGGGCAACACCTTCAACGACACGGCCATCTCGGAGGTCCAGCTCATCGGCGACGTGAGCCCGGCCCCGGTGTCGGCCAGCGCCTACCGGACCAGCACGGCCTACCCCGAGGACGCCGACGGCAACTACGCGGGCGCGAACGTCGCCGACGAGATCAAGGACTCGATGTGGTGCGAGGGCGTCAAGGACGGCGACGGCGTCGGCGAGTGGATCGAGGTCGACTTCGGGGCCGCCAAGACCGTCTCGAAGCTGAGCATCCTCAACGGCAACGGCACCAGCTTCGCCTACTTCAAGAAGGTCAACAGCATCGGCACGGCCACGCTGACCTTCTCGGACGGCAGCACCGAGAAGATCGAGGTGAAGGCCATGCCCCTGCCGCAGAACATCACCTTCGCCCCCCACAGCACCTCCACGGTGCGGCTGACCGTCGACACGGTCAACAAGGGCACCGACTTCAACGACCTCTGCATCTCCGAGCTGCACTTCTACGAGTGAGCCGGCGGGGCTGCGGCCCGGACGGTGCGGTGCGGGCCCTCTCGGGGGCCCGCTGACGTTCTCGGGGAGGGAGGCGCGCGGCGGGGCGGCGGCTCAGTCCCAGAGGCTCGCGGGCAGGGCGCCGCCGAGGCGGTCGAGGGCCCCGAGCTCGTGGAGATCTTCGCCCTGGTCGGCGAGGGTCCAGCAGGGGGCACCGGCCGGACCGGCGGCCCGCAGGGCGGCGACGGCAGCGACGTGGGCCGTGGCGGCGGCGGACTGGCGCGCGTGGGCGGCGGCCAGGGTCGCGGCGAGCGGGGGCCAGTCGGCGGCCGCAATCCCGGCGGGCGGGCCCGTGTCGGTCCACGCGTGCACGGGCGCCTGGCGCACCCGGTTGATGATGAAGCCCCCGAAGGGCATGCGGCGCTCCTGGAGCACCCGCAGGAAGTACAGGGCCTCGTCCCGGGCCGAGGGGGCCGGCGAGGTGACCAGCAGGAAGCGGCTGGCGGGGTCTTGGAGCAGCTGCTGGGCCTGGCCCGAGCGGTCGCGCATGCGCTCGCCGAGGGCCCGGAAGGCGTCGAAGAACTCGGCGATCTCGCCGATGGTGCCGCTGCCGAGCAGGCGCTTGAGCACCCGGGCCACCGCCTCGCTGCCGAACTCGAGGGCCCGCCAGCCGCCCTTGGTCGCGGGCATGACCAGCCAGCGCAGCACCCCCTGGTCCATGAGGCCCGACATGCGGTCGGGCGCCCGCAGGAAGTCGAGGGCGTGGCGGGTGGGGGGGGTGTCGAGCACGATGGTGTCGTAGGGGCCCTCGGTGTAGAGCTGGAGCAGCCGCTCCATGGCCATGTACTCGTGGCTGCCGCCGAGGCGGCTGCTGGCGAACTGGTAGTAGATCGGAAGAGCACACGTCTGA
>CAXQUZ010000015.1:0-11917 GCA_964226865.1 Myxococcota bacterium | reverse complement strand
CCGAGCTCCGGGAAGGAGACATCGTCGTCCTCGACAACCTCGGCGCACACCGCACCCAGCGGGTTCGCGAGCTGGTCGAGGCAGCGGGGGCTCGTCTCTGGTTCACCCCTCCCTACTCGCCCGAGTTCAACCCCATCGAGCTGGCATGGGCCAAGCTCAAGCGCTTCCTACGCCTCGCGAAGGCACGCTCCCGAGACGCGCTCAACAACGCAATCGCCCTCGCTATGGACCTCATCACCGGGAGCGATGCGAGGGCGTGGTTTCGGCATTGCGGCTTCCGTCAGGGGACTTGATCTGCTCTGTGAGTCTCTCGCGACACCGCGGGGGGGAGCTGGAGGAGAGAGAGGGGGGGCGACAACTTGCCACATCGCCGGTGGGCAGGCCGGGACCCATGTTGGGGTGCGCCCCCCGGCGCCTTGCCCCAGGACACACCATGCGCACCCCCCGCCTCCTCGCCCTCTCCGCCTTCGCCCTCTCCGCCGTCGCCCTCGCGGCCTGCGCGCCGCAGGACAGCCACACCCCCGGGGCCAAGGGCCGCACCGACACCGGCGCCACCGAGGGCGCCACGGTCGACGAGCTCGGCGGCACGCCGCTGCCCGACGGCTCGGCCCTGCCCGAAGACCCCGACGCCCTGCTGCTGTTCATGCGCGAAGAGGAGAAGCTGGCCCGCGACGTCTACGCCCACCTCGACGCGGTCTGGGGCAGCCCCCAGGTCTTCGCCAACATCTCCGACTCCGAGCAGTCCCACATGGACGAGCTGCTCGCCCACATCGAGCGCCTGGGCCTCACCGACCCGGTCGTGGACGACAGCCGGGGCGCCTTCCAAGACGCCGAGCTGGCCGACCTCTACGACGAGCTCACTGCCCTCGGCGAGACCTCGGTGGCCGACGCCCTGCTGGTCGGGGCCCTCATCGAAGACCTCGACATCGTCGACCTCCAGCGGGCCAGCGAAGGAACCGAGGATGCCGCCGTGGCCGAGAGCTATGCCCTGCTGGCCTGCGGCTCGCGCAACCACATGCGGGCCTTCGCCAAGCAGCTCGGCCGCGAGGGGCTCCACTACACGCCCCAGTACCTCAGCACGGCCGAGCTGGACGCCATCCTCGCCAGCGACAGCGAGCGCTGCGGCGCCCGCTGAGCGCGCCCCCGGGGCCCCGCCGACAGGGAGGGGTGCCCCGGGGAACACCGCCCCCCTCGCAGGGGCCCGCGGGCGGCGCCGGGCCGGCTCAGAGGGCGCTGAGGGTGGCGGCGGCCAGAGCGATCCAGGTGCGGCCGCCCGCCGGGTCGAGGAAGACCGGCTCGGTGCCGTCGATGTCGAAGCCCACCAGCCCCACCTTGATGAAGATGGGCTCCGAGCCGTCGAGATCGAAGTCGACCAGGTCTTCGTCGAGGAAGATGGGCTCGCTGCCGTCGATGTCGAACCAGACCGGCGCACCCGTGTCGGGGGTCACGACCTTCTCCATGAAGAGGGGCTCCGAGCCGTCCACGTCGAAGTGGACGAGGCCCTTGGAGCGCCCGCCCGGGGTCGTCAGCAGCAGGGTCGTGCTGCTGTCCTGCTCGCTGGTCCAGGCGAAGCTGTGCTCGTCGGACTGGAGCACGAAGACGCTGGAGGCGTCGAGGGTGCCGTCGAGGGTGCAGGCCCAGCCGCTGCCGCTGCCGTCGCTGAGCCAGTGGGACTCGCCGCCGCTCACGAGCGCGCTCTTGCCGGCGGGGCTGCAGGTGGCGTCGAGCATGCCGTCGTCGCCGAAGATGCCGAGCACCGCACCGGTCAGGGCGGTCGCCTTGACGCCGTCGACCGACACGTCGAGGGTCAGGGTGCCGGCGGCGGCGGGCCAGGGCAGGATGACGGCGAGCACGGGAAGGGGGAAGCCAGAGATGCGCACGGGAGCCTCCAGGGGCAGGTTGCGCCCGTGACCTAGGCCTCCGGCGGCCGCCGCGCCGTGGACAGCTTGTCCCAGCCTGGGACAGCCCTGGCCAGACCCGTCCCAGGATGTGAGGGGGGGGCCTGTTCCCGGTGAGTCCATGCCCTCCACGCTGTCGCTTCGTGCCGGTGCGGTCGACCTCGAGCGGGGGGTGCTGCGCCGCGCCGACACCGGCTACCAGCGCCTCACCACCCGCGAGACCGCGCTGCTGCGCTACCTCGTCGCCCGCGAGGGCACCGTCGTGCCGCGGGAGGAGCTGCTGGTCGAGGTCTGGGGCTATGCGCCCTCGGTGGTGTCGCGGGCCGTCGACAAGACGGTCGCCCGGCTGCGGGCCAAGCTCGAGCGCGACACCCGCAACCCCGACCACCTCCTCACCGAGTATGGCGTCGGATTCCGCTTTGTGGGCGCCAGCGCCCCCCGGGCCGCGCCCCTGCCCGCCCCCCTCGACCAGCTCGAGCAGGCCCTCTCGGGGCCGGCCCGGCTGCTGAGCCTCGTGGGCATGACCGGCGACGGCCGCAGCCACGCCCTCGCGGCCCTCTGCGCGCGCCGCCCGGCCCTGTGGCGGGCCTCGGGCGCCACCCCGGCCGCGCTGACGGCCGCGGTCGAGGCCGCACCGCCCGACGCCTGGGTGGTGATCGACGGCGCCGAGGACCACCTGGACCTCCTGCGGGCGCGCCAGGCCGCCTGGACGGCCCGGTGGCGGCTGCTGCTCAGCACCACCCGGCCCCTCGGGCTCCAGCACGAGCAGCTGGTCGGGCTGCCCGGGCTCTCGAAGGCGGCCGCCCTGGCCCTGCTGCGGGGGGTGGCCCAGCGCCGCCAGCCGGGGTGGGGCGAGGGCGAAGATGACGTGCTGAACGACATCTGCGACGAGCTCGACCGCTGGCCCCTGGGGCTGGTGCTGGCCGGCTGGCGGGCCCGGCTGCTGCCGCCGGCGGCCCTGCGCGCCCACCTCCAGGCGGGCCGGCCTGCGCTGCTCGCGGCCCCCGGGCCGGTCGACCTCGCCCCCCGCCACCGCAGCCTCCAGGCGGCCCTCGACCACTGCTGGGCCGGACTCGCGCCCGCCGCGCGCAGCGTGCTTGCCCAGCTCGCGGTCTTCGCCGCCCCGGCGACCCTCGCGGCCATCGGCGCCGTGGTCCAGCCCCCGCCCGACACCGAGCTCTTCGCCCTGCTCGATGCCCTCGTGGTGCGCCGCCTCGTGCGGCTCGTGCCCGGGGACGAGCCCCGGCTGGCCCTGTTCCGGCCGCTGCGCTGGCGGCTGGCCCAGGAGGGGCGGCCCGACCCGGCCCTGCGCGACCGCCACCTCGCCCACTTCGCGGCCGAGGGCGGCCACAGCGTCGAGCTGCGGCTGGGCGCCCGGGGCGGGCCCGACCTGGTCACCGAGCTGCGCCAGGAGCTCGACGACCGGGAGGCGGCCGTGGCCCACGGGCTCGCCCGCCAGCGCTGGCAGGAGGCGGCCGACTGTGGCCTCGTGGTCGCCATCATCAGCGCCCGCAGCCACGAGCTGGACCGCAGCCGGCGGGTGCTCGGACGGCTCGCGGCGGCCGAGGCCCACCTGCCGGCCGAGACCGCGCTCGAGCTCCAGATGTGGCGGGCCGACCTCTGCTTTCGGGACGGCGCCCCGGCCGAGGGCCGGGCCATGATGGCGGCCGTGCACGCCGCGGCCCAGGCGGCCGGGCTCCGGCGGGCCCAGGCCGACGCCGCCTTCGGCATCGGGCTGCTGTCGACCTGTGCGGGCACGGGGGACGAGGCCGGCCGGGCGGCCCTCGCCGAGGCCCTGGCCCTGCGCACGGCCCTCGGCCTCGACACCAGCGTCGTGCGCAACCAGCTCGGCTGGCTCTGCACCAACTCGGCCCACCTGCCCGGCCAGGCCGCCGAGGCCGAGGCCTGGCACGCCCGCGCCCTCGCCGAGGCCACCCAGCGGGGCAACCAGCTCGCCGAGGGCACGAGCCTGCTCGGGCTGGCCGAGCTGGCGCTCCACCTCGACCGTCCCGCCGAGGCCCTGCGCCAGGCCACCGCGGCCCTGGCCCCCCTCGTGGCCATGGGCCGCAGCGCCGCCGACCCCCTCGAGATCCAGGGGCGGGCCCAGCTCGCCCTCGGCCAGCCGGAGGCCGCCGTGGCCCTGCTCGCCGAGGCCTGTGCCGCCCGGGAGGCCGCCGGCCGCTACCGCCTCGCCCGCAGCCTCGGCTTCCTGGCCATGGCCCGCCTCGCCCAGGAGGGCCCCGCCGCCGCCGCCCCGCCCCTCGCCCGGGCCGCCGCCCTCGTGCGGGGCCAGGTCACGGGCACCGCGCGCCAGATCCTGCTCCAGCAGGCCATCGTGGCCCTGGCCGAGGGGCGCACCGAGGCCGCGCGCACGGCCCGGGCCGCGGCCCTGGCGACCCCGCTGCCGGCCCTCGCGGCCCTCCACCGGCTCTTGGCGACCGTGGACGCCGGGCTGGCCGGCGCCTCCTGAGCCCGCTGCACCGCCCCGCTCAGGCGCCCGGGGGCCCGAGCCGTCCCGCCGCCCGGGCGGCGTCGACCCGTGCGATGCCCGCCGGGGTGGGCCACCGGGCGCTCGCCGCGACCACCGTGCCGTCGGCCACCAGCCGGTCGTAGGCCTCGCGCCACGCGCCGTTCTCGCTGCCCGAGGCGCAGCGCCCCCCCGTCTGGCGCAGGAGCGCCCCCGGGGCCAGGGGACCGGCCGCGAGGGCCGCCACGATGGCGGCGGCGTGGGAGCCCGGGGGCCCGACCGGCCGCCAGCCGACGATGGCCCCGTCCCGCACCTGGCCCCGGGCGGGCCCCTGGAGCGCAGCGAGCCCCGCGTCCGCGAAGCGCGCGGCGCTGGCGGCCTCGAGGCGGGTCTCGGCCACGGGCCAGATGAGCTGCTGGGCGGGCCGGGCCAGCTCGCGCAGGGCGTTCTTGACCCGCCGGTGGGCGTCGCGGCGGTGGGCATCCCGCTCGCGGTGCACCGCTGCCCGCTCGGCACGGGTGCGGTAGGGCCGGGGCTGCCAGGGCAGCACCCGCTCGGCGAGGGCCGCGAGGTCGAGCTGGCCCGGCCGATCGACCACCGCCGCGAGCACCCGGAGCTGGAGCGAGGGGGGCCTCATGGCCGCCCCGTCCACCGCGGCCCCCGGCCGGCCCCGTCGCCGATCCGTCGCTGATCTGCGCCCTCCGCGCCGTCTCGTGCCCTGCGCCCCACCGTCCACCTGCCTTCGGCTGCCTGCAACCGGTCCGCCCGGCGCGCTGCGGCCCCCCGGGTAGCCTCCCGGCCCGCCCGCCACCAGGGTCGGCCTGGCGGGAAGCCGGGGCGCCCCGCCCGTGGGCAGCAGCGGCCCCGGCGCATAGGGTCCGACCATGACGACGCCCGCCTGCCCCCGCTGCCCCGACACGCCCCTCCGCTCCGTCTCGATGGGCGGCGCCCCGGCCCACAGCTGCCCGCGCTGTGGTGGCCACGCGGTGAGGCGGGCCGCACTGGCCAAGGCGGCCGACCCGGGGGCCGTGGCCCGTCTGTGGTCCGCGCTGGCCTCGGCCGACCGCCCGGGCCCCCTCGCCTGCCCCGCATGCGCCGGCCCCATGCAGACCACCCACCACGGCGGGGTCGAGCTCGACGCCTGCCCGGCCTGCGCGCTGCTGTGGTTCGACCCGAAGGAGCGCCGGGCCGCCGTCCGCCCCCGGCCCGCCCGGGCGCTGGATCCGGCGGCCCTGGCCTTCCGAGAGCAGCAGGCCCAGGCGCCCCCGCCCCCGCCGGCGCCGGCCCCCGCCGACCGGACCCCCGAGCTGGTCGAGGGGCTGCTCCAGCTGCTCGCGGGCCTGCTCGGCTGAGTGCCGGGGCCCCGGGCGGCATGCCGCTGCAGACCGGGGCGACCCGGCGCCGACGCTCAGGGCAGCTTGCCGCCGAAGACCGGCATCATGCTCGCCTCGCCGTAGTTCTCGAGGGGCGGCATGGCCGAGAGGGTCTCCATGTCGGCGGCCGAGATCTCGAAGTCGACCGCGGCGTTGGCGGCCATGTGGGCCCGGCGCGCCGTCTTCGGCACGGGGGCGAGGCCGAGCTGGAGGTCGAAGCGGATCGAGAGCTGGGCGATGCTCACCCCGTAGCGGGCGGCCATCTCGCCCAGGGTGGGGTCTTGGAGGAGCATGCCGTGGGCGATGGGCGAGTAGGCCTGGACGGCCATGCCGCGGGCGTGGCAGTCGGCGATGAGCGCGGTGGGGACGGCGCCGATGTGGGCGAGCACCTGGTTGACCATGGGGGCCGGACCGCCCGCGTCGACGAGCTTCTGGATATCGACCGCATGGAAGTTCGACACGCCGATGGCCCGCAGCTTGCCGGCGGCCAGGGCGGCCTGGAGGGCCCGCCAGGCGGCGCGGTTGCCCGCGAAGTGGCGGTCGTCCTCGCCGTACTGGCGCCAGGGCCAGGGGCTGTGGATGAGCATGAGGTCGATGTGGTCGAGGCCGAGGGCCGCCAGAGAGCCGTCGATGGCCGCGGCCGCCGCCGCCTCGTCCTTGAGCTCGGCGGCCAGCTTGGTCGTCACGAAGAGGGCGTCGCGGTCGATGCCGCTCTGCTGGATGCCCGCGCCCACCCCCTGCTCGTTGCCGTAGGCCTGGGCGGTGTCGATGTGGCGGTAGCCGAGCTCGATGGCGTCGACCACTGCGGCGCCGACCGTGTCGTTGGGGATCATCCAGGTGCCGAGGCCCAGCTTGGGCATGGCCACACCGTTGGACAGCGTGAGGGTCTCGTCGAGGATCATGGTCGCTCCGGGGCTCAGGGCCGCGCAGCGGGATGGCCGCGCGGTGTGGTCCAGGTGTAGGCCCCCCTGGCGGCCGCTCCCATGCCCGACGGTGCCCAATTCCTGCCTGATCCTGCCAGGTCACGCCGAGCCGCGCCGGCCGCCGCCGACGGAGGGGGGCCTACACCGGCTGGAGAGCGTCGCTGTAGGGCAGGGTGTGGGCCTGGGACGGCGGCACGGCGAAGTAGCGCTTGAACTCCCGGCTGAACTGGGAGGGGCTGGCATAGCCCACGGCGTAGGCCGTCTCCTCGACCTGGTGGCCGCCGAAGACCAGGAGGTTCTTGGCCTTGAGCAGGCGCACCTTCTTGAGGTACTGCAGGGGCGTCTCGCCCGTCACCGCCTTGAAGGCCCGGTGGAAGGAGGAGACCCCCATGCCCGCCTCCCGGGCGAGCGCCTCGACGGGCAGCTCGGAGGCATAGGCCGCGTGGATGCGCTCGAGGGCGCTGGCCACCCGGGCGTGGGCCGACTGGTGGCGAGCCAGCGCCGCCAGCACCTCGCCCCGGGCCGAGCGCAGCACCCGGTAGACGACCTCTTCGGTTGCCGCTGGGCCGACCAGCTCGCGGTCGAGGGGGTCGCCGAGACAGCCCGCCAGCCGCACCACGGCAGCGAGCAGGGGCCCGTCCATGGCCAGGGGCGCCACCCCCGCGACGGGCCCCTCCTGTGCCCCCCCGCCGATGCGGTCGCCGCAGCGGGCCACCAAGCGGTGCACCAGCGCCAGATCAAGGTCGATGCGCAGGCCCAGCAAGGGAGCATCGGGGCGGCCAAACGAGGCGCACTCAAAGGGGACCGGAACCCCAAGAACAAGGCATGAGTCAGCATCATAGCGAAACTCACGCCCGCCGAGGTGGCCCACCTTGCGGCCCTGGCCGAGGATGACCAGCCCCGTGTCGTAGAGCAGGGGCGAGCGCGGGGTGTCGTGGTCGATCCAGAAGAAGGACACTCCGGGCACCCCCGTCTCGACGACCCCGGTCGGGGCCCGGGAGGAGAGGGTGGCCCGGTGGGCCCGGAGCAGCGGCGCGAGCACGGCCATCGAGACCTCCGCAGTGGGGTGCGCCCCCCGGACTGGGGTCGCCCGGCCCCGCCTAGCCCGGCCGCGGCCCGGGTGCATGCCTGATCCTGCCGGTCGGAAGCCTGTGCACCACCGCGTCCCCGTCCCGGCGCCCGCCCGCCGACGGCCCGCGGCCCGCCCACCCCGCTGCGCCGCGAGACCGCCCCGCGAGACCGCCCCGCGAGACCGCCCCTGCAACGCCCTGCAACGCCCTCCTGCCCGCCCCCGCGGTAGACCTCCGGCCGCCCCCGAGAGCCGGCCGCCACAGCCGCGTCACGAGACTGGCTGGTTTGCGCCACGGCCAACACCGCACACAGATCACCACCACTGCTGGGCACATCCCCGTGGACAGACTGGGCACGCGCGCTATCGTCACCCCCCCCCCTGCGTGCCCGTCCCGTGGCCCGGCCCCGTCCGCCCGCCGCGGCCCCCGCCCCCGGAGCCCCCCGTGGACCACCCCCGCCTGTCCCCCCTGCGCTGGAGCCTCGTGCCCCTGCTCGGCACGGCCTGTGCCCTCGACAGCGGCCTGAAGGTCAACAACAACAGCCCCGAGGCGACCATCGTCTCCCACGCCGACGGCGACGAGGTCCGCGAGGACGCGGTGGTGCTGCTGCGGGGCCGGGGCAGCGACGTGGACGACAGCGCCGCCAGCCTCGAGGCCGCCTTCTCGTCGAGCGGTCGTCCGCTCTGCGACTGGGCGCCCCTCGAGGCCGACGGCAGCACCACCTGCGAGGTGCTCGTGCCCGCCGCCAGCGCACTCGACGACGAGCGCTGGTCCATCGAGCTGGCCCTGCGCGACGACGGCGGCGCCGAGGGCTTCGCCTCGGTGGCCCTGGTGGTCACCAGCACGGGCGCCCCCACCCCCACCATCCTCTCGCCGGCCGACGGGGCCGTCGCCTACGCCGACGCGCCCCTCTCCCTCCTGGGCCATGCCACAGACGACCTCGACGAGCCCGACGCCCTCATCGCCCTGTGGGAGAGCTCTCGGGACGGCGCCCTGCTCGAGGAGGCCTTCGACAGCAACGGCGAGAGCGTGGCCGTGGTCTCGCTCAGCCCCGGCCGCCACGACCTCTACCTCACGGCCCGCGACACGGCCGACAAGGCCGCCACCACGTCGATCTCGGTGGTCGTGCACGAGACCAACACCGCCCCCAGCTGCACCTTCACGGCCCCGGCCGACGGGGCAACGGGCCGGCCCGATCTGCCCACCACCGTGGCCGTGACGGTCGCCGATGCCGAGGAGCCCGCCACGGCCCTGGCGGTCACCGTGAGCTCCGACCTGGACGGCACCCTCATCGCCGACCACCCCGCCGCCGACGGCACCCTCTCCGCCGAGCTCACGGGCCTCTCGATCGGCACCCACACCCTCACCCTGCGCGTCGACGACACCGGGGGGGCGCGCTGCACCGCCAGCATCGAGACCACCATCGGCACGGCGCCGACCATCGCGCGCACCGCACCCGTCGACGACAGCGTCGAGAACGAGGGCGACAGCGTCCGCTTCGCCGCCACCATCACCGACGGGGAAGACGCCCCCCCCGACCTCGCCGTGGCCTGGCGCTCCGATCTCGACGGCACCCTGTCGACCGCCGCCCCCGACGCCGCGGGCGCCGTGGCCTTCTCCCTCGACACCCTCTCGGTGGGCGACCACACCATCACCCTCTCGGCGACCGATCTGGACGGCCAGGCCAGCACCGAGCGCTTCGCCCTGCGCATCAACGGGCGCCCCGGCGCCCCGACGGTCTCGCTCTCGCCCGACCCGGCCCGCACCGACGACGCCCTGGTGGCCGCGGTCGACGTGCCCAGCACCGACCCCGAGGGCGACCCGGTGGCCTACCGCTACCAGTGGGACGTGGGCGGCGTGGTCTCGACCGCCAGCACGGCCGCCACCCTGCCCGCCGCCGCCACGGCCAAGGGCGAGCAGTGGACCGTGACCGTCACCCCCACCGACGACACGGGCGACGGCCCCCCCGCCACCGCCCAGCTCACCATCCAGAACACCCCCCCGGTCCTCGCCAGCGCCACCCTCAGCCCCAGCGCCCCCCCCGTCGACGACACCCTCCAGTGCACCCCCGGCGCCACCACCGACGCCGACGGCGACGCCCCCCTCACCACCACCACGTCCTGGACGGTCGACGGGGTCACCGTCGCCGCCACCACGGCCACCCTCGACAGCGCCTGGTTCACCCGCGGCCAGGACGTGGCCTGCACCCTCACCCCCACCGACGGCACCGACGCGGGCGCACCGGTCGCCGCCGCCGCCGTCACCATCCAGAACAGCGCCCCCGCGCTCACCGCGGCGAGCATCCGCCCCGTCTCGCCCACCGCCTCCGACACCCTCACCTGCAGCTGGTCGGGCTTCTCGGATGCCGACGGCGACACCGACCAGTCCACCGTGGCCTGGACGGTCAACGGCACGGCGGCGGGCACAGCCACCACGCTCTCCGGGGCCTTCTCGAGCGGCGACACCGTCACCTGCACGGTCACCCCCGACGACGGCACCGACACGGGCAGCCCCGTCTCCGACAGCGTCACGGTCGACAACACGGCGCCGTCCATCGCCAGCGTGGCCATCTCGCCGGCGAGCCCCGTGGCCTCCGACACCCTCAGCTGCAGCTGGTCGGGCTTCTCGGATGCCGACGGCGACGCCGACCAGTCCACCGTGGCCTGGACGGTCGGCGGGGTGGCCGTGGGCTCCACCCCCACCCTCTCGGGCCTCTTCGCCAGGGGCGACACCGTCGCCTGCACCGTCACCCCCGACGACGGCACCGACACGGGCACCCCCCGCAGCACGGCCGTCACGGTCGCCAACAGCGCCCCGGTGCTGGCCGCCGTCGTGCTCGCCCCCGCCGCCCCCACCGAGGGCGACACCCTCGCCTGCACCCCGGGCGCGGCCACCGACGCCGACGGCGACCCGGTGAGCCACAGCATCGCCTGGGCGGTCAACGGCAGCGCCGCCGCCGCCACGGGCACCACCCTCGACGACAGCCACTGGGCCAAGGGCGACACGGTCACCTGCACGGCCACCCCCAGCGACGGCACCGACACGGGCACGGCCGTCACCAGCAACACCGCCACCGTGGCCAATGCCGCCCCGAGCATCGCCAGCGTCAGCATCACCCCGGCGGCCCCGACCGTCACCGACGACCTCAGCTGCAGCTACACCGGCTTCTCCGATCCCGACGGCGACACCGACCAGTCCACCCTCGCCTGGACCGTCAACGGCACGGCGGCGGGCACGGGCGCGAGCCTCTCGGCCAGCGCCTTCACGACGGGCGACGCCGTGGTCTGCACGGCCACCCCCGACGACGGCACCGACACGGGCAGCCCCCGCAGCGCGAGCGTCTCGGTGGGCAACACCCCGCCCTCCATCGCGGCCGTCGCCATCAGCCCCGCCAGCGCCCAGGCGGGCGACACCCTCAGCTGCAGCCACACGGGCTTCGTCGACGCCGACGGCGACCCGGATCTCTCGACCACGGCCTGGTCCGTCAACGGCAGCGCCGCCGGCACGGGCACCACCCTCACCGGGGGCTTCGTGCACGGCGACACGGTCACCTGCACCGTGACCCCCTACGACGGCAGCTCCACGGGCACCCCCCTCGACGACGCCCTCACCGTCGACAACACCGCGCCCACCCTGGCCGCCGCCACCATCTCGCCGGCCCGCCCCGCGACGGACGACCCGCTGGTCTGCAGTGCGAGCGGCTTCTCCGATGCCGACGGCGAGAGCGACCAGTCGACCTTCGCCTGGACCGTCAACGGCAGCGCCGCCGGCACGGGCACGACCCTCGCCGCCGCCCTCACCACCGCCGGCGACACGGTCGTCTGCACCGCCACCCCCTTCGACGGCACCGACACGGGCCCCCCGGTCTCCGACACGGTCACCGTCGACAACACCGCCCCCGTGCTCACCAGCGTCAGCATCAGCCCCGCGAGCCCCGCCGCGGCCGACACCCTCAGCTGCAGCGCCACGGCCACCGATGCCGACGGCGACAGCGTCAGCATCGGCTACCGCTGGAGCATCTCGGGCACCACCGTCGGCACCGGTGCCACCCTCGCCGCCGCCTTCTCCCGGGGCGACACCGTCGTCTGCACCGCCACCCCCGACGACGGCACCGACACGGGCGCCACCGACACGGCCAGCGTCACCGTCCAGAACACCGCCCCCACGCTCGCCAGCGTCGCCCTCA
>CAXQUZ010000014.1:0-3966 GCA_964226865.1 Myxococcota bacterium | reverse complement strand
CTCGTCGGTGCCACCGTCGGCGCAGCAGATGGCACCGCGCTCGGAGGTGTTGTTGGCACGGCCGACGGCACAGCAGTCGGTGCAAGGCTCGGCGAGAACGACGGCGCATCCGACGGAGCATCCGACGGCGCCTCCGTCGGCACCACACTCGGCGCCACACTCGGTGCCACCGACAGGCTGAGCGAGCTGAACGCAGAGGCGCTCGTTGGCAACACCGTCGGCACAGCCGACGGCACGGCCGTCGGTGCCACGCTCGGCGAGAACGACGGCGCATCCGAAGGGCTCACAGACGGCACCGCACTCGGCACCGCACTCGGTGCCAAGCTCGGCGCGATGGACGGGCTCAGCGAGCTGAAACCAGAGGCCTCCGTCGGAAACACAGTCGGCACAGCAGACGGTGCCGCGCTCGGCGATTGCGTGGAAGGGATCGCCCAGGCTCTCGGCGATGCCCGGCCCGTCGTCGGCCACCTCGACCCAGAGCCAGGTGCCGGCAGCCAGCGTCGCGGCCCGCCACGACTCGGCCGTCTCGAGCTGCATCTCGCCCGCCCGCAGCCGCAGCCGGGTGCCCCCCTGGCCCAGCGCCCGGGCGGCGTTGTCGACCAGCTCGAGCACCATGCTGCGCAGCAGCGCACAGGTCAGCAGCGGCCGACCCAGGCCCGCCGGCACCCGCCAGTCGAGGGTGATGCCCTCCGGCACCCGCCGCTGGACCAGCAGCCGCAGATCTTCGAGCTGTTCGTCCAGGCTGCGCCCGTCACCGAGCTTCTCGAAGGGGCCGCCCGACAGGGCCCGCAGCCGCCAGCCGAGGCGCTCGATGCGCCCGCGCAGGGCCGCGCGCACCGCCAGATCGCCGGCCGTGCGCGCGCCGGGGAGCTGATCGACCAGCCGGGCCAGCGCGGCCGCCTCGGGCGACAGGGCCCCCACCGGCAGTGCGCTCCAGGCCGGTGCCGCCTCGATCAGCGGCGCCGCCGACGCGTCGTCCCGGTCCATCCAGAGCGCGGCGACCGCACTCTCGGGCAGCGGCACCAGCACCACCCGCCAGGGCCCGCCCGCCGGCAGGGAGAAGCGCCGCTCGAGGCGCCGGCCGTCGAGGTGGACCTGGCGCAGATCCGCCGTGGGCACGGGCAGCTCGTCCTCCCCCCGCACACAGCCGCTCGTGTGGCAGAGCTGCCAGGTGCCGTCGGTGCGCAGCCAGATGGCCGTGCCCAGGGCCACCTCGTCCAGCAGCAGCCCGCCGTTGCGCTGGGCCCACTGGAGGTAGCGGCCGTGGTGGTGGGCGCCCGAGAAGGCCGCGGCGTGGGCCAGGGGCACCTCCACCGTCTCCCGGCGGGCCCGGGACCAGCGGGTGCGCCGCACCTCGAGCACCGGGGCGTGGACCTGGGCCACGCGCCCGCTCACCTCTTCTGCCGCACGGCGGCGGGGGCCCTCGTCTGCCACATGACCTCCATCAGCGGGGCCTTGAGTATGGCAGAGGCGGCGCGTCACACAACCGACAGATTTCTCGCGGGGCGCCGCCGCCTCGCCCAGACCGCCGGCCCGCCCTCAGATGAGGCGCTTCCGGGCCCGGCTCGACAGGATGCCCAGTTGTTCCCGGTACTTGGCCACCGTGCGGCGGGCGATGGTGATCCCCTGGCCCTTGAGGGCCTTGACCAGGGCCGCGTCCGAGAGCGGCTTGCGCGGATCTTCGGCCGCCACCAGCTTCTGGATCTTCTGCTTCACGGCCTCGCCGGCCAGGTCGTCCCCGGAGCGGGTCTGGATGCCGGCGTTGAAGAAGTACTTGAGCTCGAAGATGCCGTGGGGCGTGCTCACGTACTTGTTGGTCGTCACCCGCGACACGGTCGACTCGTGGACCTCGACCTCGTCGGCGATGTCGCGCAGGATCATCGGCCGCAGGTGCTCGGGGCCCTTGTCGAAGAAGTCCTGCTGGCGGGACAGGATGGCCTTCATCACCTTGTCGATGGTGCGCTGGCGCTTGTAGATGCTGCGGATGAGGAAGTCGGCCGACTCGAGCCGCTCCTTGATGTACTTGCGCTCGTCGGCCGAGCTCGTGCTCCCCAGCAGCACCTTGCGGTAGTACGGGCTCACCCGGAGGCGCGGCAGGCCGTCGTCGTTCTGGCGGATCTGCCAGCGGCCGCCCACCTTCTCGACGTCGATGTCGGGGGTGATGTACTGGTCGGGGCCATCCGAGTACTGGAGGCCCGGCCGGGGGTCGAGCTCGCGGATCATCCGGTGGTACTCGAGCACGTCGTCGAACTGCTGGCCCAGCGCCCGGGCGATGCCCTGGTAGTTCCGGGACTCCAGGTCCTTGATGTGGTCCTGGAGAATGGTCACCACGGCGGGATCTTCGGGCCAGCGGGCCCGGG
The DNA here is from genome assembly GCA_964226865.1 of Myxococcota bacterium. Classification (GTDB taxonomy): domain Bacteria; phylum Myxococcota_A; class UBA796; order UBA796; family UBA2385; genus CAXQUZ01. The sequence goes on along the minus strand of CAXQUZ010000014.1, from coordinate 1,606 downwards.
CCTGGACCACGAGGCACTCGATCAGATCCCGGGCCCCGCAGCCGATGGGCTCGAGGGACTGGACGATCTCGAGGGCGTCCTCGGCCAGCTCCATGCTGACCTCGGCCTCCACGGCCAGGGCAGCGAGGTCGGCGTCGAGGTAGCCGCGGTAGTCGAGGTTGTGGATGATGACCCGCGCGAACTGGTCCTCTTCTTCGTTGCAGGCGAGGGTGCCGAGCTGGTCGATGAGGTGGTCGACCAGGGACTCCGCGCGGGTCAGGTTCGTCTCGATCGGCGGCAGGTCGTCGAGCGACGAGGGCCCCGCCGCCGACATGCGGTCACCGGGCGAGGCCTGGAAGCGCTCGAGGTACTTCTCCCAGTCGACGTCGCCGCCGCTGGCCTCGGCCCCGTTGTTCTGGTCGAGGATGTCTTTCTGCTGGTCGCGGGACTTCTCCATCAGCCGGTTCTCGGCGTCGCTCAGCTCTCCGCCCGAGGTGCCCGGGATCTCTTCGAGGGTCGGGTTCTCGACCAGCTCCTTCTGGACCTCGGCGACCAGCTCCATGTGGTTGAGCTGGAGCAGCCGGATGGCCTGCTGCAGGGCCTGGGTCATGACCAGCTTCTGCTGCAGCTTCAGCTGGAGGTTCTGGGACAGGGACATGGGATGCCTCTGGGAAGCCGAGGGAGACAGCGACGCGGGGCGCGGTCACCGTCCGCCACGGCCCGGGGCCCGTCCCGCAGGGCAACACCCTCGGGACCAGGCCGCCCCGGACGGGCGCGGGACACCACGCAGGGGCGTCAACACCCCACAATTGTGCCAGACTGGCACGCGGCTTGCAAGCGGCGATCCCGGCTTCGTCTCAGCCCTGGCTGCGGGCGGTCTTTCGCGCCAGCCCCGCCTTGATGAAGGCCGTGAAGAGCGGGTGGGGCGCGAGCGGCTTGCTCTTGAACTCGGGGTGGAACTGGCAGGCCACGAAGTGGGGGTGGTCGGCCAGCTCGACCATCTCGACCAGCTTGCCGTCGGGGCTGCGCCCGCTGAGCCACAGCCCGGCCGCCGACAGGCGCTCGGTGTAGGCCGGGTTGACCTCGTAGCGGTGGCGGTGGCGCTCGGAGATCTCGGTGTCGCCGTAGATCCGGTGGGCCAGCGAGCCCTCCTCGAGGGTGCAGGGCCAGGCGCCCAGCCGCATGGTGCCGCCCTTGTCGACCACGTTCTGCTGGGCGTCCATCAGCTCGATCACGGGGTGGTCGGGCTGGGCATCGAACTCGCGGCTCTGGGCGCCGTCGAGGCCGAGGACCGTGCGGGCGTACTCGACGACGACCAGCTGGAGACCGAGACAGATGCCGAAGAACGGCACCTTGTTCTCGCGGGCCCAGCGGATGGCCGCGATCTTGCCCTCGGCGCCGCGCTCTCCGAAGCCCCCCGGCACGAGCACGCAGTCGGCGTGGGCGAGGCCGGCGCCCGGGTCGTCCGGGTCGAGGGCCTCGCTGTCGACGTAGGCCAGCTTAGCCACTTGGCATGTGCTGTCGTATCCAGGCTACGTGGGACGCCTCCAGGACAAGCAGGTTCTGGGCCATCTACTCCATCTCGTCGGTGGCGTCCTGGACTCTGGCAGGTACGACCGCAAAGTCG
>CAXQUZ010000013.1:0-5482 GCA_964226865.1 Myxococcota bacterium | reverse complement strand
TTCAGACGTGTGCTCTTCCGATCTCCCGGGGCCCGCACCGGTCGACAGCTCGCCGTCGAGCTGCTGGACGAGGTTGGTGACGAGCAGCATGCCGAGCGAGCCCCCGGCGGTCGGGGAGAAGCCGGCGGGCAGGCCGGGCCCCTCGTCGGCGACCGTCAGCGAGATCCGCGCGTCGTCGACCTCGAGGGCCGCGCGCACGCCGAGCTGGCCGTCGGGGCCCGTGCCGTGCTTGAGGGCGTTGGTGAAGAGCTCGTTGAAGATGAGTCCCGTGGGGATGGCCGTGTCGGCGTCGACGGCGACCGGGCTCAGGGCCAGCTCGAGGTGGGCGCGGCCACCGCCGAGGCCGCTGGCGAGGGAGTGGGCGAGGTCGGTGAGGTAGCGGTCGAGGGGCACGAGGCCGATCTCGTCGGTGTCGTGGAGCCGGTGGTGGAGCTGGGCGAGGGCCGAGATGCGGTGGACGCTGTCTTCCATGGGCACCCGCGCCTCGGGGTCGGAGACCCGGTGGAGCTGGAGCTGGAGCAGGCTCGAGACCATCTGGAGGTTGTTCTTGACGCGGTGGTGGACCTCTTGGAGCAGGATCTCGCGCTCGCCGAGGGCCTTCTGGAGGTCGGCCGTGCGGGCGCGCACCCGGGCGTCGAGCTCTTCGTTGAGGGAGCGCAGGGTGCGCCGGGCGGCCCGCTCGGCCGTGACGTCGCGCAGAAGGACCGAGCGCACCGCCGGCGCGACCCCCGCGAGCTCTTGCTGGCGCACCTCGAGCGCGCGGGCCGGCCGCGCGGGGCCGCCGCCGACGGTCAGGGACTGGGGACCGGGCGCCGCCGAGAGCACGGGCAGCAGCGCCCCGAGCCGCGCCCCGTCGACGGCCTCGGGGCCCAGCAGCCGCCGGGCGGCCGCGTTGGCACTCACGACGCGCCCGTCGCCGTCGACGGTCAGGATGCCGTCGTGGGAGCTCTCGAAGACGGCCTGGAGCAGGGCCTCGCTGCGCCCCTGGCGGACGAGGGCCTCGGCGACCCGGGCCTGGGCGGCGTCGCGCTCGCGCTCGTGGCGGGCGAGGGCGTGGCCGACGCCGATGACGAGGGCCCCGAGCAGCGCCGCACCGACGGCCATCAGCACCGGGGCCATGGCACCGGGGGGCAGCAGCCCGCTGCTCACCCCGAGCCGGGCCACGAGCAGCCCCGCCGTGGGGGCGAGCATGATGCCCGGCAGCAGGGCGCGCAGCAGCACCCCCGTGTCGCCCGGGGCCCGCACCAGGTCGGAGATGGGCCGGGCGGGGGCGCCCGCGAGGGTGCCCAGGGTGAGAGCCAGGAAGCAGACCGTCGTGTGGAGGGCCATCGAAGAGAAGGCCTCGATGGCGTAGAGGGTCGAGGCCGACGAGAGGTAGCCCCCGAGGGCGAAGAGCGAGGTCGACAGCAGCACCAGCACGAGCACGTCGGAGCCCCGCGAGCGCCACCCGAGGGACTGGACGCCGCCGTCGATCGCCAGCAGACAGAAGAGGGCCGCTGTGGCCTCCGACATGCGCCCCGGCAGGGCCCCGACCGTCGCAGGATCGGCGGCGAGCAGCTCGTCGAGCACCAGCGGGACCCCCGCCACCGAGGCCACGAGGCTGGCGCCCGCGATCCCCAGGACGAGCCCATGACCCGCAAGGGCCAGCCGGAGGGCCCGCCCGCTGGCCACCAAGGCAAGGCCCAGGCCCGACAACAGAAAACACAACGCTGTGTTCGCTTTCATCGAAGCCAGGCCCGGCAGCACCGTGGTCACCTGCGGCAGCCCGGCCCACCATCCGACGAGAACAACCGATGACACGACCATCACACCCAGCGCGGCCCCGGTGGCCGCCCGCCGTGCTGCGGCACCCGCCGCCGGCGCGCGGGCCAGCGACAAGGGAAGAGGGGGGCCGGGAGACGGCGGGTTGTCCACGTTGTTCGTCCACTCTGGGCAAGGCACCCGAGGATACCAAAAAACGGAGGGCGCACTGCGCGCACGGGCCGACACAGCCCCGGGCCGGGGCGGGCCCTCCATGACCCCGATCATAACCCAAACACGCCAGCACCAGCCATGACAGGCCATGTCAATGATCACCCGCCCGGCGGGCCCTCCCCCCGCGGGGAAGCCGGCACGGGCCCCCCGGAGAGGGGGGAGGCTCCCCCGGGCGGGCCCGGAGCGCAGGCCCGACCACCAACGCATGTCCACCCACCAGTGGCACAGGGGCACCCTGGCGACCCGCGCAACCCATGGGCCGCCGGCCGAGCCCCCCGCTGGCAGCCCAACTGCGGGCGGCGCGCCCCAAGTCTCCCCCCCGAGCCCGCGCGCCCCCCCCCAGGCGGCGCGGGGCGCCGGCGCTCAGTGCCCCCGGAGGCGCCGGTAGAGCTGGCGCTCGCTCAGCCCGAGCCGCTCGGCCAGCTCGCGCCGGGTGAGCGCCGGCAGGGCCGCGGCCCAGGCGAGGTAGGCCGCCTCGACCGCGGCGAGGGTCTGGAGCCCCGTGCTCACAAAGGTCGGCCCGCTGGTGGGCGTGGTCCCCGGGGCCAGCGCCGCCGCAGCACCGGAGGGGCCGGCGATCAGCGCCGCCGGGATCGGTCCGCCCCGGGCCAGCACACAGGCCCGCTCGAGCACGTTGCGCAGCTCGCGGACGTTGCCGGGCCAGGGCTGGCTGGCGAGGCGCGCCCGGGCGCCCGCCGTCAGGGGCCCCCGTCCCGCGAGCAGGTGGTCGGCGAGCAGGGCCACGTCCCCCGGGCGCGCCCGCAGGGGCGGCAGCGCGACGGGAAAGACCGCCAGCCGGTCGTAGAGATCGGCCCTGAAGCGCCCGGCGGCGACCATGCTGGCGAGGTCGCGGTGGGTCGCGGCCACGAGCCTGAAGTCGGCCCGCAGGGGCTCGGTGCCGCCCACCCGCCGGTAGGTGCCCGCCTCGAGCAGCCGCAGCAGCCGCACCTGGGTCGCCAGGGAGAGCTCGCCCACCTCGTCGAGGAAGAGGGTGCCCCCCCGGGCGGCGTCGACGAGGCCCTCCCGCCGGCGGTCGGCCCCGGTGAAGGCGCCCCGCTCGTGGCCGAAGAGCTCGGACTCGAAGAGGCTCTCCTGGATGCTCGGGCACTCGACCGCCACGAAGGGCCCCCCCGCCCGGGCCGAGCCCCGGTGCACCGCCTCGGCCACCCGCTCCTTGCCCGTGCCCGTCTCGCCGAGCAGCAGCACGGGCACCTCGGGGGGCGCGACCGCAGCGACCGTGTCGAGCATCGCGAGGAAGGCGGGGGCGCGCCCGATGAGGCCCGCCCGCCAGTCCGCCGGCGCCGGCGCGTGGGGCCGCACGATCTCGAGGAAGTGCTGCACCCGGCCCTCGGCGTCGGTGAGGGGCTGGAGGGTGATGTCGCAGACCTCTTCGCGGTCGCCGTGGCGGTGGCGGTGGACCACCCGGGCCGGGCGCCCCGTGGCGAGGCAGGCCTGGGCCGGGCAGGTCTCGCCCTCGAGGTTGCAGGGCCGCGCATAGCCGTGGGAGGCCTGGAAGCAGCGGGTCTGGCCGGGCACGACGCCGTCGCCGTAGCGGGCCCGGTAGGCCGCGTTGGTCTCGAGGATGCGGTGGTCGCGGGACAGGAGGATGGAGGGCGCGTCCTCGGCATGGCGGGCGGCAGAGGCGGCCGCCCCGGGCCGCGGCGCCGCGGGCGCGGGGGACGGTCGCGGGACGGGGGACGGGGTCTCCACGGGGGCCTCCAGGCGGTCCCTGCCCCATAGCATGACGACAGCGTCACCCACAGCCGCTCGCGTCATGTCACCAACGACAGCCCTCCCTGCAGCCCGGCCCCAGAGCGTCGTGTCCATCGGGTGGGGCGCGCTGGCACAGCTCTTGCTCTCCGCCCGGCCTCCCCTCCCTGGAGGCACCCCATGACCCCGACCATCGCCTGGCTCTTCGCCGTCTCCTTCGTGGTGGCGACCCTGGGCCTGCTCGCGCTGGTGGGCGCCATCGCCCAGCGCCAATTCGGCGCGGCAGGCGCCCACGTCCCCTTTCTCGACAACGAGCTGGGCTGGGCCGAAGACCCCGTGGCCGGCCCCCGGCTCCAGACGGTGCTCGGCGCCAGTCCCCGCGCCCCGGATCCGCGCGAGCTCGCCGACCGGGAGGCCGCCGACGCCTCGACCCGGCTGCCCGTGCTCGCCTTCGTGCTCAGCGCCGCGTTCTGGCTGGTCGTGGGCTCGGTCTTCGGCCTCATCGTCTCGATCAAGTTCCACTGGCCCGACCTCTGGACCGACGCCGCCTGGCAGGGCTTCGGCCGTCTGCGCCCCCTCCACCTCAACACCGTGGCCTACGGCTGGCTGAGCATGGTGGGCATGGGGGTCGCCCTCTGGCTGCTGCCCCGGGTGCTGCGGACCCGGCTGCGGGGCGGCATCTGGGCCGTCACCGGCGCCGCCGTCTGGAACGTGGGCATGGTCACGGGCACCCTGGCCCTCTTCATGGGCTGGACCGACGGGCTCGAGTGGCTGGAGTACCCCTGGCAGCTCGACGCGCTCTTCGTGCTCGGCGGCGCCCTGGCGGCCGTGCCCCTGCTCCAGACCCTGCCCCGCCGCCGGGTCGACCACCTCTACATCTCGGCCCTCTACATCATCGGGGCCCTCGTCTGGTTCCCCATCCTGTTCGCCGTGGCCAACCTGCCCGGGGTCCACAGCGGCGTGGAGCACGCCCTGGTGAACTGGTGGTTCGCCCACAACGTGCTCGGCCTCTGGTTCACCCCCCTCGCCCTCGCGGCGGCCTACTACCTCATCCCGAAGATCATCGGCCGGCCCATCTACAGCTACCAGCTCAGCCTGCTGGGCTTCTGGTCGCTGGCCCTCTTCTACAGCCAGGTCGGCGTGCACCACCTCATCGGCGGGCCCGTGCCCGGCTGGGTGGCCACCCTGTCCATCGTCACCAGCGTCTCGATGGTGCTGCCGGTCACGGCCGTGGCCGTGAACCACCACCTGACGGTCTTCGGCCGGTTCCGGGCCCTGCGCCACTCGCCGGTGCTCCGCTTCGTCGTGCTGGGCGCGATGATGTACACGGCGGCCAGCTTCCAGGGCTCGCTCCAGAGCCTCCGCTCGGTCAACACCCTCTCCCACTTCACCCACGCCACCGTCGCCCACGCCCACCTCGGGGCCTACGGCTTCGCCAGCCTCGTCTTCTTCGGCGCGACCTACTTCCTGCTGCCCCGGGTGACGGGGGTGGAGTGGCCCTGGCGGCGGGCGGTCGACCTGCACTTCGGGCTCGGGGCCCTCGGCTTCTTCGTCTACGTCCCGACGCTGACCATCGGCGGGCTGCTGCAGGGCGCCGCGATGCTCGACGCCGCCCAGCCCTTCCAGGCCTCGGTGGAGGCCGCCGCCCCCTGGCTCTGGGGCCGCTCGCTGGGCGGGCTGCTCATGACCCTGGGCCACGTCGTCTACGCCGTCCACCTCGGCGCGCTGGTGCTCCGCTTCCTCCGGGCCCGCGCCGGGAGCCCCGCCCCCCACACCCTCTCGGAGGCCTCCGCATGAG
>CAXQUZ010000012.1:0-5016 GCA_964226865.1 Myxococcota bacterium | reverse complement strand
GCTCGGCGACCGCCGCGGGCTCACCCGTGCGCAGGCGCCGCAGCAGCCGCACATCGGCAAGCGAGATGGCAGGCGCGGACTCGGCCACCGGGGGCCCTCCAGGAACGGGACGGTCGCACCGCAGCGGCGGCGCAGGCAGCAGCTCTAGCACACCGCCGGAGCGGTCGCAGGGCCCGGCTCAGCCCGGGTCGACCCAGAGCGGTGCCCAGGCCCCGGTCGCCCGGGTGCCCTCGCTGAGCAGCCCGATGGCCACGAGCTGGCGGGCCGTGTCTTCCCAGCGGTCTTCCGACATGGCGCCCAGCCCCTCGCCCCCGAGCACGAAGGGCCGCTGGGCTGCGGTCACACAGTCGATCTGGGCCGCGTCGAGCTGGGGGTTGAGGGCCGCGATGCGGGCGTTCGCCCGGGCGGGATCGGCCAGGTAGGCCCGCCAGGCGTCTTGGGTGGCGACCACGAAGGCGGCCGCCCACTCCGGTGCGGGATCCGGCACGGCGACGAGGGTGCCGTAGGGGTTCCAGCCGCTCTCGCGGGCCTCGATGAAGCGGACCTCGACGCCCTTGGCCCGGGCCACGCAGGGCTCGGAGGTCACGTAGGCCTGCTGGGCGGGCACCGAGCCCGCGAGAAAGGGCCCGACGCTGCCACCGTAGGGCACCGGCGCCACCTTGCCCTCGAAGCCCCCCACCTTCCAGAGGAAGGTCTGGAAGGGGCTGCCGATCTCGATGGCGACCTTGGCCTCGGGCTGGGCCGCGAGCGCCTCGAGGGTGGTGACCGGGCTGTCGGCCCGCACCATGATGCCCTGGGGGGTGTTCTGGAAGGCGGGCCAGACCCCGAGGGCCTTGACGCCCTTGTTGCGCTGGAGAAGCAGGTCGTCGGCCGCCGAGATCGCCACGTCGACCTTGCCGGCGGCGAGCAGCTGGAGGGTCGGGGCCCCGGGCCCGCCCGGCACGATCTCCACGTCGAAGCCGGCCTTCTCGTAGTGCCCGCCGAGCACGCCCTCGTAGAAGCCCCCGAACTCGGGCTCGGGGTACCAGTTCAGGGCGATGCGCACCTTCTGGAGCGCCGGACCGTCGGCCTCGCCGCCCGTGCAGGCCGTGGTGGCGCCAGTGAGGCAGAGCAGCCCGCCGAGCACGAGGCCAGGGGGACGGACGGACGGCAGCGGGCGCATGGGGCCTCCGGAGGGGGCCGCCGGGGCAGTGGGGACGGCGGACGGGGGGGCACGTAGCCCGAATCCCGCCGTGGATCCGCCGCGGGGCCCGACCGGCGCTCAGGCCGGCGGCTCCCCGTGCCAGCGCTCGACGAGCAGCCGCTCGAGGCCCCGGGTGAGGCCGAAGAAGCCCAGGGCGAGCAGGGCGGCGAGGAAGATGGCCGCGAAGGTCAGCCCCGTGTCGGCCGAGCGGGCGCTGTGGAGCACGACAAAGCCCAACGAGGGCGGCAGGCCGTTCGAGCCGACGAACTCGCCCACGATGGCCCCGATGACCGCGAGGCCCCCCGCCGTGCGCAGGCCCGCCAGCGCGTGGGGGAGGGCCGCCGGAATGCGCAGCAGGCGGAGCTCCTGGAGCCAGGTGGCCCGGTAGAGGCGGAGCAGCTCGACCTGGTCCCGGCTGACCGCCCGCAGCCCGAGGTGGACCCACGACAGCAGCGGGAAGAAGGCCACGATGGCCGCCGCACAGAGCGCCACGGGCAGGCCGTAGCCGAGCCAGACGATGAGGAGCGGGGCGACCGCCACGATGGGCAGCGTCTGGAGCAGCAGGGCGTAGGGGTAGAGGGCCCGCTCCAGCAGGGGGCTGCGCAGGAACAGCACCCCGCCCGCGGCCCCGGCCACGGCGGCCAGCGCGAGGCCCCCCGCCGCGGCCAGCGCCGTCTGGAGGGTCGCGCCGAGCAGCTGGCCCCGGGCCGCGAAGGCGCGGGCGGCGACCTCGTCCGGACCGGGCAGCAGCACGGGCGGGAAGCGCAGCGAGAGCAGCCACCAGCCCGCCAGGCCCAGGGCCGCCACCGCCAGGGGCAGGCCCCAGCGGGCGGGGGTCGCGGCGCTCACAGGGCCCCCTCGATCTCGTCGACCCAGCGGCCCACGTCGGGATCGTGGCGCAGGGTGGCCGCCCGGGGCCGGGGCAGGGGCACCCGCAGCTCGTGGCGCAGGGCCAGTGGCTGGCCGCCCACAACGACGACACGATCGCCGAGAATGACCGCCTCGTCGATGTCGTGGGTCACCATCAACACGGTGGCCTCCCGGGCGATCCACGCCTCTTGGAAGGTGGCCCAGGCGGCGCGGCGGGTGATGGCGTCGAGGGCGCTGAAGGGCTCGTCCAGCACGAGCAGGGCGGGCTCTTGCACCAAGGCCCGGGCCAGCGAGCAGCGCATGCGCATGCCCCCCGACAGGGCCCCCGGCAGCTGGTCGGCGGCGTCTGCGAGGCCGACCGCACCGAGACAGGCGGCCACCAGTGCCGGATCGGCGCGGCCGGCGAGCTCGAGGGGCAGGGCCACGTTCTCGGCCACCGTGCGCCAGGGCAGCAGGTTGGGCGACTGGAAGACGAAGGCCCGCGAGACCGCCGCGCCGCCCGAGACCGTGCCCCGATCCGGCGCGAGCAGGCCCACGGCGAGCCGCAGCAGGGTGGACTTGCCGCAGCCGCTCTCGCCCACCAGCACCGTCACCTCGCCGGGTGCCAGCGCCAGCTCGAAGCCGGCGAGCAGCGGCCGATCCGCGCCGGGCCAGGTGAAGTCGACGCCGGAGAACTGCAGACCGTCCGCCATGGAGGCCCCGGGGCAAGGGTGGTGTGGCCCGGCCCTAATGCAGCCGCGGCGCGGCGCTCAGCGGGGCGGGATCTCTCGGGGCAGCCCATGGGGGAATTCGAGCAGCTCCCAAGTCACGAAGAGCCGCGGGGGCCGGTCGAGCACCGGCTCGAGGGCGACCCCGATGGTCGCGTGGGTGCAGGTCTCGCAGAGCAGGTTGCGCAGGTGGCCCGGCGAGTCGACGACCAGCGCGTGGGCGCCCGCGGCCGCATGGGCGGTGGCCACGTCCTCGTAGAAGCGGGCCTTCGGAAAGGCCACGGCGTCGGCCTTGCGCTCGACCCCCTCGGTGATGCCCGGCAGCCGGTGGCCCAGCCGGCCCGCCGCGGCCATGAAGGCCGAGTGCTCCCGGGCGATGCCCGTGAAGACGTCGAAGGGCACGACCGGCGGCAGGCCGTGGGCCGCGCGCAGGGCGTCGAGGGCGGCGTAGAGCTCGGCCTCGGCCTGGATGGGATCCGGCGGCGGCAGCTGGCCCGCGGCCATGTGGGCGGGCGGGGGGAGCTCGGCCTCGACCGCGACGCTGAACAGCAGCAGCACCCGCGCCCGGCCGTCCACCTCGGCCACGACCTCGATGCGGTAGACCCCCGGGGTGTGGAAGAGATCGAGCCAGCGCGCCGCCTTGCCCGACAGGGGGCTCGTGTGGACGGGGCCGTCGGGGGTGGCCACGAAGAGCCGCAGCTCGCCGGGCAGCGCCGTCTCGACCCGCAGGGCCAGGGGGTCGTCCAGCTGGAGCGCCCGGGGCAGCGGATCGAGGGTGGCGAGCCGCGGCGCCCAGCCCGCCAGCCAGAGGGTGGTGCCGTCCGACCAGTCGCGCCGGTGGAGGGTGATGTCGACCGGGGCGCCCTGGGCGGCCACCGAGAGGGTCTCGGCAAGCTGGCTCGGGAATGCCCCGTTGTTCAGGATCTTGATGAAGCGGACGGGGCCCGGGTAGCCCGCGCGGGCGGCGGCCCGGGACACGGCGATGGGGTCGATGGCGGCCGCCGGCTCGACGATGCGCGAGAGCAGCTCCTGGCCGGCGGCCTGGAGCCCAGCGTCGACCTGGGCGTCGGGAATGGCGGCCACCAGCGGCGCGGCGATGCCCGGCTCGCCCCAGGGGCGGTGGCGCACGGTGGGGCCCTCGTCCTTGGGCACGGCGAGGGCCGTCGGGCGCCCGGCGGGGGGACCGGCAGCGGGGCAGCCGAGGGCGGGCACCAGCGCGAGGGCCAGCGCGGCGGGCAGCAGGCGGCGGGACACGGGGCTCACTCGGCGCTGAGGTTGAGCAGGAGGGTCACCCCGTCGGCCCGGGCCTGACCCTCGATGCCGGCGAGCTTGTAGCGCGCGTCGAGCAGCACGGCGCGGGCGGCGATGTCGTCGAGCCAGCCCGCCACACAGGCCGCCGGCTGGGGGGCCGTGCAGGTGAGCTGGTGGGCGGGGCCGCCCACGTAGCCGGCCTTGCGCAGCCGCTCGACCCCGGCCTCCAGGGTCCAGCTGCCGTCCACGACGGCGGCGAGGGGGTGGGCCGCCAGGGCCGCGAGGCCGGGATCCGGTGCGAGCAGCGGCAGGCCGTACTCGTCCCGGGCCGCGTCCACGAGGCTCCAGGCCCGGTCCACCAGATCGTCGTGGCCCACCACCGTGGGGCCGTCCCCGAAGAGGGGGTCGACCGGGGTCTGGACCCCGACGAAGAGCGGCACCGAGATGGTGCTCTGGCGGTCGCCGCGGCGCACCTGGAGCCACCACTCCCCCACCTGGTCGAGGGGCAGCTCGAGGGGCAGCGCGCCCGTCTGCACGGTGAAGTCGGGGGCCATCAGCGCCCACGCGCCGCCGGCGCCCGTCACCCGCAGGGTCTCGCCCGGGTCGAGCTCGCGGGGAAAGGAGTTCAGCAGCAGATCGGGCCGCGCCACGAGCACCACCCACCGGTCGACCCCCGGCCCCCGGGCCCGGGCGATGCCCAGCTCGGTGCCCGGCGGCAGCCCCCCGAGGCGCGCGAGCAGCTCGGCGGGCCAGGCCCCCGGTGCTTCTTCGCCCTGGATGATCGACAGCACGGTGTGGGGGTAGCCCGCCCGGACCGCGGCCCAGCGGGCGTCCATCAGCCCCGCCGGCTCGCTCCGCAGGGCCAGGGCCCCGGCGGCGCCCGACAGGCTCTCGGCCCAGCGCAGGGCACCCTGCTCGACGAGCTTCTGGACGAGCGGGTCGGCGGCCTCGGTGCGCCCCACCGAGTCGACCGGCGCCTCGGAGATCGGAAGAGCGTCGTGTCGG
>CAXQUZ010000011.1:0-3698 GCA_964226865.1 Myxococcota bacterium | reverse complement strand
TAATGATCCGGCGACCACCGAGATCTACACGGCTTAAGACACTCTTTCCCTACACGACGCTCTTCCGATCTGCGCTGCTCACCCCGGGCAACGCCCGCGAGGTGCGCAGCCGCGCGGCCTGGGCCCTGGGCGAGCTCAGCCGGGGGCGGCCCGCCGCCGAGGTGGCGCCGGTGGTCGCCCTGCTCGAGGCGGCCATGGCCACCGAGCTCGCGCCCGCGACGGCCCAGCAGCTCGTCGAGGCCTTCGCCAAGGCCTACCCGCCCCACTCCCACAGCTTCGACGAAGACCTCGCCGCCACCCGCGCCCTCAACACCCTCGCGGCCCGCCAGCGCGCGGCCCTGCCGGGGGTCTACTACGTGCTGCTGGACCGGGTGATGACCGCCGACGTCGCCGTGGCCCTGGTCGCCGAGGGGGTCGCCCGGGCCCGCCAGGAGCCCACCGAGGCCCACCTCGCCGAGGCCTACAGTGCCGTGCTGCTGGCCGTGCGCTGGCTCGCCAGCCAGCAAGACCAGCTGCTCGCCAGCCTCTCCACCCAGCAGACGGCCCTCGAGCTGGCCTTCGACGGGCTGCTCTCGGCTCTCTCCCTCGACGACCGGCGCCTGACCCTGATGCTGCTGTGGTCGCTGGGCGAGGTGGCGGGCGACCCGGCCTTCGCGGGCCTCGCCGGGCCGGGCGTCGCCGAGCTGGCCGGCGCGGGGGATCCGGTCCAGCGCAGCCTCGCGGCCTGGGCCCTCTACCGCCTGCGGGCCGACCTCACGGCCCGCACCGCCCTGCGCGAGGTGGTGCTCGGCACCGAGCGCTCGCCCCTGGTCTACCGGGTGCTCGCGGGGCTGCGCTCCGCCGAGCGTGAGCTGGACCCGGTCCAGAAGCTGGTGGGTGTCGAGCCCCCGGGAGCGCCCTGATGCCGCGCCGCGGTCTCGGCGGGGGGCGCTGCGGAGGGCTCGCGCTTGCCTTGGCGCTGGCCGCCTGCAGGCCGGTCGTGCCGCCGCCCCTGCCCGTGCGCGAGCTGGCCGGGGCTGCCCCCTGCGACGGGCCCACCCGGGTCGACCGGGACGATGTCGCCCGCATCTTCGTCCAGCCGGGACGCATCGGCGCCATCTCGCCCGAGGCGGACGGGGTCGCCATCTTCGACACCATCGGCGTCACCACCCGCACGGGCGGCCTGCTCTACACCGACCTGGCCCACGCGCGGGAGCCGGGCCAGGCCTTCACCCACTGCAAGCTCGATCTCGAGAGCCTGCGCATCCAGCCCATCGCGGGCCGCCTCCACGACAGCCTGCGCTTCGCCGCCGACCGGGACGTGCTGGCCAGCCTCGACAGCGGCTTCGGGGCCGTGGTCCGTGCCCAGGATGTCGTCGAGCGCGTCGTCTTCGCCCCGTGGTACGACAGCCGGGCCTACGCCCCCTTCGACCGACAGGGGCGGGTGACCCCGGGGCGGGCGGCCGGCGCACCGGGCCAGAGCGGCGGCACGGCGCCCGCGGGCGCCACCGGGCGCGCGGGCCAGCCGGGCGAGGACGGACTGCCCGGGCGGCCCGGTGCCCGGGGCACGCTGCCGGGCCAGAGCGGCGGCGCGGGCGGCGCGGGCGGTGCGGGCGGCGACGGGCGGACCGGTGCGGCGGGCAGCGGCGAGGGCGCGGCCGGCAAGCGCGGCCAGGACGGCGGCGACGGCGCGCCAGGCGGCCGGGGGGGCCCCGGAGCGGCCGGGGGCCCCGGCGGCGACGGAGCCGCGGGGCTTCGGGGTGAGAATGGACCCCAGCTCGATGTTGTCGTGCGACCCATCCAGTCTCCCTTCTACCCGGGAGAGCGCCTCGTCTACGCCGAGGTCCACGCCCGCTGGTCCGGTCGCGACGGCACCCGCAGCGAGCAGCGCAACTACATCCTCCACGAGGGCGCGCGCTTCCGCTTCCGCTCCGAGGGCGGCGCTGGCGGGCGCGGCGGCGACGGCGGCCGGGGCGGCCAGGGCGGCGGCGGCGGGGCCGGCGGGGCCGGTGGCCGGGGCGGCGACGGCGGGGCCGGCGGCAAGGGCGGCGGCACGACCACGGTGGGCCCGGGCGGACCGGGCGGCAGCGGCGGCGACGGGGCCCCGGGCGGCCGGGGCGGCGACGCGGCCCCGGGGGGCTGCGGGGGCAGCGGCGGGGCCGGCGGGCGCGGGGGCGACGGCGGCCAGATCCGCGTGCGCATCCAGGGGCCTGCCGACTTCCGCGCCGGGGTGCGCCGGTCGCTGGTCTTCGAGAGCGTGCCGGGCGCGGGCGGCGACGGCGGACGCACCGGGGGCCGGGGCGCCGAGGGCCTCCCGGGGGGCGGCGGCAGCGGCGGCCGGGCGGGCCTCGGGGGCAGCGGCGGCAGCGGGGGCAGCCTCGGTGCCGGCGGGGCCAGCGGCCGCGCGGGCGCCCTGGGCACCGCGGGCCGGACGGCGGGCATGCTGGCCTGCCGCCCAGACCGGGGAGAGAGCGGGGCGCCGGGACGGCGGCTCCGCGTGCTTGTGGAGGAGGGAGGATGACCCAGCACCCGATCCGGACCCGGCGGCGGGGGGCGGGGGCCCCGTCCGGGCGCGCGTGCGTGCTCGCGCTGCTGCTCGGCGTGGCCGGGCTCTCTGGCGCACCGGCCCACGCGGCCCGGCTCAGCAAGAAGAGCGGCGACTGGCTCGTCCAGCGCCTCGATGCCGCGCCGGCGGGCCCCCAGCGCCTCGCCCTGGCCACCGAGCTGGCCCGCCGCCGCGATCCGGCCCTGCTGCCGGCCCTCGTGCGCGCCGCCGGGGATCCCGAGCGGGCCGTGCGCCTCGTGGCCCTCGAGGGCCTGGCCGCCTACGGCCCCGCCGTCGCGGACCCCCAGCGCGACCGGGCCTTCCTGGCGGCCCTGGAGGGGGGCGATCCCGCCGCGATGCAGATCGCCCGGGATGCCCTGCGCGACCGGCTGCTCGCCGCCACCGAGCCGGGCTTGGCCCGCATCCACGACCAGCTTGGCCTGCTCGCCCGGCGCTCCGAGGCCTGGCGGGGGCGCAAGGCCTGCGTGGGGCTGCTGGCCCCAATCGCGGGCCCCGCCCCGGCGGCCGTGCTCGTCGAGGTGGCGGGCCACGACCCCCACCCCGAGGTGCGCCGGGCCGCCGCCGAGGCCCTCGGTGCCCGGGGGGCCGCCGGGGCCCGGCCCGTGCTCTCCCGGCTGCGCCGCGCGGATCCCGATCCCCAGGTGCGCCTCGCCGCCGAGCGTGCCCTGGCCCAGCTCGGCGGCCCGGCCACCGAGGCGGTGCTCGCGGTCATGCCCTTCGACACCAACGACCCCCTGCTGCGCGAGAGCGTGGCCGCCCTCCAGCACACCTTCACCACCCGCCTGGCCCTGGCCGGCCACGGCCGGGTCGTCGAGCGCGCCCAGCTCGAGCGGGTCTTCGACGAGCTCCGCTACCAGGACCGCGCCATCGACGACGGCCGGGCGGTCACGGTGGGCGCCCAGCTGCGGGCCACCGACGTGGTGACCGGGGTGCTCCAGCGGGCGGGCGACGAGGTGCGCTGCCTGGCCAAGCGCATCGACGTGGCCACCGGCGAGGTCACGGCGGCGCCCCCGGTGGTCGGCGGCCTGCACGACCTGGCGGCGCTCCAGCAGGCCTGCGCCGATCGCCTGGCGCGCAGCCTGTGAGCGCGCGCGGTCCCGGGCAGGGCGGCCCGACGGGGCGGGGCGGGCGCGGCCGTGCACGGCGGGCGGGG
>CAXQUZ010000010.1:0-7209 GCA_964226865.1 Myxococcota bacterium | reverse complement strand
GCCCCTCGGGGCGGCCGCCGGGGGCTCGCTCCCTGGGTCGCCCGCGGCGGGCCCGCGGTCTCTTGCCGAGACTGCCCGCGCCTGCGCCCTCCCCGCCCGGCCCCCGTGGCCGGCCCGCCCCCCGGGCCCGCTGGACGGCGCGCCGTCCCGACTCGAACACGGAGGTCTCCCGACATGGTCATTCCCCTCGACCTGACTGCACCGACCCGCCAGCTGCTGCGCGTGCTCCGCACCCAGCCCGACCGTGGCGATGCCCTTGCAGAGGGACTTCCCGAGAGCGTGCTCTGGCGGACCTACTGCGAGCTGCGCCGCCGCGGCACGGCCGGCGCCGAGGGCCACTTCCTGCGCTCGACCCGCCAGCTGCTCCGGCGCCGTGCCCTCGGCTCCATCGAGCTGCCCTCTCGCGACACGGCGCCCGACGAACACAAGCTCGTGGACGACCCCATGCTCGGCGAGCTCTGGAAGGCCTACAAGCGCTGCATCGCGGCCCAGCGCACGGGCCCCGCCGGCCAGCTGCTCCGCGACATCGAGGCCCAGATCACGGCCTGAGCCGCCGCTGGGCCCGCCGCCCCTTGATGCCCGCCCGGCGCCGCACTACGCCCGGGCCACATCCCGGGGAGGGTCCGTGCCACCACAACCGCCTGCTGCTGCCGCCGACGGCCTCACGCCTGCGGCCTTCTACGCGCTGGTCGACCGCGTCGTGGACGACCCGGCCGCCGCAGCGGCACTCGACGCACGCTTCTCCCGCACGGTCGCGACCCTCGTGGTCGACTACACCGACATGGTGAAGCGCACCGACGCCCACGGCATCGCCTACGCCCTGGGCATGGCGCGCCGGGCCACCCAGGTGCTGATGCCGCCGCTCGAGGCACGGGGGGCCGTCACTGTGAAGGTGGTGGCCGACACGGTCTTCTGCATCTTCGACGACCCCCGGGCGGCCCTCGAGGGGGCGCTGGCGGCCCGGGCAGCGCTCGCGGCCTTCAACCGGGGCCGCACGGGCTGTCTCGGCCACGGCGAGCGCAACGACGCCATCCATCCCTGCATGGGCCTCGGCTTCGGCCCGACCCTCGTGGTGCCGGGCCACGACCTCTTCGGCGCCGAGACCAACCGGGCCTTCGTGCTCGGCGAGGACGTGGCGGGCGCCAGCGAGGTGCTCGCGACCCCGGCCTTCCTGGCGGCCGTCTCGCCCCTGCCCGCGGGGGTGGGGGCCTTTGCCGCGCCCGCCGACCGCGAGCGCGAGGCCGGCTTCCCCTTCCAGCTCGTCCGCGACTACCGCGACGCGCCGGCCTGAGCGCCGCCGCGGGGGGCCTGCCATGCGCGTGATGCTGGTCTTTCCGGGCCTCGACTTCGAGGTGGCCTACCCCCTCGGGCTGGCGGCCATCGGCGGGGCCCTGCGCGCCGCCGGCCACACGGTGGTCGGCCTCGACGTCGCCCTCGACGGCCGGGAGGGCCTCGCCCGCGCCCTGGCCCAGCACCGGCCCGAGGTCGTGGGCATCGCGGTCTGGACCCCGAACCTGCCCCAGGCCCGGGCCTGTGCCCGCATCGTGCGGGCCCACGCCGCCGAGACCGGGGCCCCCCTGCGGCTGCTGCTCGGCGGCCCCCACGCGAGCCTCCAGCCTGCGGCCACCCTGGCCGAGCTCGACGCGGACGCGGTGGTGGTGGGCGAGGGCGAGGCCACGGTGGTGGAGGTCGTGGCCGCCTGGGCCGCGGGCGGCGCGCCCGCCGGGGTCCGGGGCTGTGTGTGGCGGGGGCCGGACGGCGCTGCGGTCCACGAGCCGCCCCGGCCGCTGCTCGACCTCGACCAGCTGCCGCCGACCGACCGCACGGTCTTCGACCCCCGGCGCTACCCCCACGCCTGGGCGGCCCGGGCGCCCCATGCCGCCCCGGTCGTCACCAGCCGGGGCTGCCCGCTCGCCTGCGCCCACTGCCCGAGCCCGGCCCTCCACCACCGCCGCTGGCGGGGGCGCGCGCCCGAGGCGGTGGTGGCCGAGCTGCGGGCGCTGCCCGACTATGTGGGCCACGTCCTCATCGAAGACGAGCACCCCACCGTCCACCGGGGCCGCTGGCTGGCCCTCTGCCGGGCCCTGGCCGCCGCCCGGCTCGGCCTGAGCTGGTCCTGCCCGAACGGGCTGCGGGCCGAGACCCTCGACGACGAGGTGGTCGCGGCGATGGCGGCGGCGGGCTGTGTGCGGGTGGCCCTCGGCATCGAGACCACCGATCCCGCCCAGGCCCGCCGGCTCGGGCGGGCACCCCTCGACGCGGTCGAGCGGGCGGCGGCGGCCTGCCGGCGCCACGGCATCGAGGTGACCGCCTACTTCATGCTGGGCCTGCCCGGGGCCGCGCGGCGCGAGCCCCTGCGCCAGCTGCGGGCGGCCGTGCGCATGGGCTGCAGCGGCGCCCACTTCAGCCTCCACGCCCCCCTGCACGCCGCCGCCCTCGCCGACGCGGCCCCGCCGCCGCCCCACCTGCGCCTCGTGCGCACGGGCCTCTACCTCGGCTTCTACGGCCACCCCCTGCGCTTCGCCCGGGCCCTGCGGGTGAGCCACGCGAGCCTCGCCGACGTGCCCGCGGCCCTCGAGCAGCTGGGCGGCTGGCTGCGCTTCGGGCGCCGGCCGGGCGTCGACCCGGGCGCGGGCTGAGGCGGGCGCTCAGCCCCCGGCGGGCAGGCAGAGCACGAAGGCGCTGCCGCCGTGGGGCCGGGGCTGGTGGTGCACGCTGCCCCCGTGGTGGCGGGCGATCTCGTCGACCAGGGCCAGGCCCAGGCCCACGCCGGGCTGGCCCTCGGCCTGGCCCGGGGCCCGGTGGAAGGGCTCGAAGATGCGCGCCACCTGGTCGGGCGGGACGCCGGGGCCACGGTCGAGAATGCTCACAGTCACGGCATCTTGGAGGTCGAGCGTGGCGCCGTCTGGCAGGGGCGCCCCCCGCGCCACGGCCACCTCGATGGGCGGGGCCCCGTGGCGCCGGGCGTTGCGCAGCAGGTTGTCGACGGCCCGGCGCAGCAGCCGGGCGTCGCCCGGGACCGTGACCGGCGGGCCCGGCAGCAGCACGGCGTCGTCCCCGAGCAGGGCCGCACAGAGCGGCCGCAGGGCCACCGGGGCCCGCTCCCGGGGCAGGGCCACGCCCCCCCGCAGCCGCGATGCCAGCAGCACGTCCTCGATGAGTCCGTCCAGCTCGGCAATGTCGTCGGTGGCGGCCGCGATGGTGGCGGCCCGCTGGTCGGGGGCCTCGGCGTCTTCGAGCAGGGCGAGGGCCATGCGCAGCCGGGCCAGGGGCGAGCGCAGCTCGTGGGAGGCGTGGGCCAGGACCCGCTGCTGGCGAGAGACCAGGGCCGAGACCCGGTCGGCCGAGCGGTTGAAGGCCCGGGCGACGGCGGCGACCTCGTCGGCCCCCTGGACCTCGACCCGGGCGTCGAGGGCGCCGGCACCGAAGCGCTCGACCTCGGCCTCGAGCCGCTCTAGGCGGCGGCTCAGCCGGCGGGCCAGGGGCCAGCATCCCAGGGCGATGGTGCCGAAGATGGCGATGAAGACGGCCAGGACCCGCAGGGCCACCGCCCGGCTGCGGTCCTCTTCGCCGGCCACGGCGACCCAGCGGCCGTCGGGGATCTGCACGCAGAGGCCCGGGGCCCCCCCGGCGCTGCGCACGAGGGTGTCGGCGCAGCCCCCCGGCGGTGCGGGCAGGGCCTCGCCCACCCGCACGAGCAGCCGCCCCTCGGCGCTCCAGACCGAGGCGTGGAGCCCGAGCCTCCGGGCGCTGCGCACGACGCCGGTGCGGAAGCCCTCGGGCGCCGACAGGGGATCGGGCAGGGTCTCGAGCACCAGCGCGGCCACCCGGGCGAGGGCCCCCGGCGCGCGCACGAGCTGGCCCGCCGCCCCGGCGAGGCTCAGGCCCGTCGCGAGCAGGGTCAGGGCCGCCACCCCCAGGAAGCTCAGGTAGATCTGGGCGAAGAGGCGGCGCCGCACGGCTCAGTCGTCCTGGGGGGGCGAGAAGAGGTAGCCGGCGCCCCGGACGGTGCGGATGAGCTGGGGCCGCCGGGGATCGGCCTCGATGGCGGCCCGGATGCGGCTGATGTGGACGTCGATGGTGCGATCGAGCAGGTCGCCCCGCTCGCCGAGCAGCGCGCCGAGCTGGGCCCGGTCGAGCACCCGGCCCGGTCGGCTGGCCAGCGCCCAGAGCAGGCGGAACTGGTGGGCCGTGAGGGCGGCGGGCACGCCGTTGTGGGTGGCCTCGAGGCGGTCGCGGTCGAGCACCAGGGGCCCGTGGCAGATCCGCTCGGGGCGGGCCGTGCGGGCCACCCGCCGGAGCAGGGCCCGGATGCGCGCGAGCAGCTCGCGGGGGTCGAAGGGCTTGGACAGGTAGTCGTCGGCGCCCAGCTCGAGGCCGAGCACCCGGTCGGCCGGGTCGCCCCGGGCCGTCAGCATGAGGATGGGCAGCCCGGCGGTGGGCCCGGCCCGCAGCGCCCGGCAGAGGTCGAGGCCGTCGGCGTCGGGCAGCATGAGATCGAGCACGAGCAGGTCGACGGCGGGGCCCCGGTCGAGGCGCGCCCGCCCCGCCGCCGCCGAGTGGGCGCAGTCGAGGCGGACGCCCCGGCTGCCCAGCCAGGTCTGGAGCATGGCCGTGAGCTTCTGGTCGTCGTCGATGATCAGCACACGGTGCATGGCGACCGGGGCGCAGGGGCAGGGAGGGGCAAGGTAGCGGGTGGGACGGCGGGGGGCCGCCCCGCCCCGGGAGCGGCGCCCTCAGCGCAGGCGACGGGCGGCCTCGCGCCGGGCGAGGCGCAGGAGGGCCTGGCGCTGGCCGGCGTCGAGCACGTTGGCCATGTCGGTGAGGCTGGCGACGGTGTCGGCGCTCATGGCGTCGGCCAGGGCGAGGCCCCGGCGGCGCAGGGCCTCGGTCTCGGCCGGGGAGACCGTCTCGGCCGTGAGCGCCCGCTCGAGCTCGCCGGCCCAGCGGCGCACGGCCGCCTCGTGGGGCGCCAGGGTCGCCACCACCTCGTTGGCCCGATCGACCACGGCCCGGCGCTGGGCGGGGGTGGCGTCGACGGCGTCGAGGGCCCGGTCGCCGAGCGACCAGGCCGCGTCGACCACCGGGTGGGCCCGGGGGGCCCGGCCCTGGGCGGCGGCGAGCAGGGGGAGGCCGAGGCCGGCGGCGAGGAGAAGGGGGACGAGAACGCGGCGCATGGAACACTCCGGACGGGGTGGGGATGCCCTGGTGTGGGCAGTTCTCGGGACTCGCTCCCGAGCTGGGCCCACCGTAGGTCGCCCGTGTGTGGGGAGGGCTGCCGCAGTGTGTCGAAGCATGAAGCGCCGGCCCGGCCCGCGGGGGGCGGCCGCCGGCATACAGCAGTGGGGTGCCCGCCCCGTGCCTGCTGCCCGCTCCGGAGTCGCCATGACCGCCACCGCTGCCCCCGCGCCCCTTGTCCTCGAGGCCGTCACGGCCCGCCTCGCGCCCGGCCGCCGGGGCCCCCTGCTCGCCTGCGCCGGTGCCCTGCGGCTGCCGGCCGGGGTCGCCATCGAGGAGCTGGCGGTGGTCGCCGTGGCCGTCGACGCCGCCGGCGGGGTGGTGGCCGTCGACGAAGCGCGGCTCGAGCCCGCCCGGGCCGTGGGCGACCGCCTGCCCTTTGCGGCGGAGCTCCGGCTGCCCCCGGGGGGGGCGGTCGCCCGGGTCGAGCTCTGGGCGGCGGCCCGCATCGAAGAGCACGCCCTCGTCTGCACCGTGCCGGGGGCCGCCCTGGCCGATCCGGGCCCGGGGCGGCTAGCCCGCTGGCAGGGGGGCGGCCTCTGTGTTGTGCGCGAGCCGGTCCAGACCGACGGCGAGGTGCGGCTCATCGTCCAGGGCCGCTGCCCCTTTCGCCCGGGCCAGCGCTACGAGCGCAGCGGCGAGGTCCAGCTCACGGTGCGCGGCGCTGACGGTGGGGTGGCCTTCCACGACACGACCAGCTTCCCCACCCGGGGCGGTGCGCTGGGGGCCGTGCCCTTCTCCGAGCGGCTGCGGCCCCACGCCGACGCGCTGGCGGGCGCCGCGGCCTTCGAGCTCGCCCTGCTCGTGACCCGCCACCAGGCCTCGGCGCCGGTGGTGGTGGAGGGGGCGGATCTGGGCGGGCCCTGAGCGGCTGCGCCAGGGGGCCAGGCGGGCGGCGCCGCCGGTTGCGCAGCAACGGAGGCCCCAGCCGGGAGACTCCGGCTCCCGGCGTCTCGGGGGCCGACCCCGCCGCCGGACCCGGTGGCCGCAGGCCAGGCGCCCAGAGTAACGCGATAGAGGGCGTTGTCGGTCAGGCCCCGTTCGGGCTCCAGGGCATCGCGCAGTCCTGGCAGAGCCGCTGGGAGGGCACCCCCTTGCGGTCGACCTCGCCCTGGGCCTGGGCCCGCAGGGGGCCGCGCCAGAGCTCGCTGAGGCGGCCGGGGGTCACCTCGCCGATGGGGTGGTGGAGCTGGGTGTCGGTGGGGCAGAGGGCCAGCTTGCCGTCCCAGCTGAGGGTGGGGGCGCGGGCCGGGGCGCCGCAGCGGCGGGGGCGGTCCTCTTCGCCCAGCTCGGCGACGAGGCCGAGGGCGTCGGCGACCCGGGCGAGATCGTCCCGGGCCCGGGCGTTGTCGCGGAAGTTGGTGTGGTCGCGGCGGCGGAACCAGAGGCGGTCGCCGCCCTCGCGGGGGTAGCGGCCCGCGGCGGGCGAGAAGGCCGGCCAGCGCGCGGCCACGGCAGCGGCATCGAGGGTGGCGGTGGCGGTCTGGGCGAGCACCACCCGGGCGGCGGGCCCCCGGGCGGCGCAGAGGGCCGCGACCCCGGCCCCGGCGCCCCGGTCGAGGTCGAAGACCCACTCCTGGGGCGCGGGGTGGGCGGCGAGGCGGGCGAGCTCGTCGGTGAGGAAGCGCCCGTCGGTCTCGATGCGCAGCCGGTCGGCGAGGCCGTGGGCGTCGATGTGGTCGAGGAGGAAGCGCAGGATGGGCGCCGCCTCGGGGTGGAGCAGGGGCTCGCCCCGCCAGCGCAGGGCGAGGGTGCCGAAGCGGAGCCGGGCCCGGAGCAGATCGGCCACCACCGTGCGCACCACCTCGAAGCCGAGGAAGCCCCGGTCGAAGCGCAGCTGGCCCTGGTCGCGCAGCGCGCCCCAGCGGGGCCCGTCGAGGGGGCCGGCGATGCCCGCGGTCAGCGCCGTCCAGCGGGCCGCCGGGGTCGGGCAGTCGGGCTGGTCGCAGGGGCAGACGTCGGTCAGCTCGA
>CAXQUZ010000009.1:0-3309 GCA_964226865.1 Myxococcota bacterium | reverse complement strand
CCCGACTTCCCGACAATGCCGCCGCAGGATCATCTCTCCGAGCCGATGCGGCAACTGGTGGCGGAGTACATGCTGGCCATCACCAACTCACCGCAGTGTCCCAGCGCAAGGGTCTGGGCGATGGCGCCGAGCGACAGCAGGAAGGCCTCGGGCTGCTCGGCGGCCTGGACCCGGAGCTGGTCGAGCACGGCGGCCCCGGGCTCGACCGCATCCCGGGCCAGGGCCGCCTGGGCCAGCCCCAGCAGCCAGCCGCCCCAGGGGGCCATCCAGTACGACAGGGCCGTCGCCGCCCGCACCCGGTGGCCCAGGTCGGCCGGAGCGGGCCCCGGGGCCGCCAGCAGCGCGCGCCGACAGAGGGCCGCGGGCAGCCGGTGGACCGCCCGCAGCGCCGCCTCCCAGCCCTGGGGCGACCACAACAGCACGGGCAGGGCCGGGCCCCCGGCGTCGCCCTCGTCCGGCGCCGCGCCCCGGTCGGCGACCGTCCAGCCCCGGGCCGCGATGGCCGCCTGGGCCGCCGCGGGCAGGGCCCCGCCGTGGGGACGGATCAGCAGCAGATCCGGCGCCGCAGGCCGGGGCAGCGCGTGCATCAGAGCCCCCACCGCCGCAGCCGCAGGTCGGCCGCCCGGAAGGCCGCGACCCGGGAGCGGGCGCCGACGAAGACCTCGCGGCGCAGCCAGGCCTGGGCCCCCCGCCGGGCCACGAGGGCCGCCGCATCGGGCCCGGGCAGCTCGCCCTCGCCGGCCAGCGCCTCGCCCAGCCGGCGCCAGTAGTCGTCGCCGTGCTCGTGCATGAGCGTGCGGAGCTCGGGCCAGCGCTCGGTGGCCGCGATCCACTTGGCGAGGGTGCGGTCGTCGTCGGGATGGAGGGCGCCCCCGGCGGCCGGCGCCTGGGACTCGAACCAGGTCGCCAGCCGGAAGCGGTTCACACAGCGCTTCATGAGCCGGGGGTTCGCAAAGAAGGAGCCCGACAGGGCCACCATCAGCGCGTCGCGCCAGCCCTCGGCCCGGGCCGCCTCGGAGGAGGCATCGAGGCCGAGCTCGTCGACATAGACGCGGATGAGCTGGGCCGCCGCCCGGTAGTCGGGCACGGGCACGGCGAAGGCGACGGGGAAGAGCTTCTCGAGGTAGCGGTTGCCGTCGTAGTCGCCGATGCCCTGGAACTTGGCGGCGACCGCCCGGGCCAGCACCGTGCGGTCCATGGCGACGACGAAGTGGGCGCGCAGGGGCCGCGCGCCGTGCTGGAGGGCGAGCAGGGCCCGGAGCTGGTCGAGCAGGGCCACGGCCCCCGCGGGGCTGCAGCGGTCGAGGTCGTCGATGAGCAGCACCGGACCGCCCGGCGCGGTCTCGGGGGGCCAGCCGCGGTCGATGAGGGCGGCGAGCTCGCGGTGGAGCCGGGCGACCGGGTCTTCGACCGGGGCCGGGGCGCGCCCCTCGCCCGCGAAGCCGGCGACCGCCTTGAGGCTGCCGAGGGTCGCGGCCTTGGCGGCGGCCTGGGCGACGGGCCCCCCCGCCAGCCCCGCCGCCGCGGGCATCGCGGCGAGGCCCAGGGCCAGGGCCGCCCGGAAGGCCCGCTGCCAGCCCGCGGCCGCCTCGGCGTCTTCGTGCACGGCCGGCGGCAGGGCGGCCCAGACCGCCCGCACCAGGGCCGGCAGCATCGCCCCCGCGGTCTCGTGGCGCCAGGCGTCGAACCAGATCGCCCGGGCCCCGGGGCGCTCGCCGTCGAGGCGCGCCGCCACGGCCCGCAGCAGCGTGGTCTTGCCGGCGCCCCAGCTGCCGCTGATGAGCAGGGGGGTGTGGACGGGCACGGCATCGACCACGTCCACCACCCGACGGGCCAGGGCGTCGAGTCCCGACCACCAGTGCGCGGCGCGCAGCTCGGGGCTGTCGTCGAGAATGCGCGGGCTGCCCGTGTGCATGCCTGTCCTCCCTGCAGCCCCCAGCCTAAGCGGTGGGCCGCCCGGTGGACAGGCCCGAAGCGGACACCATTCGTCCGCATTGGAGAATTCCGCCCGGCCTCCAGCACAGACCCCCAAGACCCTCACCAATGGAGCATGCAGCAGCAGACCCGCAGGATCTCAGCCCGCCCAACACCTGAACATCCCCACAGATACCTCAGCGCACCCACACCTCGGCGAAGCTCTGCTTGCAGCTCGTGTCGTAGCAGAAGCCCGCGGTGCTGGCCGTGGCGCCGTCGTCATTGCAGGGCCAGCTGCCCGCGCTGCAGCTCTGGGCCGTGATGTTGCCGACCTCGAGCAGCGACAGGTCGTGGGTGCGCCACGAGGGCTGGCCGCTCGGTGCATTGCCCAGCCCCGCCACCCAGCAGCAGCTTGCGTTGATGAGGCCGATCATGACCGACTCGTTGCAGCCCGGGAAGCAGGAACAGTTGTCGTCGAGGGGCCGCACGGTCAGCGAGAAGACCGATGCCTGGGCCGCCGTGAGGCCGTCGCTGTAGTCGGGGGTGTTGCCGAGGAAGGTGGTCGAGCAGACGCTGCTGTTGTACTCGCCGGCAATCCAAGAGGCCATGTCGGTGTCGCCCAGCACCGCCCCCCAGCCCACGTCGTAGTCGGTGGTCGTGATCAGCAGGTCGTCGCCCTCGAGATCCGTCCAGGCGGGGGACTTGAAGTCGCCGGTCTGGGCGCCCGAGATGCTGCCCCAGGTCGTCGTGTTGGTGAAGGCCGTGTAGCTGTTCCAGCGCCGGCTGCCGTCGTTGACCACGCTGCCCACCAGGGTCCAGCCGCCGCCGTCCGTGCTCATGTCGCAGTAGGCGTCGAAGACCGTGCCCGAGACGCCCTCGACGCTGTAGGTGCCGTCGCCGGTCGACGAGCCCGACAGCAGGATGTCTTGGCAAGACAGGCCCGCACAGGCCGCGCCGCTGCCGATGACGCCGTCGTCTTCGATGCCGTCACAGTCGTCGTCGACGCCGTTGCACAGCTCGCTGGCCGCCGGGCTCACCGCCGCGGCGCCGTCGTCGCAGTCGGTCGCGTCGGTCACCGTGCCCGAGGGCTGGACACAGGCGGTGGTCGCCGCGCTGGCGTCGCCGTAGCCGTCGCCGTCGTCGTCGTCGTAGAAGGTCGTGGCCGTGGCCGGGTCGAGGCCCGGATCGGCGTCGTCGACCAGGGCATCGCAGTCGTCGTCGACGCCGTTGCAGACCTCGGCCGCCGCCGGGTTCACCGCCGCGCTCGTGTCGTCGCAGTCGGTCGCGTCGGTCACCGTGCCCGAGGGCTGGGCGCAGGCCGCCGTGGCCCCGCTCGCCGCCCCGTAGCCGTCGCTGTCGCCGTCGGTGTAGAAGGTCGTGCCCGTCGCCAGGTCC
>CAXQUZ010000008.1:0-9934 GCA_964226865.1 Myxococcota bacterium | reverse complement strand
CTCTTCCGATCTGCTAACCGACCGGCGCCCCTGCGGGCCGGGGGTGTACGGGTCCCGGTCGGGGGCTATGACCACCCGGCAGGTCCGGACGGGTCGCCGCCGTTCCCGCCGTCCCCCCACCGGGTGTCCCGATGAAGAACTACAGCAAGGGAATGTTCCTCTGGGTCTTCCTGATGCTCGTGCTCATGCTGGCCTTCACGGTGATCGGCGGGGCGGGCAGCGTGGCCGAGGAACAGCTGCCCTTCTCGCGCCTCGTCCAGCAGATCAAGGACGGCCGGGTGGCCGAGCTCTCGATCGAGGGCCGCACCATCACCGGCCAGCTCAACGACCACACCCGCATCCGCTCGACGGGGCCCGCCGAGAGCGACTGGTTCGTCGAGCTGGTCGACGACCACGGCGTCGAGACCAGCTTCCAGGCCGAGCCGGCCCTGCGCCTCATCGACATCGTCTCGGCCGCCCTGCCCGTCATCCTCATCGTCGTGCTCTTCATGCTCTTCATGCGCCAGCTCCAGATGGGCGGCGGCCGGGCCATGAGCTTCGGCAAGTCGAAGGCGCGGCTCCTCAACGATCGCCACAAGCGCATCACCTTCGCCGACGTGGCCGGCTGTGACGAGGCCAAGGGCGAGCTGGACGAGATCATCCACTTCCTCAAGGAGCCCTCCCGCTTCACCCGCCTTGGCGGCCGCATCCCCAAGGGGGTGCTGTTGATGGGCCCGCCGGGCACGGGCAAGACGCTGCTCGCCCGGGCGGTGGCGGGCGAGGCCGGGGTGCCCTTCTTCTCGATCTCGGGCTCGGACTTTGTCGAGATGTTCGTCGGCGTGGGCGCGAGCCGGGTCCGCGACCTCTTCGAGCAGGGCAAGAAGCAGGCCCCCTGCATCATCTTCGTCGACGAGATCGACGCCGTGGGACGCCACCGGGGCGCCGGCATGGGCGGCGGCCACGACGAGCGCGAGCAGACCCTCAACCAGCTCCTCGTCGAGATGGACGGCTTCGAGAGCAGCGAGGGCGTCATCCTCATGGCCGCGACCAACCGCCCCGATGTGCTCGATCCGGCGCTGCTGCGCCCGGGCCGCTTCGATCGCCGGGTGGTCGTGTCGAACCCCGACGTGAACGGCCGCCTGGGCATCCTCAAGGTCCACACCCGCCGCACCCCCCTCGCCGACGAGGTCGATCTCGAGGTCGTCGCCAAGGGCACGCCGGGCTTCTCCGGGGCCGATCTGGAGAACCTGGTCAACGAGGCGGCCCTGCTGGCGGCCCGCAACAGCCGCGACGCCGTGGCCCAACACGACTTCGAGGAGGCCAAGGACAAGGTCAGCATGGGGGTGGCCCGCACCAGCATGGTCGTGCCCCAGCGCGAGCGGCGCCGCACGGCCTTCCACGAGGCCGGCCACGCCATCGTCGCCCGGCTGCTGCCGGAGGCCGACCGGGTCCACAAGGTCACCATCGTGCCCCGGGGCCGGGCCCTCGGCGTGACCATGATGCTGCCCGAAGAAGACCGGCTCGGCGCCACCCTGCGCCAGCTCCTCACCCGCCTCGCCGTCTTCATGGGCGGCCGGGCCGCCGAGGTGCTGGCCTTCGACGAGATCAGCACGGGCGCCAGCAACGACCTGCGCCAGGCCACCCGCATCGCCCGGGCCATGGTGACCGAGTACGGCATGAGCGAGGCGGTCGGTCCGATGAGCATGGGCGACGAGGGCGAGCCCTTCCTCGGGCGCGATCTCGGCCGCCGCAGCGCCACCAGCGAGAGCACGGCCCAGCTCGTCGACCAGGAGGTCAAGCGGCTGCTCGACGAGGCCGACGGCCTGGCCCGCGACATCCTCCGCCAGAACATGCACATCCTCGAGCGCCTCGCCGAGCTGCTGCTCGAGAAGGAGACGGTCGACGGCGCCGAGTTCGAGGCCGTGGTCCAGGGCCTCGACCCGGTCTACCCGGCCCCCCTCGCCACATGAGCCGCCCCCGCGCCGTGGTGGTGGGCATCCTCAACTGCACGCCCGACTCCTTCTACGACGGCGGCCAGCACGCCATTCTCGACACGCAGCTCGCCCGTGCGCGGGCCATGCTGGCCGAGGGTGCCGACTGGATCGACGTGGGCGGCGAGTCGACCCGCCCCGGGGCCGCGCCGGTGGACGCCGACGAGGAGTGCCGCCGGGTGCTGCCGGTGCTGCGGGCCCTCGCGGCCGAGACCGACGCCCCGCTCTGCATCGACACCCGCCGGCCCGCCGTCGCCGCCCGGGCCCTCGCCGCCGGCGCCACGGTCATCAACGACATCACGGGGCTGCGCGATCCGGAGATGGTGGCCTGCAGCGCCGACGCCGCAGCGACGGTGGTCATGCACATGCGCGGCGTGCCCCGCACCATGGCCGGCCTCACCGACTACGGCGACCTCGTCGGCGAGGTCTGCGACGCCCTCCGCGCCGCCGCCGCGCGGGCCCGCTCGCCCGAGGTCTGGATCGACCCGGGCATCGGCTTCGCCAAGACCGCCGCCCAGTCGCTGGCCCTGCTCGCGGCCACCGACCGCCTCGTCGCCACGGGCTGGCCCGTCTACATCGGCGCCTCGCGCAAGAGCTTCATCGGCCAGACCCTGGGCGCGCCCCGCGCCGCCGACCGGCTGGGCGGATCCCTCGCTGCGGCCGCCAGCGCCCGCGAGGCCGGCGCACGCGCCTTCAGGGTGCACGACGTGGCCGAGACCCGACAGCTCCTCGATCTGCTGGACGCGGTCGCCGGGGCCCGGGCCACCGGCGCCGCCCCCGCCTGAAGGTACACTTCCGCCCGCGCCCTCCGGGGTCGCCCGCGCGCGCCCGGGCCCCCCCAACCCGGCACCGCCCCGCGCCCACGGACAGGGCCCAAGGACAGGGATGGACGTCTGGCTGCTCGAGACCTTCCGGTGGACCGACGTGGTCGACATCGGGCTGATGACGTGGATCCTGTACCGCACGCTGCTGGTCATGCGCGGCACCCGCGCCATCCAGACCATGGTGGGCCTGCTGGTGCTCATCGGGCTCTACGCCCTGGCCGACTTCTTCGATCTCATCAGCATCCACTGGCTGCTCGAGAAGTTCTTCGTCTACATCGTGCTGGCCGTGATCATCCTGTTCCAGCAAGACATCCGCAAGGCCCTGGCCCGGGCCGGCGGCCGCCTCTTCCTCAGCACCTCCCGCAGCAGTGCCTCGCTCTCGCTGCCCAAGGTCGAGGAGCTCGTGCGCGCCAGCTTCGCCATGGCCTCGCGCCGGGTCGGGGCCCTCATCGCCATCGAGCGGGCGGGCTCCCTGGCCGAGTTCGTCGAGCCGGCCACGGGCCTCGACGCCGAGATCAGCAACGACCTGCTGCTCGCCATCTTCCACCCGACCAGCCCCCTCCACGACGGCGCCGTCATCATCCAGAAGGGCCGCATCGCCGCGGCCTCGGCCTTCCTGCCCCTCACCCAGAACAAGAACATCAGCCGCTTCTTCGGCACCCGCCACCGCGCCGCCATCGGCCTCACCGAAGAGGCCGACACGGTGGTCATCATCGTCAGCGAGGAGCGGGGGGTGGTGAGCCTCGTGCAGAACGGCCAGCTCAGCCCCTGTGACGACGCCAACGACCTGCGCGAGAAGCTCCAGCGGCTGCTGAACACCGACGAGCAGCCCCCCGCGGCTGCCGGAGGCCCGGCATGAAGTGGCAGCCCGTGTCGCGCGCCCAGGCCCGGGGCTGGCTCGCCCGCCTGGCCACGGAGCACCTCGGCCGCCAGTTCGTCGCGCTGTTCCTCTCGGTCGCCATCTGGGCCTGGCTCCAGAGCGAGCAGGTCGTCGAGCGCCGGGCCCGGGCCCGGGTCCAGTACAACTTCCCCGAAGAGCTCGCGCGGGTCGAAGAGGTGCCCAAGAGCATCTCGGTGACCGTCTCGGGCCCCCAGGGGCGGGTGCGGGCGCTGGAGAAGCGCCGGCTGGTCATGAGCGTCGACCTCTCCAACGCCGACGAGGGCCCCGTGGCCATCGACTTCCGCGAGCAGTCCCTCACCGGGCTGCCCGACGGCCTCAAGGTGGTCCAGTTCACGCCGCCGGTCGTCGACGTCTCGCTCGACCGCATGGCCCGCCGCCAGGTGCGGGTGAAGGCCAACGTCATCGGCGAGGTCGCGGACGGCTGGAAGCAGGGCAGCATCAAGGTGAACCCGCCCATCGTCGAGATCGAGGGCGCCCAGTCGCTGCTGCGGGGCATCTCGGAGGTCAGCACCGACATCGTCGACATCTCGGGCGCCACCTCGGACCGGAACGCGGAGGTCGGGCTGATCTTCAACCCGCGCACGGTCCAGGCCACCACCGACGAGCCGGTGCGCGTCGAGGTCGAGGTCTCTCCCGAGATCACCGACCGCACCTTCCCCGAGGTGCCCGTCACCGTGCGGGCCCAGGGCTGGACCACCGAGCTGCGCAAGGTGCGGGTGCGGGTGGAGGGGCCGAAGAAGGCCGTGGGCAAGCTGCGCGAGCGGGACGTCAACGTCATCCTCGACCTGCCCCCCGCCGTGCCCTTCGACGCGCCGGTGACGGTGAAGTGGGTGGCCGACGAGGACGGCCCGGTCCAGGTGCTCCACGGCGGCGCCAAGGACGAGATCCGGGTGCTCGAGGTGGCCCCCAAGACCTTCACCCTCAAGCCCACCGAGCCGCCCCCGGACGAAGAGGGCGACGAGCTCTGAGCCCCGCCCTGGCGGCGGGACCCTGACCCCCAGCGGAGACACGAGCATGAGCGGACCCATTCGCTTCGGCACGGACGGCGTGCGCGGGCGCGCCGGACGCTTCCCCATCGACCCGGTCGGCGCCCGGGCCATCGGCCGCGGCCTCGCCCACTGGAGCGGCGGACCGGGCGGCGCCGTGGTCATCGGCCGCGACACCCGCGAGAGCGGCCCCGAGCTCGCGGACGCCGTGGCGGCCGGGCTCATGGAGGGGGGCATCCAGGTGCGGGACGCCGGTGTGCTGCCCACCGCGGCGGTCTCGGCCCTGGTCGCCGCCACCGATGCCGTCGCCGGCGTGATGATCACCGCGAGCCACAACCCCTGGCACGACAACGGCATCAAGATCCTCGGCGCCGACGGCACCAAGCCCACCGGCACGGCCGGGCTGGAGGCGGCCTTCGCGTCCGCGCCCCGGCCGGGCGGCGGGGGCCGGGTCTCGGCGGCGGATCCGCTCGGGCCCTGGCGGCTGGCGATGCCCCGGCTCGACCTCTCGGGCACGACCGTGCTGCTCGACGCCGCCCACGGCGCCGCCGCCCACGCCGCGCCGGCCGTGCTCGAGGGGCTGGGCGCCACGGTCATCCAGCGGGGCTGCGCGCCGACCGGGCGCAACATCAACGAGGGCGTCGGCGCCCTCCACCCGCCCGGCGCCGCCGAGGTCCAGGCCGCCGGGGCCGACCTCGCCATCTGCCTCGACGGCGACGCGGACCGGGTGCTGCTGGTGAGCCCCACCCACGGGCTGCTGGACGGCGACGACATGCTCTGGCTGCTCGCCCAGGGCACCCGGGGCCCGCTCGTGGGCACGGTGATGAGCAACGGCGGGCTGGGGGCGGCCCTCGGCGGCCGGCTGCGGCGCTCCGGTGTGGGGGACCAGAAGGTGGCCGCCGAGATGCGCGCCTCCGGGGCCCAGGCCGGGGCCGAGCCCTCGGGCCACGTGCTCTTTGCCGACGGGCTGCCGACCGGCGACGGGCTCTACGCCGCGCTGCGGGTGCTGGCGCGCTGCCCGACCCCCGGCGAGCTGCCGGCCCCCGGCTGGACCCGCTGGCCCCAGGCGCAGCACACCGTGCGCCACCAGGGCGAGCGCCTGCCCCTCGCGCGCATCGGCGCCATCGCGGCGGCAGAGGCGGCGGGGCTGCGCCTCGTCGTGCGCTACTCCGGCACCGAGCCCAAGCTGCGCATCCTCGTCGAGGGCCCCGACGCCGACCAGGCCCAGGTCCACGC
The DNA here is from genome assembly GCA_964226865.1 of Myxococcota bacterium. Classification (GTDB taxonomy): domain Bacteria; phylum Myxococcota_A; class UBA796; order UBA796; family UBA2385; genus CAXQUZ01. The sequence continues at coordinate 4,017 of CAXQUZ010000008.1, read as the reverse complement.
CGACGCCATCCGCGACGAGGCGACGGCCCTCTTCGCCTCCTGACCCCCCGCCCGGGCCCCCCATGCACCCCATCCAGTCCGCCCGCCGCACCCGCGAGCTCGACCGCCGCCTCATCGAGGACCACGGCATGCCGGGCCGGGTGCTCATGGAGCTCGCCGGTCGCCACGCCGCCGAGCGCATCCACGCCCGGTGGCCGGACGCGGTCCTGGCCGTGCTCTGCGGCCCCGGGAACAACGGCGGGGACGGCTATGTCGTGGCCCGCTGGCTCAAGCTCTGGGGCCACGAGGTCCGGATCTGGTCCTGCCGGCCGCCCACCACCGACGACGCCCGGGCCAACCAGGCCCTCTGCCACCGCCTCGGGCTGCACGAGCTGCCCCTGCCCCGGGCGGTCGGCGGCGCCACGGTGGCCGTCGACGCGCTGCTGGGCACGGGCCAGCGCAGCGCGCCGCGGGCCAGCGTGCTCGAGGGCGTCGACACCCTGCGCATCCTCCACGACTCGGGCATCCCGGTGGTCGCGCTGGACGTGCCCACCGGGGTCGACGCCGACACGGGCCAGGTGCTCGGCTCGCCCAACCAGGCCGTCGCGGCGGCGCTGACCGTGAGCTTCGGGGCCTGGAAGCCCGGGCTGCTCTGCATGCCGGGGGCGGCCCTCGCGGGGCGGGTCGAGGTGGTCGACCTGGGCTTCGAGCTGGGCGAGCAGAGCGGGGACCCGCCGCCGGTGGGCCACCTGCTCGACGAGGCCGACGTGCGCCCCATGCTGCCGCGGCGCAAGCCCCAGGACGCCAAGTGGACCCGCGGCCACGTCGCCGTGCTCGGCGGCGGCGGCGCGGCGGTGCTGGCGGCCCACGGCGCGATGCGGGCGGGCGCGGGGCTGGTGAGCGTCGCCCTGCCCCGGGCCCGGTGGCCCGAGCTGCACGGCCTGTGGCCCGAGATCATCCTGATGGAGCCCACCGAGCTCAGCCCCCGGCGCCACGACGTGCTCGTGATGGGGCCCGGGCTCGGCACCCAGGCCGGCCGCATCGTGCGCGAGCTCTGGGGCCGCTGGCCGGGGGCCGTGGTCGCAGATGCCGACGCACTGACCATTCTCGCCGAGGAGTGCCCCACGCCCTCCGGCGACCAGCCCCGGGTCATCACCCCCCACAGCGCCGAGGCCGCCCGGCTGCTCGACACCCGCCGGTCCAAGGTCGAGGCCGACCGCTTCGCCGCCCAGGCCGACCTCGCCCGCTTCGGGCTGCCCGTGCTCAAGGGCCCCCACACCCTCGTCGGTGCGCCCACCCCCTGGGTGCTGCCGATGGCGGACGGGCGGCTGGCGACGGCCGGCAGCGGCGACGTGCTGGCGGGGCTCATCGGCGGCCTCCTGGCCCTGGGCCGGGGCAGCCGCGAGGCCGCGGCCCTGGCCTGCTGGCTGCACGGCGTCGCCGCCACCCACATGCCCGACGACGGCTCGGCCACGGATCTGCTGGCGGGCATCCGGGCCGCCCGGGCCGCGCTCGCGCCGGCCTGACGACGGTCGTCGCCGCCCGGCCGGCTCCGGCCGACGATCGTCAGCCCGGAGGGGCCCCGAGCCCCTGATCGACCGTGCGTTCCCGGTGGCACGCCCCCTGCAAGGCGCCGGCCCTGCCCGGAGCGCCCATGCACCCCCCGTCCCTCGATCCCGCCCGCACCGCCCGGCGGCTGCTGCCCACCCTCGACCGCGGCAGCCGCTCCCTCGTCCGCCTCGCCGAGGCCCTCGCCCGCGCCACCGCCGCCGGCCGGCGCCAGGGCCACCGCCAGGGCCTGCGAGAGGCCCTGACCCTCGCCGCCGAGCTGCGCCTCGGGCCCCTGCCCGTCGCCGTCCAGCGCCAGCTGCTCGCGGCCCCCACCGACGCCCTGCGCGCGGCCCTGGGCCGGCTGCTCAGGAACCAGCCGGATCCGCTGGGGCCGCTGCCCACACCAGCTGATCCCGCTCGACCCGGATGACCGCCCCCCCCGGAAGCCCGTGGACCGCCCCGGTCGTCAGGGGCCGGGTCGCGAGGGCCTCGAGCTGATCGGCCCGGGGCACCGGCCCGCCCGCCCCGGCGCCACACAGCCGCCGCAGCATGCGCAGCCGCAGGGCGGGGTGCTGGGCCGAGAAGACCGCCCGGTCGAGGGCGGGCCCGGGCCGGGCCGCCGCCGCGTGGGCCGCCGCCGCGAGCTCGGTGAGCAGGGCATCCTCCCGGGCGAGCAGCCGGGCGCTGCGGGCGATGGCCGCCGTGCCGCCGCCGTGGATCTCCGCCAGCGCCGGCAGGAGCGCGCGCAGGCGCCCCCGCTGGGAGCCCGCGTTGCTCGGGTCCTCCACCCAGCGCAGGCCGCGGAGCTCGGCGTGGGCGGCGAGCACAGACCGGGGCTCGCCGAGCAGCGGCCGGCACCAGGGCCCGTCCAGGGGCGCCATGCCCCGCAGCCCCCCCGCCCCGGCGCCACACAGCAGCCGCTGGAGCACGGTCTCGGCCTGATCGTCCTCGTGGTGGGCCGTGCAGATGCGATCGGCCCCGACCCCGAGCAGGGCCGCCCGCCGGGCATCCCGGGCCCGGGCGGCGAGGTTCGGCCCCGGCGCCAGGCGCAGGGAGAGGGGGTGGAAGGGCAGCCCGAGCCGCGCGGCTGCGCGCCCGACCTGGGCCACCTCGCCGACCGCCTCGGGGCGGAGACCGTGGTCGACGCTGGCCACCTCGAGCCGCGCGCCCACCCCGTCGAGCTCGGCCAGCACGTCGAGCATCACGGTGCTGTCGAGGCCACCGCTGACCGCGAGCAGCACCCGCTGGCCCGGCGCCCAGAGCTGGTGGCGCTGGATCCACTCCATCACCCGCATGGGGAGGGTGCGCGCCCGCTCCAGCAGGGCATTGTCGCCGTGCTCGCCGCCGCCGAGGCCCGCGAGGCTGCCCGCCGCCGGCAGCGAGGCCGGGCTGAGGTCCGGAGGGAGCTGGTCGTCGGGGTGGGCCCGCTGGCGCCGCTCTTCGCCGCAGCGCCGGCAGCGGTGGGTGATGACGACGCCGGCCCGCCCCTCGAGGGTGAAGCGCACGGGATCGAGCAGCCCCCCACAGCCCGCCGCCCGGTCGCCCGGGACGACGTCGACGTGGAGGCTGCGCAGGCAGCTCGGGCAGTGGTCGCGCACCCGCCGGCCGCCCGGCGCGACAAAGCGCCCGCAGTGGCCACAGGTGAAGGAGGGGTCGCGGTGGATGGGGTTGCCCCGCTGCTGGGCCGGGGCCTGGCGCTCCCGGAGCACCCGGACGAGCTTCTTGGGGCTCCACCCGGCGGCCTCGGCGTGGCCCCGGTCTCGGGCCAGGGCCAGCAGGGCGGCGGCCAGGGCCGGCTCGGTCTCGACCCGCCGGGCGAAGGCCTTGATGCGGCCCCGGCTGCGCAGGCCGTCCAGCTCGGCGGCCAGCTCGGCGGCGGAGGGCGGCGCGGTGGGGCCCTCTGCCGGGGCCTCGGAGGCACGGCGGTCGCGGCGCCCCCGTGCCGGCGACCGGCCGGCGCCCTTCGAACGGTCTGCCATGCCCTCGTCCTCCCGTCCTGCGCCCGGTGTCGCGCCAGCCCCTGGCCCGACCGACCGGCCGCCGGCGTCCCTATCTGGTCGCCCCGCCCCGGGCCGCGCCCCTCCCCCTCTGACAGCACGCGCGACCCGCGATACCCCCCACGGCCCGCCGGTGGCTCCGCCGGCCCGTGCACGGGACTGCCATGCTCGCCTTCCTGCTGACCACGCTGGCCCTCGCCGCCGCCCCGGCGACGCCGGATCCCGCCCCGGACGCAGCCCCTGCGGGAGCGCCCGCCGCCCCGGAGGCCCCGCCCGCGGCGACGGCACCTGCGGATGCGGATGCGGATGCGGATGCGGAAGACGCCGAAGATGCCGTGCTGGCGGCCACCCTCACGGCCATCCGCGACGCCGAGCTCGACCGGGCCCCCCTCGACCGGCTCGCCCCCCACCTCGTCGACCCGCTCCCCGCCGTGCGGGCCCGGGCCGCCCTCGCGGTGGGCCGCCAGCGCAGCGCCGCCGGCGCCGAGCT
>CAXQUZ010000007.1:0-5075 GCA_964226865.1 Myxococcota bacterium | reverse complement strand
CGACGGCAATCCCCGGCCGGGCAGGCTGGCGGGCTCCGGGGCCCACGGCCTCGGCACCACACCGTCCAACCCCACATACTCCCACACGGTGAGGCGCAGCGGGTTCAGACCGACCTGATTGCCCGCTTTCGACGCTCCGCCCTGCTGGCGGTGGCCCTCGGCGCCCTCTTCTACCTGGGGTGGGCCCTGTGGGCCGACGTGGGTGCCGTGGGGGCGCGCCTCGCCGCCTTCGACTGGCGCTGGGCCCTGCCCGTGGTGGTGCTCACCCTCGCCAACTACGCCCTGCGCTTCGGCAAGTGGCGCATCTACCTGCGGGCCCTCTCGGTCGACATGCCGCTGGCCGCCGACGCCACGGCCTTCCTGGGCGCCATCGCCATGACGATCACGCCCGGCAAGCTCGGCGAGCTGCTCAAGCCCTACGTGGTGCGCGAGCTCACGGGCACCCCCATGGCCCGCACCGTGCCCGCCCTGGTCTCCGACCGGCTCACCGACGTGATCGCCATGATGCTGCTCACGGCCTTCGGCATCTCGCGCTACGCCGCCGAGCAGCGGGGCGTGCTGGTGGTCATGGCCCTCGCGCTGGCCGCGGGCTTCGCCGTGCTCCTCAGCGAGCGGCTGAGCCGGGGCCTCATCGGCCTCGCCGGGCGGCTGCCGGTGGTGGGCCGCTTCGCCCCGAAGCTCACCGAGCTCTACGACGCGACCCGGGTCTGTCTCGCGCCCGGCCCGCTGCTGGTGACCGTGGCCATCAGCGTGGTGGCCTGGTTCGCCCAGTGCCTGGCCTTCGCCTGGGTCTTCGAGGGCTTCGGCCTCGCCTCGGATCTGGGCGCCTCGACCTTCATCTACGCCGGCTCGACCATCCTCGGCGCCTGGATGCCCGGCGGCCTCGGCGCCACCGACGGGCTGCTGGCCGGCGGCGCGGTGGCCCTGCTCGGCGTCGACACCCAGACCGCCAGCGCCGCCTCCTTCATCACCCGCCTCATCACCCTGTGGATGGGGGTGGGCCTCGGCGCGCTGGCCCTCGTGCGGGTCTCGGCCCTGCTGGGCAAGCCCATCCAGCTCCAAGAGGACGGCTGAGCCATGGTCGGCGCCGCCCTCGCCCGCGCGCTCATGGCCCTCGGCCGGGCCATCGGCGCCCACCGCGGTGTGGCCCTCGGCCTGCTGCTGCTCGGCACGGCGGCCATCCTCGGCGCGGCCGGTGTCCGGGTGGCCCGGGACGGGGTGCCCGTCGACTTCACCCCCCAGGCCATCTTCCTCGACGACGGCGCCGAGGTCGACACCCTGCGGCGCATCGAGGCCCGCTACGGACGCGAAGACAACGACCTGGTCGCCATTGTCGAGGGCCCCATCGGCACCGAGGCCGGCCTCGACTACCTGGGCCGCCTCTCGGCCGCCCTCGCCGCAGATCCGGCCGTCGAGCGGGTCGACTCGGCCCTGACGGCCACCGTGCTCGACGGCGACGGCGGCATGCTCACGGTGCGGGCCCCCGCCGACGAGCTGGCCCCCGCGGCCGCCGTCGACCGCCTCGCCCGCGACCCGCTCTGGTCGCGGCTGCTCGTCTCGCCCGACGGCGAGGCGACCGCCGTGCGGGCCCGGGTCGACCGCTCCCTCGAGCGCATCGCCGCGCTCTCGCCGGTCATCGAGGGCCTGGGCGCCGCCGCCACCGCCGTGCCGCGCCCCCCCGGCTTCACCCTCCACCTCACGGGGGTGCCCTGGGTGCGCACCGAGGTGGTCCAGCGCATGATGGCCGACCAGGCCGTCTTCGTGCCGGCCGTGGGCCTCGTCTTCGCCACGGCCATCTGCCTGCTCTTCCGGCGCCTCTGGCTCGGCCTCGCGCCGCTCGTCGGCGTGGCCATCGCCGATCTGTGGGCGGTGGGGCTGCTGGTGGCGGGCGGCGCCACCCTCAACATCCTCTCGGTGCTCGTCCCCACCCTCGTGCTCGTGATCGGCGTGGCCGACGGCATCCACATCACGGCCCGCTACCGCGAGGAGCTCGCCCGCGAGCCGGATCCCGAGGCCGGGCGCCCCGCGGCCCTCGGCCGCACCCTCCGGGTCATGGGGCTGCCCTGCTTCCTGACGACCTTCACCACGGCGGCCGGCTTCGGCTCGCTGGTCGTGGCCGAGACGAAGGTCATCCAGGACTTCGGCCTCCACAGCGGCGTCGCGATGGCCGTCTGCTTCGTGGCCATCCTGCTCGCCGTGCCGACCCTGCTGGCCTTCGTGCCCGCCGCGCGCGTCGCCGCCCCCCGGCCCGCGGGGGAGTCCGCCGAGGAGCGGCTGCTGGGGGCCACCGACCGGGCCGTGCGCCGCCGTCCCCTGGCCGTGCTGCTCGCCTGTGTCGCGCTGACCGTGGGCATGGGCACCATCGGCAGCCAGGTCGAGGCCAACTCGCGGCTGCTCGAGATGTACCGCGAGGGCGCCCCGACCTGGACGGCGATCAAGACCTCCGAGAAGAAGCTCAGCGGCGTCATTCCCATCTTCCTCCACCTCTCGTCCGACACCGACGGCACCTTCGCCGAGCCCGCCGCCCTCGCGCGCCTCGACCGCCTCGAGCAGGCCCTCCGCGGCGAAGAGATGGTGCTCTGGACCCGCTCCCTGGCGAGCACGGCCCGCACCCTCCACGGCGCCCTCACCGGCACCGACGCCCTGCCCCCGTCGCGAGAGGCCCTCGCCCAGGAGCTGCTGCTCGCCGAGCTTGCCGGCGCCGAGCTGCTCGACGGCATCACCGACGACGCCCGCCGCGAGGCCCGGGTCATGGCCATCGTCGCCGACGCCGGCGGCCGGGCCACCCTCGACATGAAGGCACGGGTGCTCGATCAGGCCGCGACCGAGCTGGCGGGCACGGGCATCCAGGCCACGCTGACCGGCGACGGCATGCTCGCGGCGGCCGGGGTCGACCGCCTCATCCGCGACCTGCTCGTGAGCCTGGCCCTCGCCTTCGCCGTCATTGCCGTCACCCTGGCCCTGCTGCTCCGTGACCTGCGCCTCGCCCTCATCGCCGCCGTGCCCAACCTCGTGCCCCTGGTCTTCACCCTGGCCACCCTGGGGCTGATGGGCGCCGACCTCCAGACCTCGAACATCGTCACCTTCACCGTGGCCATCGGCCTCGCCGTCGACGACACCATCCACTTCGTCGTGCGCTACCGCCAGGAGCGCCTCGCCGGCCAGCCTGTGGCTGCGGCCATCACCGCGACCTACCACGGGGCCGGCCACGCCATCGTGCTCACCAGCCTGCTGCTCGTCAGCGGCTTCGGCGTGCTGGCCATGAGCGAGCTCACCAGCACCCGCCACTTCGGCATCCTCAGCTCGGTCACCATGGGCGCGGCCCTGCTCGGCGACCTGCTGCTGCTGCCCGCCCTGCTCCACCTCACCGAGCGCAGGCCGCAGGACTGAGCGCCCCGGGCCCCCATGCTCAGGGGCTCAGGGACTCAGGGACTCAGGGACTCAGGGGCTCAGTACTCGGGGTAGCAGAGCTGGATGTGGTCGCTCAAGAACCGGAACTTGAGGCCGCTCTCGCCCCCGCGGTGGGCGAAGCGCAGCTCGATCTGGTACTGGCCCGGCGCGAGCGAGAGCTGGCCCGCTTCGGTCTCGAGGCTGCCCGGGGTGTTGATGCGGTGGACGACCTCGCCGTCGACCAACAGCCACAGATCTGTCGAGGCGCCGATGGTGAAGTCGACCGGGGTGTTCTCCGAGACCCGCACCCAGGCCGCCCACCGGGCCGAGAAGTAGGCCGGGTCGTCTTCGAGCTGCTCGTCGACGGGCCACCAGTTCGTGCCCATGTCGAGGCTCGGGTCGAACTGCTCCGAGACCTGGGTGGCTGGGGTCCACCAGTCGAGCAGGTCGGCGTCGAAGGGCGGCTCTTCCCACTCCTCGCCGATGATGTCGGGGTGGTCGTTGTCCCAGTTGTGGTAGTGGCCGAGGTAGCCGGCGGTGCAGCTCGCCCAGTCCGGGGCGCCGCCGTGGTCGTCCCCGTCGTCGGGATCGGGCTGCTGGACGGGCACGGGGGGCTCGTCCTTCTGCTCGACCCGGTAGTCCTGGGCACAGCCCACGGCCGCGAGCAGCGAGACGACCGCGGGGGCGGCGCCGGCCCTCACCGGGCCCCCTGCTGGGCGAGGGCCTCGGCGTCGGCCGCCACCTCACAGGCCAGCCACTCCTCGAGGCGCGCCAGCTCTTCGGGGCCGGGCCCGCCACCGGGCGGCATGGTCGGGGTCTCGAGCTCGGCGGTGGTCGCCCGGGCCCGGATGCGCTCGCGCCACTCGATGACGTCGGCGTAGGTGTTGAAGTCGACGCCGGTGGGGGCGCCCTGGCGCTGGGCCTCGGGGATGAGCACGGAGTGGCAGCCGTTGCAGTGCTTGTCGACGGCGCCCTTGCCGAAGTTGTCCCAGTCGAGGGGCGGGCTGCGGTCGCAGTCGATGGCGTCGGCCGCGGCGCTGTCGCCGTCCTTGTCGCCACAGCCCGAGAGCAGGGCGGCCAGGACGGCCCCGAGGGCCAGCAGGGGGGCAGAGCTCACGGTGGCAGACCCTCAGGCGTCGCGCAGGATGGCGTCGAAGGGCTGGATGCCCGGGAGCACGGTCTCGGGGTCGATGCCGCCGAGCTTGAGCAGGGCCGTGCCGAGGTTCTCGCTGCCCAGCACGTCGCCCATGTCGCTCTGCTGGCCCGTGGCGAAGTCGACGGGCAGGCCGATGAGACCGCCGTCGGTGGCGCCGTAGCTGCGGCCCCCGCGCACCCCCGAGCCCACCACCAGCGCCGAGTTGTAGGGCCAGTGGTCCTTGCCCTGGGCGCCGTTGAAGCGGGGGGTGCGGCCGAACTCGGAGAGCGCGACGATGACCACCTCGTCGATCTGCCAGGGGGTCGAGAGGCCCGGCGTCGAGGCGAGGTGTTCCATGAGCATGTCGAGCGCCTCGAAGAAGGCGTCGAACTGGGGCTCCTGGGGGGCGTTGCCGCCGTGGGTGTCCCAGCCGCCGGGGATGCCGATCATCGCCGTGCGCGAGAGCCCGAGGCGCATCATCTCGGTGGCCTTGATGGCCTGGTCGAGCATGCTGTTGCCGAGCTGGCCCAGGCCCGCCTCGAACTTGCGG
>CAXQUZ010000006.1:0-7253 GCA_964226865.1 Myxococcota bacterium | reverse complement strand
TAGCATGCGGTGACTGGAGTTCAGACGTGTGCTCGTCCGATCTCGAGCACGCCGACATCGACCCGCTCCACCTGATGTTCCAGGCGGCCTACGACGAGAGCGGCCGCCTCGCGGTCACGGGCCTCGCGGGCCCCGCCTACGAGCAGTGCATCAAGTGCAGCCACCTCTTCAACCTTCTCGACGCCCGCGGCGCCATCTCGGTCGCCGAGCGCGCCCGCTACATCGGCCGCATCCGCACCCTCGCGGTCAACAGCGCCAAGGCCTGGCTCGGTGAGCCGGTCGAGCTTGCCGACGGAGGTGCCCGATGAGCGCCCAGCCCACCGCCCCCCTGGCCACTGCCGAGCTGTTCATCGAGATCCGCTGCGAGGAGCTCCCCGCGCGCCACGTCCAGCGGGCCGCCGACGGCCTCAAGGCGAACGTGTTGGCCCTGCTCAAGGGCGTCGAGCACGGCGCCGTGCGCGTCTGGGCCGGCCCCCGCCGGGTCGCCGTGGCCGTGGCCGAGCTGGCCGCCGGCCGTCCCGTCGAAGAGCAGCTCGTGACCGGCCCCCCCGAGCGGGCCGCCTTCCGCAACGGCGCGCCCACCAAGGCTGCCGAGGGCTTCGCCCGGGGCCGCGGGGTGCCCGTCGAGGCCCTCGAGGTGGTCGACGGGCCCAAGGGTCGGGTCGTGGCGGCCCGGGTGCGCACCGGCGGTGAGCGCACGGTCCAGCTCGTGGCCGATGGCCTCGAGAATGCCGTGCTGTCCATCGACTTCGACAAGACCATGCTCTGGGGCCCCGCCCGCTGGGCCCGCCCCATCCACGGCGTGGTGGCCCTCTACGGCGGCGCCTCCATCGAGACCTCGGTGGCCGGCGTGGCCGCGGGCACGACCACCCTCGGCCACCGGCTCACCCCGGGCCCCCTCGAGGTCCGCAGCGCCGATCAGTGGGCCGAGGGCCTGCGCAGCCTCCACGTGCTCGTCGACCGCGAAGAGCGCCGGGCCGCCATCCTCGCCCAGCTCGCCGCCGCCGGTGCGCGCGAGGGCGCCGAGGCGGGCGAGCTGTCGCTGGTCGACGAGGTCGTCGATCTGGTCGAGTGGCCGGCCGTCGTGGTCGCCCGCTTCGAAGAAGAGCTGCTCGAGCTGCCCCCCCGGCTGCTGGTCGAGTCGATGGGCGTCCACCAGCGGGTCTTCCCGCTCTACGCCACCGCCGAGGACGGCACCCGCGCCCTCGTGAACCGGTTCCTGGTCATCTCGAACCACCCCAACGCCCAGGTGCCGGCCTGCGCCCAGACCATCGCCACGGGCAACGCCCGGGTGCTGGCGGCGCGCTTCCACGACGCCCGCTTCTTCTATGCCGAGGACCGCAAGAAGCGCCTCGAGGCGCACGGCGGCGCCCTCCAGGGCATGCAGTGGATCCGCAAGGCGGGCACGATGGCCGAGAAGTCGGCCCGGGTGGGAGAGATCGCCGCCCGCATCGCGCCGCTGGTCGGGGCCGACCCCGCGGTGGCCGGCCGGGCCGGCGCCCTGAGCAAGGCCGACCTCGCCACCCAGATGGTCGGCGAGTTCCCCGAGCTCCAGGGCCACGTCGGCCGGCTGCTGGCCGCCCTGGACGGCGAGCCCGGCGGGGTGCCCCTGGCCATCGAGGAGCACTACCTGCCCCGCTTCGCCGACGACGCCCTGCCGACCACCCCGGCGGGCCTCGCCGCGGCCCTGGCCGACCGCATCGACACGCTCACCCACACCTTCCGCCTGGGCCTCCAGCCCAAGGGCTCGGCCGATCCCCTCGGCCTGCGGCTGGCGGCGGGCGGCATCGCCACCCTGGTCTTCCGCTCGGGGCTGCGCATCCAGCTCGACGCGCTGCTGGCCCACGGCGGCACCCTTCCCGCCGAGGACGCCGCCGAGCTGGCCGCCTTCGTGCTGGCCCGGGCCCGCGCCCAGCTGATGGCCCGCCACGCCACCGACCTCGTCGATGCCGTGCTCGCCACCGGCGACCGCGATCTCGTGGCCGTGGCCGCCCGCATCACGGCCCTCGAGGCCGCCCTCGGCACCGACACCGGCGCCGCCCTGCGGGTGACCTTCAAGCGGGTGCTCAACATCGTCAAGGACCACAGCGACACGGCGGTCGACCCGGCGGCCTTCGTCGCGTCGGTCGAGGGCGAGCTGCACCGGGCCGCGGCCGAGGCCGAGGCTGCCGTGGCCGACCGCATGGCCGCCCTGGACGTGGCCGGGGCCCTGGCGGCCCTGGTGGCGCTGCGGCCGGCGGTCGACGCCTTCTTCGACGGCGTCATGGTCATGGACGACGACCCGGCCGTCCGGGCCAACCGCCTCGGGCTGCTCGCCGGCATCGGCCAGTCCCTCGGCACCGTCGCTGACTTCAAGCTGCTGAGCTGAGGGGGGCCCATGTTCACGGGCATCGTGCAGGGGCTCGGCACCGTCCGGGCGGTCGAGGACCGGGGCGACTTTCGCCGGCTGCTGATCGAGCTCCCGGACGGGGCCCGCGCCGGGCTCGCCACGGGGGCCTCCATCGCCGTGGACGGGGTCTGCCTCACCATTGTCTCCTTCGACGCGCGCACCGTCTGGTTCGACGTGATCGACGAGACCCTGCGCCTCACGACCCTCGGCCGCCTCGCGGTGGGCGACCGGGTCGACATCGAGCGGGCGGCCCGCATGGGCGACGAGATCGGGGGCCACAACCTCTCGGGGCACGTCGCCGGCGTCGGCACCATCACGCGCCGGGACGACTCTGAGAACAACGTGGCCATCGTCATTCAGGTGCCTGCTCCCCTGCGGCCCTACCTGCTCCACAAGGGCTACATCGGCGTCGACGGCGCCAGCCTGACGGTGGGCACGGTGGACGCCGCGGCGGGCACCTTCTCGATCCACCTCATCCCCGAGACCCTGCGGCTGACGGTGCTCGGGGACAAGCGGGTGGGCGACGCGGTCAACATCGAGCTCGACGCCATGACCCAGGCGGTGGTCGACACGGTCGAGCGGGTGCTCGCCGCCCGCATGGCCACCCCGTGAGGGCCCTGCTCCTCGGGCTGCTCGTGGGCTGCACCGGCGCGCCGGCCCCCGCGGAGGGCCCCGCAGCGGGCGCCCCGCCGGCGCTCGACCGGGTGCGCATCGGCTGGCAGCAGACCTGGGCCACCCAGGGCCAGCTCGCCGTCACCCTCATGAAGACCGACATCCTCGCGAAGCATGGCCTCGCGGGCGACTTCCGGGGCTTCAGCTACGGCGGCCCGCTCAACGAGGGGGCCCTCGCCGGCGAGGTCGACGTGCTCTTCACGGCCGACCAGCCCGCCCTGGCCCTCGCCGCGCGCGACCCGGACTGGGGCATCATCGGCCGCCTCATGTACAACCGGGTCGGCCTCTTCGTGCCCCCCGACAGCCCCGTGCAGGCCCCCGCGGCGCTCGCGGGCAAGACGGTGGTGGTGCCCTTTGGCGCGGCCGCCCACCGGGCGGTGCTCGGCGCCCTCTCTGGCGCGGGCCTCTCGGCCAAGGGCGGTGACCAGGGTGTCCAGGTCAACAACCTGGGCATCGCCGAGGTCGTCTCGCTCGTGAGCGCCGGGGCCACCGACGGGCGCTGGGGCACGGTCGACGCGGCGGCGGCCTGGGACCCCGCCATGGCCGACCTCGAGACCAAGGGCCAGGCGCGGCTCATCGCCCAGGACACGGTCACCAGCGTCGTCGTGATGGACGACGACTACGTGGCCGCCCACCCGGGCGTCGACGCCCGCTTCATGGCGGCCCTCGCCGAGGCCTACGCCCACTACCGCGACCACCAGGCCGAGGTCGACGCCTGGTTCGTCGCCGAGAGCGCGCTGCCCTTCGATCGCTCCGTCCTCACCCTCGCCGCCTCGGTCGAGCCCAACCTCGCGCCCGCGGCCCCCATCGCGGTGGCGCTGTCGCCGGCCGATGTCGCCAGCATCCAGGGCGCTGCCGACTTCATGGTCGAGGCCGCGCTGCTCCGGGCGCCCCTCGACGTGGGCACCGTGCTGCGCCCCGTGGCCCAAGCGCCGCGCTGATGCCCGGCCGGCGGGCCAGCGCCGCCCTCACGGTCGTGCTCGCCGTCGCGCTGTGGGCCGGCCTCGCCGCCTGGCGCGACAGCCCCGCCCTGCCGGGCCCCCTCGCCGTGGTGCGCGAGGGCGTGCGCATGCTGGCGAGTGGGGTGCTCCTCGGTGACCTCTGGGCGAGCCTCCAGCGGGTGCTGGTGGGCTTCACGGCGGCGGCCCTGGCCGGGGTGGGCCTCGGCGCCCTGGCCAGCCTCGGCGGGCGCGCCACGGCCGGGCTGCGCACCCTCGCCGATCTGCTGCGGCCCGTGCCCCCCATCGCCTGGGTGCCGCTCGCGATCCTGTGGCTCGGCCTGGGCGACGCGAGCGCGCGCTTCATCGTCTTCGTCGGCGCCTTCTTTCCCGTCTTCGTCCAGACCACCTGGGCCCTCGACCGCTGCCCGCCGCCCCTGCTCGAGCTCGCCCGGTCGCTCGGGGCCTCGCCCGGCCTCACCCTGCTCCGGGTGCGCCTGCCGGCGGCCGCCCCGGGCATCGCGGCGGGGCTGCGCACGGGCCTGGGCCTCGCCTGGACCAGCGTCATCGCCGCCGAGCTCGTGGGGGCCCAGAGCGGCCTGGGCTACCGCATCCAGACCCTGCGCATCCTGCTGGCCACCGACGGGGTCATCGTGGGCATGGTGGCCATCGGCTTGACCGGCCTCGCCATGGACCGGGCCGCCCGGTGGCTCGAGCGGCGCTGGGTGGGGCCATGAGCGCCGGCCGCTCCGGTGGCGGTCCCGGGGCCCCGGTGCTCGTGCTCGACGGCGCCGCGCTGCAGCACCCGGGCGCCAGCGACCCCGTGCTGGCCGGCCTCTCGCTCACGGTGGCCGCGGGCGAGGTGGTGGCCGTGCTGGGGCCCTCGGGGGTGGGCAAGTCCTCCCTGCTGCGCCTCGTCGCGGGGCTGGTCGCCCCCAGCGCGGGCACGGTCCACTGCGCGGGCCCGACGGCGATGGTCTTCCAGGACCCGCGGCTGCTGCCGTGGCGCACGGTGGCGGGCAACCTCGACTTCGCCCTCGAGGCCCAGGGGGTGCCCGCGGCGGCGCGCCGGGCCCGGTGGGCGCCCCTGCTCGCGGCGGCAGGCCTCGCCGGCGCCGAGACACTGCGGCCGGCGGCCCTGTCGGGAGGCATGGCCCAGCGGGTGGCGGTGGTGCGGGCCCTCGCCTGTGCGCCCGCGCTGCTGCTGCTCGACGAGCCCTTCGGTGCGCTGGATCCGCTCCTGCGCGTGTCGCTCCACCGGGTGCTCGGGGGGCTGCTCGCCGCCCGGGCGGGAGCGGCCCTGCTCGTCACCCACGACGTCCCGGCGGCGGTGACCCTCGCCGACCGGGGGGTGGTGCTCGGGGGGCGTCCGGCGGCGGTCCGCCACGTCCGCGCGGTCGCCGGCGCGCGCCCCCGCGACCCCGACCACGCCTGGACCCCCGCAGGGGCGGCCGAGGTCCGGGCGCTCCGGGCGCTGCTCCGCGAGGTCAGCTGACCCGGCCCCCGTCAGTCGTCGAGGCTGCGGGCGACCTTCCGGGCGCAGACCCGGCCCGAGCTCATGGCGCCGACGATGCCGTGGCCCGAGCGGGTGCTGGCGCCGGCCAGGAACAGGCCGGGCAGCGAGGTCCGGGCGCCCGGCCGCTTGTCCATGAACTGCGCCGGCGTGGCGGCGATGCCGTAGCCCGTGCCCTCGGCGGCGCGGGTGTAGCGGGTGTGGGTCACGGGGGTCGCCGACTCCCGGAACCGGATGGCGGCCTTGATGCCGGGCAGCTGGGCCTCGGCCTTCTCGATCAGGGCCTCCTCGACCTGCTGCTTGGCCTCGAGGTAGGCGCTGCTGCGGCGGTACCGCAGGCTCTGGATGTCGCCGGCGTCGACCCCCCAGTGGCGGGCCGCGCCGGGCACGAGGGTCATGATCTCGAGGGTCTGCTCGCCCTCGGGGGCGTGGCCGTGGGTGTCGGGATCCTTGAGCGAGCCGCTCGTGATGTAGGCACAGCGGGGCGTGAGGCTGCCGGCGGCGGCCTCGGCATAGACGCGCTCGATGTCGGTGGTGTCGAAGCACCAGAGGTTGCGCGCCCCCATGCCCTTCTCGCGCAGGTCCCCCTCGACGCCCAGGCAGGTGAGGAAGATGGCGCCGGCCATCTCGAGCTGGCTCGTGCGGCCCACCCAGTCGCTCGGCACGTGCTCCGGGGCGAGCAGCTCGTCGAAGGTGACGCGCAGATCGGCATTGCTGACGACGGCCCGCGCGCGGATCTCGACGGGATCCTGGCGCTGGGGGGCGACGCGGACGCCGACCGCGCGGCCGTTCTCGACGAGGATGCGGTCGATGGGGCGCCGCAGGTGGACGGTGCCGCCGTGGGACTCGATGAGCGCGCAGAGCTTGTCGGCGATGATCTGGCCGCCGCCGCGGGGGTACCAGGCCCCCTTGAAGTAGTGGTTGGCGAGCCCGCAGTGCAGCATCGCGCTGGCGCGGCTGGGCGGCACCCCGTAGTCGCCGGTATGGGCGAGCATGACGGCCTTGAGGGTGGGGTCGTCGGTGCAGTCGTCGAGGAAGGACCCGATGGTCGCGTCCTTCTGGAAGGCCAGCATGCGCCCGTGGGCCGCCACGGTCCAGAGCATGCCCAGCGGGCTCACCTTCTGGTTGCTGTGGCGCTTGTCCGACATGTAGGTGGCCATGTGGTCGACCTCGGCGAGGAGCCGCACGTAGCGGTCGATGCCGCGGGTCTCCCGGGGGAACAGGGCCACGAGCTGGTCGCGGTAGCGGTCCCGGTCGGCAGGAATCGGGAAGCGCAGATCCGGCAGCACGACGGTGTCGAAGCCGTCCGGATCCATCGGCAGCCACTCGACCTCGATGCCCAGCTCGTGGAGCATCCGGGGCACCTCGCCCTCCGGCCCGCAGTCCCCGACGTAGTGCAGCCCGATGTCGAAGCGGTAGCTGCCGCGCCGGGTGTGGCGGGCGAACATGGTGGCGCAGCCCCCGGCGACGTAGTGGCCGTCGAAGACCGCCACCTTGTGGCCCTGGCGTGCGAGGTGGGCGGCGGTCATCAGCCCGCCGAGGCCCGCACCGATGACCGCCACGTCGGCGGACTCGGGGAGGGGCGTCTTGACGCGGGCCTTGGTCGCGGCGACCGGATCGACGAGCTGCATGGAACCAACCGGGACGGGGGTGCCCTCTACAGGTAGCGGATGCGTGGCCCGGGTGGGGCAGGGGAGCGCGCCCGCGGGGGCGGCGGGCGGAGATCGGAAGAGCACACGTC
>CAXQUZ010000005.1:0-13691 GCA_964226865.1 Myxococcota bacterium | reverse complement strand
CCCCAACCGCGATAGCATGCGGTGACTGGAGTTCAGACGTGTGCTCTTCCCGATCTGAAACGTGATCGTCGCCAGGGTCTGGTTCTCGCGCTCGATGCGCACGCCCTCCTTGGCCTCGACGGCCTGGTGGAGGCCGTCCGACCAGCGGCGCCCGGGCATCAGGCGGCCGGTGTTCTCGTCGACGATGATGACCTTGCCGTTCTGGACGACATAGTCGCGGTCACGCCGGAAGATGGTGTGGGCCTTGAGCGCCTGGTTGACGTGGTGGAGGAACTCCATGTTCCGGGGGTCGAAGAGGTTGTCGACCCCGAGCTTCTCTTCGACGCGGTCCACGCCGGCATCGGTCAGGTTCACGCTGCGGCTCTTCTCGTCGACGATGTAGTCGATCTCGGCCTGGAGCAGCGGGATGACCCCGTCGATGATCCGGTACTTGTCGATGTCCATGTTCGCCGGACCCGAGATGATGAGCGGGGTCCGGGCCTCGTCGATGAGGATGGAGTCGACCTCGTCGACGATGGCGAAGTGGTGGCCCCGCTGCACGTACTCGTCGATGCTGAACTTCATGTTGTCGCGCAGGTAGTCGAAGCCGAACTCGTTGTTCGTGCCGTACGTGATGTCGGCGGCGTAGGCGCGCTTCTTGCTGGCGGGGTCGCGGTCGCGCTGGAGGATCTTGCCGACCGAGAGGCCCATCCAGTTGTAGACCTTGCTCATCCAGTCGGCGTCGCGCGAGGCCAGGTAGTCGTTGACCGTGACGACGTGGGCGCCCTTGCCCTCGAGGGCGTTCAGGTAGACGGGCAGGGTCGCGGTCAGGGTCTTGCCCTCGCCGGTCTTCATCTCGGCGGCCATGCCCTTGTGGAGCACGAGACCACCGAGCATCTGCACGTCGTAGTGGCGCATGCCCATCCGGCGCCAGGCGGCCTCGCGCACGGTGGCGAAGGCCTCGGGCAGGATGTCGTCGGTGCTCGCGCAGTTCGCGATGGCCTGCTGGAACTTCGCCGTCTGGGCCCGCAGCTGGTCGTCGGAGAGCTTCTTGATGCTCGCCTCGAGGTCGTTGATGCGCGCCACCACCGGACGCTGCTTCTTCAGCCAGCGATCCGAGCGAGAGCCGAAGACCTTGTTGATGACGCCTTCGAGGGTGAACATGAGCTGACTCCGGGGGGCCTCCGGGCGCCGGGGCGGCGCGCGGGCAGAGGCGATCAATGATGCGGGGCGCGGCGGGCGAGAGGCCCAGGATGGCGCGTCCATGGGGCAGACCGGGGGACGAGGGCCCGCCGTGGAGGGCGCCGGCGTGCACGGGGCAGCGCCGGCGGTGCTCCTTGCGCACGAGAAGGCACCGCGTCCAGCCCGGGCGCCCTATTCCAAGTGCTCCAAGGGATCCACTGGCTGTCCCTCCACGTAGACCTCGTAGTGGAGGTGGGGGCCCGTGGTGGAGCCGGTCATGCCCACCGTGGAGATGGGCTGGCCCAGCTCGACGACGTCGCCCAGGCCCACGAGCAGCCGGGCATTGTGGGCGTAGCGCGTGACCACCTCGTAGCCGTGGTCGATCTCCAGCATGCGGCCGTAGCCGCTGTGGTACTCGGCCTGGATGACCGTGCCCGGGCCAGGGGCCCGGATGACCGTGCCGACGGGCGCGCTGAGATCGATGCCGTAGTGGAACTTCCAGCGCTTGGTGAAGGGCGAGCGCCGCCAGCCGAAGCGCGAGGTCAGCACGGCGTCGAGGGGCCAGGCCGAGGGCACGGCGTTCTCGCGGTCCTGCCAGGCGGCGGCCTGCTCCAGGGTGCGGCCCAGGGCCCGCTCGGTCAGGGCCAGCTCGTCGAGCAGCCGGTCGGCGCGGGCACCGAGGTGGTCGAGCTGAAGCCCCGGGGGCCCGACCTCGATGAGATCGGCGTCGCCCAGGTCGTCCATGGCCTCTTCGTCCTCGCCCAGGCCGAGGGTGGGATCCGCCGGATCGACCGCCGCCTCCCCCGCCGCCAGGGGCCCCCGACCGGGCAGGGCCTCGGCGTCGATGCCCTCGATCTGGGCCTCGTAGAGGCGGAGCCGGCGCAGCTCGCGGTCGGCGGCGTCGAGGCGGGACTCGATCTCGAGGATGCGCGACCGCAGCGCCAGGTTCTCGTCGAGCAGGGCCCGCCGCGCACCGCCGGTCGCGAGGGCCCAGACGCCCTGGGCCGCGAGCAGCACCAGCACGGCCAGCACCCCGGCCGCCGACATCAGCGCCCGGCGCACCTGGCGGGTCGAGGTGTGGAGCTGGCGGGTGGGGACGCTGAGGCCCTCGGGGAGGACCACGATGGTCAGCCCCTCATCGCCAGGTCGGCCCCCCTCGCTCACACGACCTCGTCGATCCGGGCGATGACCACCGTGATGTTGTCGTCCCCGCCACGCTCGCAGGCGAGCTGGATCAGGCGGCGCGAGGCCTCCTGGGGGGAGTGGTCGCGCACGTTCTCGCCGATCTCGCCCGTCTCGACCAGCCCCGAGAGGCCGTCGCTGCACATCACGAAGTGGTCGTTGCGGCGCACGGCCCGCACGAGCAGGTCGACCTCGACGTCTTCCATGTAGCCGAGGGACCGGGTGATGATGTTCTTGAGCTTGTGGTTCTTCGCCTCTTCAGGCGTGAGCAGGCCGGCCTTGATCTTCTCGTTGACCAGGGAGTGGTCCTCGGTGAGCTGCTCGATGGTGCCGTCGCGGACGAGGTAGGCCCGCGAGTCGCCCACGTGGCCGAGGTATGCCGTGCCCTGGTCCATGAGCAGCGCGAGGCAGGTCGTGCCCATGCCCTTGTACTCGGGCTCTTCGACGGCCTTCTCGAAGATGCGGCGCCCAGCGAGGCGCACGGCGTAGCGCACCTTCTCGCGGGTCACCTCGGTCGGGTCTTCGTCGGCGTCGAGGCCGTGCTCTTCGGGGCGGAACTCGATCGTCGTCAGCACCTCTTCGACGGTGTTGACCGCGATGGCGCTGGCGAACTCGCCGCCGACGTGGCCGCCCATGCCGTCGCAGACCACGTAGAGCTGGAGATCGTCGTTGATGAGGTAGTTGTCCTCATTGTTGGTCCGCTTGACCCCGACGTCCGTCATGCCACAAGAGGTGATTCGCACAGAGGCCTCCAGCCTAGCCACGCCAACATGTTCCGGCTGCCGGTGAGTCCGCGGCCCGCGGTCCTGGCGCAAGAGGCACCCCGGGCGGCTCGCGGCGGTAACGCATTGTCGTCAGCGTCGTCCAGTTCACGCAACCGATCCGCCCTGGAGCGCCGTCGCCACGGCCACCCACTCCGCGAGGCGCAGGGTCGCCGGGCGGCGCCGATCGTCCACCCCCGCAGCGGCCAGGGCGCCGGCCACCACGTCTCGGGGCCACCGGGCCGACAGGCCCTTGCGCACGGTCTTGCGGGGCGCGGCAAAGGCCACCTTGCAGACCTCTTCCAGGGCGTCGAGCGAGACCAGCGGCGCCGGGGCGTCCGGGGCATCCCCCTCGGCCGGGCCCCCGAGGGCGGCGGCGAGCGGACGGGCGTCGAGGCGGATGACGATGCTGTGGACCTTGGGGGGCGGGTAGAAGCAGCCCGGCGGGACCTTGCGCACGGTTGTGGCGGTGGCCCGGGCCTCGACGTAGACCGAGAGCGAGCCCCGGGCCCGGTCGTCGGCCGTGGCCATCATGCGCAGCCCGACCTCTTTCTGGAGCATCACCACCAGGCGCGGGAAGCGCGCGGGCATGGCCAGCAGCCGGGTCGTGATGCGGGTGCCGACGTTGTAGGGCAGGTTCGAGACGAAGGTCCAGCCCGTGCCGGGCGCCAGCTCGGCCCAGTCGACCTTGGCCGCGTCGGCGTGGACCAGGCGGAAGCGGCCCTCGGCCAGGGGCCCGGCGAAGCGGGTCTCGAGCCAGCCGATGAGGTCGCGATCGAGCTCGACCGCCGTGACCGCACAGCCCCGGGCGAGCAGGGCCCCGGTCAGCACGCCCAGCCCGGGCCCCACCTCGACGACCCGGTCGCCCGGACCGACCCCGGCTGCGGCCACGATCTCGTGGACCACCCCCTCGGCGGCGAGGAAGTTATGGCCGAAGCGCTTGCGGGCCCGGCCGCCCATCTCGCTGAGCATGGTGGCGGGGTGGACGAAGCCGTCGGCCATCAGGGCGCTCCTGGGGCCCAGCCGGCCCGGGCGGTGGTGGAGAGGGGGTCGCGCTGGCCCGCGAGCAGCCGGAGCCGGCCGACATGGGCGATCATCGCGGCGTTGTCGGTGCACCGGGACCGCGGCGGCAGGAACACCTGGATCTCGGGGGCCAGGGCACGGAGCCGGGCGCGCAGCCGCGAGTTCGCCGCCACGCCGCCGCCCACGGCGAGGGTGCGCACGCCGGTCTGGCGCACGGCCCGCTGGACCCGGTCGACCAGCACGTCGACGACCGCCTCCTGGAAGGAGGCGCAGACATCGGGCACCGCGGCCGGGGACGGGCCGAGGAGGTGCTGGCGGACGGCCGTCTTGAGCCCGCTGAAGCTCATGTCGAGGGGGCCCCGCTGGGAGGTCTGGCGCCGCCGCTGGAGGGCGCCCAGGGTCTTCACCCGGGGCCGGGGCAGGGCGACCGCCGCGGGGTCGCCGCCCTGGGCCAGCCGGTCGACCACGGGGCCGCCGGGGTAGCCGAGGCCCATCATGCGCGCGACCTTGTCGGTGGCCTCGCCCGCCGCGTCGTCGATGGTCTGGGCCAGCACCTCGTAGTCGCCGAGGCCCCGGGCCAGGTAGAGGCTGGTGTGGCCGCCGCTGACGACGAGGCAGAGGAAGGGCCAGTCGACGCTGCCCGGAGGGGCATCGAGGAGCGGCGAGAGCAGGTGGCCCTCGAGGTGGTTCACGCCGATGAAGGGCAGGTCCCAGGCGGCGGCGAGGGCCTTGCCGTGGCACAGACCGACGAGCACGGCGCCCATGAGGCCCGGGCCCGCCGTGGCCGCGACGGCATCGGGTCGCGCGATGCCGGCCCGGTCGAGGGCGCCCCGCACGGTCTCGACCAGCTTCTCGGCGTGGGCGCGCCCCGCCAGCTCGGGCACCACACCGCCGTAGCGGTCGTGCATGAGCTGGCCGTGGACGACGTCGGAGAGGGCACCCTCGGGGCCCACGACCGCCGCAGCGGTGTCGTCGCAGCTGGTCTCGAGGCCGAGCACGATCATGGGGCACTCCTGCCAGGGGGCGACCGGAGCGGCGCCCGCGCCGGGCCTCTATGGCGTGTGGCGCACCCGCGGCAGGTAGCTGTCGAAGGAGAAGCGCCCCTCGTCCTGCTCCCCGTCGTGGCACTGCACACAGACGGCCTCGGCGGGGGCGGCCACCATGTCGACGTGGGTGGGGTCGCCGATGTGATCCCGGCCGGGCCCGTGGCAGCTCTCGCAGCCGACGCCGGCGAGCTGGCCGACCTGGGCGGGGCTCTGGGGGCCCTCGGCGTGGTGGGCGCCCGTGCTGTGGCAGGCGTAGCAGTCCTGGTCCATCTGGCGCTTGGCGTCCACCAGCGTCGTCCACGCCGAGGCGTGGGGGGTGGCGGACCACTGCACGAAGGCATCGGGGTGGCAGGCCCGGCAGACCTGGCTGCCCACGAAGGGCCCCTTGAGGGACTGGTCCGGCGCGCGGGTCTCGAGGGCGATGCGCTCGATGTCGGCCTTGGCCACGTCGAGGAGCGCCTTGGTCGGGGCGTGATCGGCCACCGACTCCCCGAGCCCCACCGCGGCGTACTGGATGCGGTGGGCCGGGCCGGCGTCGGCCAGCTCGGCCTCGAGAGCGGCGAGCTCGGCGGCGGTCTTGGGGAGCTGCTGCTCGAAGTACTCGACACGCCGGCGGGCCCGGGCCCGGCGGGCCTCGGTGTCGGCCTTGGCGAGCTGCTCGCGGGCGGTGGCGGCGCGCTGCTTCTCGCGCTCGGCCTTGTCGCGCAGGGCCTCGAGGCGCCCGGCCGCGCCGAAGCCGTGGGCGCCGGGGGTCAGGGTGATGGTGGCCACGCCGACGCGCTTGCCGCGGGTGCCGGCCTCGAGGTGGACGGCGCCGCCCCGGAGCAGCTGGGGCTCGGAGCGGGCACTGCTGCTGCCGCCAGAGACCAGCACCTCGACCGCCGGCACCAGGGTCATGAAGGCGGGCTCCTTCGGGGGATCGAGGCGCGAGAGGGCGACGACCAGATCCACCGGACCGAGGGCCTCGAGGGCCGCCGCCGCCGCGGGGCCGGGGGGCGCCACCGAGCAGCTCGGGTGGACGGGCGCATCCGGGTCGAGCACCCCGACGATCCCGAGCCGCAGGCCGTCGCGCTCGACGACCCGGGCGCCGGGCAGCGCGGGCGCGCCGGTGCAGCTGAGGTTGGCGGCCACGAGCGGCACCCCTGCGGCCTCGGCGGCCCCCATGAGCCAGGCCGGCCCGAGGGCGAGGTCACCGGGGCCGGGGACCAGCGCGTCCATGCCCACGAGCGCAAAGCTCTCGAGCTGGAGCTGGGCCTTGCGGCGCTGCTGGCCCTCCCGGGACTCGGCCAGCCGGTTGCTCTTCCAGGCGAAGTCGCCCCCGTCGACGACAAAGAGGGGCCCCTCCCCAGACGGTGCCGCCTGGAGCTCGGTGATGGTGGTGTTTCTGCGGGGCAGACCGCCCTGCGGGTTCTTCGGTCAACCACAGGGCTCGATGTCGCCGTGCACGTTCGTCTGGATGGCCAGACGGAGCGTGCGCGGCCCATCGGGCTGCTCCGGAGCAGGGGTGGGGGGCTCAGCGGGCGCGGGCGGGGCCGCATCGGTGCAGCCCAGGCCGGCGAGAGCCAGCAGGGCGGCAGACAGGCGGGGACTCATCCGTCCTCCTCGGGGGGAGCGGCCGACGGGATGCGCTCGCGGCGCGCGGCCTTCTCGGCGTCGCGCTCGGCCTTCCGGTTGCCCTCACGGATGAGGTCCTGGACGACCCGCAGCGAGCGGTCGGAGATCAGGTAGATGGGCGCGGCACCGGCGATGGCGGCGTAGCGGCGCTCGCTCTCGCGGCCCTCGGCGTCGACCCGGGGCTCGCCCTTGTCGCCGATGAGCACCACCCGCTCGTTCTGGTCGGCATCGCGCAGGGTGATGCGGGCCACCGGCTCGACCAGGCCGTAGGGGCCCAGATCCGCGGGCTGGTCTTCGACGAAGGTCTCGACCTCGAGCTCGGCCATGCTGCGCGCGAGGCGCTCGGCCGTGCTTCCCGCGTAGGGCACGCCGTCGGCCCAGAACCACTCCCCGGCCGAGAGCACCGCGGCGTGGCGACCCGCCAGCTCGTCCTCGCCCTCGCCCCGCAGCACCGCCTCGACCTCGGTCACATCCGAGGGGTCCATGCGCACGACCCGGCGGTTCCGGTAGTCCTCGAGGGGGGTGACGAATTCGTCCAGCATGCCGCGCTTGGCGACGTAGACGGTGTCGTCGCCGGCGAACATCATGTAGGCCAGCTCTTCGAGCTTGTTGGCCGTCGGGGCGTCGCCGCCGACCAGCAGCTCGAGGGGGTCGCGGCTGGCGAAGCGCACGGTGATGGCCGCGCGGGGGGCGTCGAGGCCGTAGCGGGCCAGCGTGGCGGCGTCGGGCTTGCCGCCGAGCTCGATGAAGTCGCGGGCCTTGAGCGCGCTGATGCGGCCCAGCAACCGGCGCATGCGGTCGTCGTTGGCGGCCATCTCTTCGGGCGCGTGCATCTGCCACTGGCGCTCGCCCACCCGCTCGACCTCGAGGCGCGCGGGCGCGCCGTCGATCCGCAGCACGGCGGCGTAGTGGGTCGCGTCCTTCGAGTCGAAGCCGGCGAAGCGGCGCTCGCGGAACGCGTCGAGGGTGAGGCTGTAGTAGTCGACCGCCGACTTCTTGACCGTGTAGATGGCGTCGCCCGGGAGCGGCCGGATGTAGTAGCTGACGCTCGACGGGTTGGGGTCACCCGCCTCGAAGGCCAGCTCGCGGCCGTCCCGCATCTCGAGGCGCACCTTGATGGCATTGTCGCCGAGGCCGTAGAGCTCAGGGTTCTCGGGCGACTCGACCACAGTGGCCCGGGCCGTCAGATCGTGGAGCTGGTGCTTGACCCGGTTCACCATCGAGCGCCCCGCGACGAAGTCGGTGCCCTCGATGGCCCACTTGCCGTCGGTCTCGACCAGGACGACGTCCTCGGCACCGGGACGGGCGACCGTGACCTTGACCAGCTCGTGCTTCTCGAAGGCGAAGAGCCGGGGGCCCGCGTCGGTGGCGGTGGTGTCGACGGCGGGACGCAGGGCGAGGTAGCCGGCACCGACGCCGACGAGCAGCGCGGCGGCGATGAGGGTGCCGCGAAAGGCCTTCATGAGTGCCTCCGTTCCCGACGGGGGAACTGGAAAGTCGCGTGGGGCAGGCAGAGGGGCGGGGCTTCAGCGGCCCCGGCGAGAGAGCTGGGCGAGGAGCCCGATGACGGCGACGATGAAGGGCATCAGCCCGATAGAGAGCCACCGCAGCCGGCCGAGGTCGTCCTGGGTCAGGGCGAGGCGGCGCACCTTGGCGGCCTTGCCGACCGTGCCGAGGGTGGCGCCCAGGCGGCGATCCTCACCGGCGAGCCAGTGCACGGCGTTGACGGCCCACACGGCGTTGCCGGGGGTCTCGCCGATGAGCGCATTGGAGAAGGCGTCGCCGTCGCCGATGACGACCACCCGGCCCCGGGGCTGGCCCGAGCGCACGAGGCCGGTGCCCGGCTGGATCTCGAGGGCCGTCGCCAGGGCGACCGGTCCCTCGCCGTCGATCTCGGGCTCGTAGACCGCGCCGCCGGCCACGACGGCACCGCCGCGGTCGATCCAGCCGTCGCGGCTCGTCTCGAGCAGCAGCGAGGCGCGCACCCCGGCCGGCAGGCTCGCGGGCACGAGCAGCGGGGCCGGGTGGGCGAGCACCGTGGCCACGCGGTCTTCGGCGAGGGCCGCCGTGATGGCGTGCTTGCGGTAGCGGGGGATGGGCCGGTCCCGGTAGGGCACCTGCATCTCGGGCTGGAGGGCGACCCCCTCCGGCACGGTGATGCCCAGGCGACCGACCAGCTCGGGCACGGGGGTGCCCACGTCGACGGCCACCAGCAGCGCGCCGCCCCGGGCGATCCAGGCGAGCAGCGCGTCCTCTTCCTGGGGGGTCAGGGGCTGGCGGGGCCGGGCCACGAAGACCAGGGCCGCGTCGTCGGGAACGGTGGGCAGGGCGCCGTCCCGGTCGGTCCGCAGCAGGTCGAGGCGCTCGACATCGTAGCGCTCGCGGTCGAGCTCACCGACGAGCTCACTCATGCCGTCCGGGCCCTGGCCTTCCGGGTCGAGCTCGCCGTGGCCCGTGAGCATGTAGACCGCACGCCGGGACGGGGTCATCAGCTGGGAGAAGGCCCGCGACAGGGCCGCCTCGCCGACGAACTCGACCGAGCGGTCCTTGCCCTTGCCGACCCTGCGGAACAGCTCCCGGTCGCTGAGGTCGACCCGGTCCTTGCCCCGCTGGATGACGATGCGGCCATAGGCCGACACCCCGAGGGCCTCGGCCGTCAGGCGCTCCCGGTCGAAGTCGACCTGGCGCCACTCCACCGCCGTGGAGACCTCACCCAGCTCCCGGAGCAGGTCCTTGATGGACCGGTCCTTGAAGTAGGTGTCGGACTTGCCGCGCTGGTTGGTGAAGGCCGTGATGGTGACCGTCTGGCCGTCCTGATCGAGCAGGTCGAGCTTCTGGACGGTGTCGGGCTGGAGGGTGTTGGCGGCCTCGGCCGAGAGGTCGGCCCGCCAGCGGTAGGCGTCGCCGAGGGCGTAGAGCATCACGAGGACGCCCACCACCATCACCGTCACGAGGGAGGCGTTGGTGCCGTGGGCCAACAGCCGACGGGTGGACTGCTTCACCGCCACCTCCGCGACTCGACCGAGCGCCAGGTGAGGAAGAGGAAGAGGAAGGTGAAGAGCACGAACCAGCCGATGTGGGCGGTGTCGACGACCCCGCGCGTGAAGGGCTCGAGGTGGGTCAGGAAGCTCATGTGGCGCAGCACCTCGCGGCCCTGCTCCCAGGCGACCATGTCGGCGGCGTTGCCGCTGATCCAGAAGGGCAGCAGCACGATGACGCCACCGAGGCCCGCCGCGACGGGCTCGTCGGTGAGGCTCGAGGTGAAGAGCCCGGCCGCGACGAAGGCCCCACAGGTCAGCAGCAGCCCCAGGTAGCTCGTGAAGACCACGCCCCAGTCCGGGTCACCGTAGTAGGCGAGGATGGCCGGGAACAGGGCCGTGCCGGCGAGCAGCATGAGGCACAGGGCGAAGCTGGCGGCCCACTTGCCGGCGAGCAGCGCCCACAGGGGCACCGGCGCCGTCATCATGAACTCGAAGGTGCCGGCCCGGCGCTCCTCGGCGAAGTGCCGCATGGTGAGCATGGGCAGCAGGAAGAGCAGCGAGATGCTGAGGTTGCCCAGCATGACGCGGAGGCTGGCCTCGCCGGTCTGGACGAGGCCCATGTAGAAGAAGAGGCCGGCGAGAAGGAGGAAGACGCCCAGGAAGACGTAGGCGAGCGGACTCACGAAGTAGATCCGCAGCTCCTTCTTGAAGATGGCCCAGGCGATGCTCATCGGCGGTCCCGGAGGGGGGCGGGGCAGAGGGGGGTCGGCATGGGCTCAGCCCTCGCCGATGACGGCCAGGAAGGCCTCTTCGAGGGAGGGGGCGTGGCGCTCCATGGCGCGCACGGTCCAGCCCTTCTCGGTGGCGAGGCGGGCGATGTCGGTGCGCGGGTCTTCGGCGGCCCGCACGTCGAGCAGCTCGAAGCCGTCGACGGGCTCGAGGGGACGCACCTGGTCGACCACGCCCAGCTGGCTGACGATCTGGGCGACCCGGCCCCGCTCGTCCTCGCCGGGACGCAGCTCGATGCGGAAGCGCACGCCGGCCCCCACCCGATCCTTGAGCGACAGGATGGACTCGTCGGCGGCGAGGTTGCCCTTGGCGATGACCACCACCCGCTCGCAGAGCCGCTCGACCTCGGGGAGGATGTGGGTCGAGAGGATGACGGTGCGGTCCTCGGCGAGGCCCCGGATGTAGTCGCGGATGCCCGCCACCTGGCCCGGATCGAGGCCGCTCGTGGGCTCGTCGAGGATGAGCACCTTCGGGTCGTGGATGACGGCCTGGGCCAGGCCCACCCGCTGGCGGTAGCCCTTGGACAGCGAGCCCAGGATGCGGTCTTCCCAGCCCATGAGCCCCACCTGCTCCATCACCTCGCCCACCCGGCGGGTGCGGCGGCTGCGCGCGATGCCGCGGATCTCGGCGACGAACTGGAGGTAGGCGCCGATGGTGAGATCGGTGTAGAGCGGCGGCTTCTCGGGAAGATAGCCCACCGCCTTGCGCACCTTCATGGGGGCGTCGAAGACGTCGTGGCCCGCCACCACGGCCTTGCCCTCAGAGACGGGCAGGAAGCCCGTGAGCATGCGCATGGTGGTGGTCTTGCCGGCACCGTTCGGCCCGATGAAGCCCAGGATCTCGCCCGGGGCCACCTCGAAGCTCACGTTGTTGACGGCGACGAGCTTTCCGAAGCGCTTGGTGATGGACTGGGCCGAGATCATTCCGGAGGGCTCCTGGGGGTCCCGTCAGGCGTGGGCCACGGACGGGCCCCGCGGGGGGACGGCGCGGCAGCAGCGCAGGGGCCGCCCCGGGCGCCGGGGACCAGCGGGGCCGCCGGGTGGGACCGGGACGCGGCCGCCCCACCCCGGGGGCACCGCCACCCCGGCGCGGCCCGACAGCGGGCGCGGCACTGTATCGGCATGGGCCGGCAGGGTAAAGGACGGCCGCACCCCCGTCCGGACATCTGCCCCATGGCCGCTCCCGCCCCCCGCCGCGCCGACCTGCCTGCCGGTCCCGACCGGCCAGGGGCCCTGCGGCGCCGGGGCCCGGCCGTGCTCCTCGCGCTCCTGCTCGGGTCGGCGAGCGGGCCCCTCCGGGCCCAGGAGCTGCCCGATGCCGTCGTCGCCGACCCCCTCTTGATGGTGGTCGGCGACCGGGGCCTCACCGCCTCCGGCGTGGCCCGCGAGCGCGAGCTGGCTGTGCGCGACCCGAGCCCGGTCGTGCCCCTCCAGGCCCACCGCGACACCCCCATGGAATTCCTGCGCGACGTGGCCATCATCCGGGGCCTCGCCGGCGAGACGGCCGTCTACCGCCCCACCCCCGCCGAGGTGCGGGCCCGCCTCGACACGATGCGCGAGCGCTCGGGCGACCGCGAGGCCTGGGACCGCTTCCTGCTGGTCCACGGCCTCGACGAGGATCGCCTCGCGGCACTGCTCTACTCGCGCATGGTGGTCGAGCGCTACGTCCAGCGCAACGTGGGCCTCGCGGCCCGCTCGGCCGGCGAGGACCGGGCGGCCTACGTCGCCCGCTTCGACACCTGGATGGTCGCCCAGCGCCGGCGGGCTGTCATCCGCACCCTCCCGGCCCTGGATCCTCCATGAGCCCCCTGCCGCCCGCGCCTTCGGGCCCCCGCGCCGCCGGTGGTCCGCCCCCCGGGGCCGGCACGCTCGTCGACGCGGGCCCCCACGCCGACCTCCTGGCCACCGCCGAGCGGTCGGCCTTCGGGCCCGGCGCCTGGTCTCCGGCCCAGCTGGCGAGCGCCCTCGCTGCGCCCGCCCCCCAGCGGCCGGTCGCCCGCCTCGCCCTCGGCCCCCGCGGCCAGGCCCTCGGCCACAGCCTCGGCGTCGTGCTCTTCGACGAGGCCGAGCTGTTCCGGATCGGCGTCCAGCCGGGGGCACGGGGCCAGGGCCTCGGCCACCGCCTCCTGGTCGACTTCGCCCGCGCAGCGTGGGACCAGGGTGCCCGGCGCCTCCTGCTCGAGGTGGCTGCCGACAACCTCCCTGCCCTCGCCCTCTACCGCCGCTTCGGTCTCGCCGAGGACGGCCGGCGCACCGGGTACTACGCGGGCGGCCGCGACGCCGTGCTCATGTCCTGCCCCCTGGAGCCCCCATGTTGACCCGCCGCCCCCTCCCCCGCCGGTGGGCGCGGGCTGTCTCGGGGGCCCTGCTCGGGCTGGTGCTGCCGACCACGGCCGGCGCGGCCCCCGACTGCGCCGCCCAGGTGGCCGACGGCCCCGACACGGCGCTCCTCGTCCCGGAGCAGGCCGGCACCGGCTCGGTCCTCCTCGAGCTGCTGGTCGACCGCAGCGTGACCATCCAACAGGTCGAGGCCCTCACCGGCGCGGCGGCGGCCTCCGGCGCCCACCTCGTGCTGCGGGTGACCCCCGACGCGGCCGAGGCCCGGGCCCCCGCCCTCCGCCAGGCGGCCGCCGCGGGCCATGTGCTCGCCCACGAGCTCGACACCACCCGCCACTTCGGCCCCGATCCGGCCGCGCTCCGGGCGGTCGACAGCGCCCAGTGGCGCCGCCTCGCCACCGACGGCCGCCGCCGCCTCAAGAAGCTGACCGGCGCGCCGGTGCGCATCGTCGCCATCGACGTGCTCACGGTGGGCAACGAGCTGGCCCTCGACGAGGCCGGGGTGCGCTTCATCCTGCCCGAGGCCGCCGCCGACGACGAGGGCCACCGCATGGCGCGGGGCTACGGCGGCCAGCCGGGCCGGGGCCGGGTGCTGCCGCCCCTTGCCTACGGCGACGGCTGTGGCCACCGCATGGCAGCACCGACGGCCGCTGCCCTCAACCGCGCGACCAGCGCCGCCGGCGACCGCCAGGGCCTGCGGGTCGCGCTCCACCCGGAGCTGCCGCCCGCGCTGCTCCGGGACTGGCTCGACCGGGCGCTGCCGGCCGCGGGGGTGGCAGATCGGAAGAGCACACGTCT
>CAXQUZ010000004.1:0-31908 GCA_964226865.1 Myxococcota bacterium | reverse complement strand
GCCCTTCAGCTCGCCTACTGGCCGGCCAACCTGGGCATGCCCTACACGACCTTCGGTCGTCTGCGGCCGCTCCACACCAACGCCGTCATCTTCGCCTTCACGGGCAACTTCATCTTCGCCGCCATCTACTACAGCCTCCCCCGGCTGACGAAGGCGCCGATGTTCAGCAAGGCCCTGTCCAACTTCCACTTCTGGGGTTGGCAGGCCATCATCGTCTCGGCCGCCGTCACGCTGCCCCTCGGCCTGACCCAGACCCATGAGTACGCCGAGCTCATCTGGCCCATCGACCTCGCCATCGCGGTCGTGTGGATTGCCTTCGCGATCAACTTCTTCGGAACGGTCGCGAAGCGCAAGGTGAAGCACATGTACGTGGCCATCTGG
Organism: Myxococcota bacterium; assembly: GCA_964226865.1. Taxonomy (GTDB): domain Bacteria; phylum Myxococcota_A; class UBA796; order UBA796; family UBA2385; genus CAXQUZ01. The sequence goes on along the minus strand of CAXQUZ010000004.1, from coordinate 31,527 downwards.
TTCTACATGTCGATGGTCATCACCATCACCGTGCTCCACGTCTTCAACAACCTGGCCCTGCCGGCGACGCTGACGCGCTCCTACCCGATCTACTCGGGCATGACCGACGCCCTCGTCCAGTGGTGGTACGGCCACAACGCGGTCGGCTTCCTGCTGACCACGCCGATCCTCGGCATCATGTACTACTTCCTGCCGAAGTCGGTGAACCGCCCGGTCTACTCCTACCGGCTGTCGATCATCCACTTCTGGGCCCTGGTCTTCATCTACATCTGGGCCGGTCCCCACCACCTCCTCTGGTCGGGCCTCCCCGACTGGGCGCAGACCCTCGGCATGGTCTTCTCCATCGCCCTGCTCGCCCCCTCCTGGGGTGGCATGCTCAACGGTCTGCTCACCCTGCGCGGTGCCTGGGACCGCCTCCGCACCGACCCCATCGTCAAGTTCTGGGCGGTCGCCGTGTCCTTCTACGGCATGTCGACCTTCGAGGGCCCGATGATGTCGATCCGCGCCATCAACTCGCTGAGCCACTTCACCGACTGGACCATCGGCCACGTCCACGGCGGCGCCCTGGGCTGGGTCGGCATGGCTGCCTTCGCGACGCTCTACTACCTGGTGCCCCGCGTCTGGAAGACCAAGATCTACAGCGAGAGCCTGTCCACGACCCACTTCTGGCTCGCGACCATCGGCATCGTGCTCTACATCGTCGCGATGTGGTCCTCCGGCATCACCCAGGGCCTCATGTGGCGGGCCGTGGATGAGGGCGGCCAGCTCCAGTACGGCAACTTCATGGACACCGTGCTCCAGCTGATGCCCTTCTACTGGATCCGCCTGGTCGGTGGCCTCATGTACCTCACGGGCATGCTGATCTGCGGCTTCAACATCCTCAAGACCATCTCCGGCGCGCCGGCCCCTTCGGCTGCCCCCGTGGCCGCCAAGTAGGCGAGAGGAGCACCCCATGTCTGACAACCACGACAACGTCCACTGGCACCGCCGACTCCTCGAGGGCAACTCGGGCAAGTTCGCCGTCGCCACCGCCATCGGCATCTCCATCGGCGGCATCGCCGAGATCGTCCCGATGTACACGGTCGCCGCCGCCCCCACGGTGATGGCCGAGGTGAGCCCCTACACCCCCCTCGAGCTCGCCGGGCGCGACATCTACTCCCGCGAGGGCTGCGTGCAGTGCCACTCCCAGTGGGTTCGGCCCTTCCGCAGCGAGACCCAGCGCTACGGCCCGTGGTCCCGGGGCGGCGAGTACGTCCACGACCGGCCCTTCCTGCTCGGCAGCCGCCGCATCGGCCCCGACCTGCACCGGGTCGGCGGCAAGTACCCGGACGCCTGGCACTACGAGCACATGCGCGACCCGCGCTCGACCTCGCCGGGCTCCATCATGCCGCCCTACACTTGGCTGCACGAGGACAGCATCGACTACGACGACGCCGCCAAGACCGTCGCCGCGATGCAGACCCTCGGCGTGCCCTACTCCGACGAGGAGGTCGCCAACGCGCCCGCCGCGATGAAGGAGCAGGGCGAGAAGATCGTGAAGAGCCTCGCCGATGCGGGCATCACGACCACCGCCGACAAGGAGATCGTCGCGCTGATCTCCTACCTGCAGCGCCTCGGCACCGACGGCCGCGCCACCCTCGCCGCCCGCGAGGCGGGTGAGACCGGCACGGCCGTGGGCGACGCCGCTCCCCTCGACACCGACGCGGGAGAGTGAGCCATGAACCCGGTCATTGAAGCCGCCCGCGAGGGCGTCACCCAGGGCTGGATCATGGGTGGCATGACCATCTTCTTCTTCGGCACCTTCATCGGCTGGACGCTGTGGGCCTGGTGGCCCGGCAACAAGGCCAGCCTGGAGGCCGCCGCGCGCATGCCGCTGGACGACAGCCCCAGCGACCACAACCCCCGCTCCAGCGTGGGCGGGCTCGGACACGGAGGTCTCGCATGAGCAGCAACCGCAAGGACGTCGTCCTCGGCCATGCAGACGAGTGCGATGGAATCGAGGAATACGACAACCGGCTGCCCCAGTGGTGGGTGGGGCTCTTCGTGGTCTCGGTCATCGTGGGCGTCGCCTACGGCACCAACTTCCACTTCATCGAAGGCAACTCCCAGGCCGCCATGTACGACGCCGAGGTCGCCGAGGCCGAGGCCAAGTGGCCCGCCCCCAGCGCCGAGGACGCGCTCGCCGACGCGGCCAGCCCCGAGGCCATCGCCGAGGGCAAGGAGATCTACGCGGCCAACTGTGTGGGCTGCCACGGTCCCGAGCTCAAGGGCGGCATCGGCCCCGACCTGACCGACGCCGAGTGGATCCACGGCGGCACCATGACCGACATCAACCACACCATCACCGAGGGGGTGCCCGCCAAGGGCATGCTCTCCTGGGGCCCCATCCTCGGACCCCAGAAGGTTGCCAAGGTCGCCGCCTTCGTCCACAGCTCGGGCGGCGGCATCTGAGCTCCGCTCGCGCCTGCCCCCCCTCCGACCCCGCCGCGGCCCTGGCCCCGGCGGGGTCTCGCTGTCTTGGGCCCCCGCCGCGCGCCCAACCGAAGCCGGGCCCCCACCGGGCGCAACTTTTCCTCCGGTCCGTGGCGCGGGATCCGAGAACATGTTCTACAGTGGCCGCGTCCGAGAACATGTTCTCCCCGGAGCCCCGATGGCCCCCGTCCGCCCCGCCGCCTCCGCCGGCCCGTCCCCCCAGGCCGCGCCCCGCGCCGACGTGCCCCGCAGCCGGCTGCTCCGGTGGCAGCACCGGGTGGGCCTGCAAGACCAGGGCGACGGCCGCGCCTGGGGCTGTGACCCCGAAGACACCGACTTCGACGCCATCCTGGGCACGGTCGAGCGGCTGCGCCCCGTCTTCGACGGCCCCCGGGCCTGGTTCCCCGTCCAGGTCGACGGCTGGGACCGCCTCGCCCAGCCCGGCAAGCTCATCGTCGCCAACCACTCCGGCGGCACCATCATCCCCGACGTCTGGGGGCTGGGCTTTGCCTGGTACGACCGCTTCGGCGCCGACCGGCCGCTCCACGCCCTCGCCCACGAGATGATCTTCTCCCTGCCCCAGACCTCGCGCTTCTTCGCCCGCCGCGGCATCCTCCGGGCCACCCGTTCCGCCGCCCGCACCATCCTCACCGAGGCCCGCCGCGACCTGCTCGTGCTGCCCGGCGGCGACCTCGACACCTGGCGCCCCTGGACCGAGCGCTACACGGTCAACTTCGCCGGCCGGAAGGGCTACGCCCGCATCGCCCTCGAGACGGGCGCCCCGGTCGTGCCCCTGGCCCACGCCGGCGCCCACGAGACCCTCGTGGTGCTCAGCGACGGCGAGCGCATCGCCCGGGCCCTGCGGCTGCCCCAGCTGTTCCGGGCCAACATCTTCCCCGTCCACCTGAGCTTCCCCTACGGCCTGGGCATCGGCCCCTGGCCCCACATCCCGCCGCCGACCCGGCTGCGCTACCGCATCGGCGCGCCGGTCGTGCCCCCGCGGCTGGCCCCGGGCCAGGCCCCGACCCCGGCCATGGTCGACGACTTCGACGCCCGGGTGCGCCAGGCCCTCCAGACCGAGCTCGACGTGCTCCGCGAGGAGAGCGAGGGGCTCATGGACCGGCTCGAGTTCGCCGTGCGGCGGGTGGGCGGCCGGGTCGTGCGCCACCTGCGCAGCCCCGAGCAGCGCGCCGCCCGCTGAGGGGGGCCACCACCGAGCGGAACAGCCCTAAGATGGCCTGACTCACGACATCTTGGCCAAGTTCAGCCCAGGCGCATCACCGCGTCGCCGACCAGGGCCAGGGCGAAGACCACGACGAAGGGCAGGGTGACCCGCAGGGCCTGGCCCGCCGCCACCGGGCGCCGCTCGCCCATGCCCCACCACACCGCCAGCCCCACCAGAGGCGAGGCCACGAGGTTGGCCAGGGCCAGCAGCATCAGGTTCCCGCTCGACAGGGGACGCCGGGCCTCGTCGGGCAGGGGGGCGGCCCCCATGGCCTCCCGGGCCTGGGCGCGCAGGTCGCGGCTCAGGTCGGGGCGCTCGCCCTCGCGCAGCCGGGCCGCGGCGTGGACCAGCTCGTGGGGGCTGAGGTGGTGGCGGCTGAACAGCCAGGCCACGGGGCGCTCTTCGCCGGTGGGCACGAAGCCGCAGACCTTGCAGGGCACCAGCGGGCCCTTCTTCGAGCCGCCGCAGCGGTGGCAGATGGCCGGCACCTCCCCCTGGCGCGGGGGGCCCGAGCTCACGAGACGACCTCGGGCGAGCGGAAGCGGCCGAGGCGGGTGGGCACCCGCGGGGGCGCCTCCTCGGGCTGGGGCTCGACCACCGTGGCGCCCTGGGGCGAGATCTTCCAGACCTGCTCGAGGGGGCTGCCGTCGCCCTCGACCGCGCCGTCGAGCAGCGGATCGGCGCTCTCGGCCCAGACCACGTCGGCGCCGGAGAGGTGGATGGCCGCCGCGAGGGCCGCCCGGTCGCTGCCGGACTGGCCGTAGCGGCGGATGGGCAGCTCGTCGCCGAGCACCACGGGCAGGCCGCCGGGGCCCCGGGCCGCGCGCAGCACGGGACCGTCGGGCCCGAGCGCCCCGCACCAGGCCTGGTAGGCGGCGTAGCGCTCGCGGGAGGTGGCGGCCTCGAGCAGCAGGGACGGGCACTCTTCGCAGAGGTCCATGCGGTGGAAGCGGCGGGCCAGCTCGCGCAGGAAGCGCCCCATCCACCGGGGCCGGTCGGCCGTCGAGGTGGGGAAGGCCTCTTCGCCGACGGCGAAGCGCTGGATGCTGAGGGCCAGGGCGTCGTGGGTCGAGGTGAAGAGGGCGCCGACGGCGAGGCGCACGGTCGGGCGCTGGGCGAGGGCCGTGCCGACGCGGGGCTCGCGGGCGGCGAGCTCACGGAGCCGGCCGAAGAGGGGCGGATCCAGCACCAGCTCGACCTCGACCCGCAGGGCCTGCTCGCCCTCGGCCAGCAGCCCCGTCGCCGTGATCGGATCCGTCCAGCCGGCGTCGGTGGGGATGGGCTCGCCCTCGATCTCGGGGGACTCGCCCGGATCCACCAGCCCCACCCGGGTCAGCCAGGCGGCGAGGCCCTTGGTGGAGAGGGCGGCGAAGGCCAGCTCGATGGCGTCGCCGAGGGCGACCGTGGCCGGCCCGGGCCCGCGCAGGTCGACCTGGCGGCCGAGGCCCTGGGCCCGGTAGCGGGGCAGGTCGCGGAAGCCCTGCACCTCGACGGCTGCGATGAACATGGCGATCCTCCGGAGGGGAGCGGGTCGGCGGGAGCACGAGCGGGATCCCGCGTGCGCACGCGTATCCTCTACGGCCGCGCGCGCCGCCGCTGCAGCCCGGGATGGCCAGCAATGTGCACGGGCCCGACCTGGATCACGCCGATCTCCCCCCCCGGCCCCTCATGGCGGGCCGCCGCCGTGCCGTTCCCAGGGGCACCGGGGCCGCCACGCCGCACCACCGTGCCGCTGCCGCCCCCACCGCATCCGGGCCCCGGCCCGGCCTGGGAGCAACGCCATGGTCACCACCCTCTTCCCCCAGCTGCCACCCGCCTGGCTCTCGCAGCCCGCCGAGGTCCGCGCCCACCTGCGCGCCGCCGCCACCCAGATCGGCCTCTTCGAGATCGAGGTCCAGGGGCGGAACATCTGCGTGATGCTCCAGGCCCGGCAGGTCCAGCGCCAGACGCTCTCGGTGCGCCCCATCTCGCCGATGCCCCCCGAGGCCCTGCCCCGCCGGGGCCAGACGGTCCAGGTGCGCTACGGCGACGCGCTGAGCCGCTGCACCTTCCTCACCCAGATCGCCGAGACCTCGCCGGACGGGGGCTGGACCCTCTCCCTGCCCACGGCCATCGAGCGCCGCGAGCGCCGGGTGGCCCCGCGCTTCTCGGTGGCGGGCATGGGGGTGGTGCTGCGGGTGAGCGAGCCGGGCGCCGACATCCTCGGCGTCGAGGCCGTCGACCTCTCGGCCCTGGGCCTCGCCTTCCGCTGCCACACGGCCCACGAGACGGGCACCCAGCTGCTGGCCTCGCTCTGGCTCGACACCGAGGCCGAGCCCCTCTGCCCCCACCTCGAGGTGCGCAGCTGCCGCCCCGTGGCGGGCAGCCCGGGCGTCTTCATCCACGGCTGCGAGATGACCGGGCTCACCCCCTCCGAGTACGACCGCCTCGACCTGGCCCTGGTGCGGCTGCGGCGCTCGGCCTGAGCCCCTCCCCCGGCGCGGTCGGCAAAGGCCGCGGCCGGATCGGGACGGGCCCCAGCCTGCAGGCTATGGGCAGCGCATGCCCATGATCCCTGCCCTGCTCGCCCTCGTCGCCGTCCCCACCGCCCAGGCGGGGCCCGCGGCCTATGCCGGGGTCGACTGGGTGCCCTTCGGCCGGGCCGACCTGCTCTGGATCGACGAAGACCGCGCCTCGGGCACCCTCGCCGCCGAGACCGACGGGGCCCTGCGGCCGCCGCTGCGGGCCTGGGGGGGCGCGGTCTGGGGCCGCCACGGGCTGCTGGCCAACGCCAGCATCATGCGCATCACGACCACGACCTGGGGCTCGTCGCCCGCGGCCGACGACGAGCTGGTGACCACCGTGCGCCAGGGGGCCCTGCGCCTCGGCGCCGACTACCGCTTCTGGCTCGTGCCCCGCCAGACCGGCAAGCCCCTGGCCTGGGTCGGCGGCGGCGCCCACGGCGTCATCCCCCAGATCGACTACAGCTCCGAGGCCTGGGACGAGAGCGAGACCTACGCCTATGACGAGGCCGCCCGCGAAGACCGGGCGCGCATCGGCGGCTTCGGCTTCAACCTCGGGGCCGGGGCCGAGCTCATGTGGGACAACGGCCTCGTGCTCGGCGCCCGCACGGGCCTCGTCGTCCACCGGGGCCAGCGGGTCGACGAGGACCAGATCAGCGTCACCGTCCAGGCCGGCGCCGAGACCGCCCTCTCGCTGGGCTTCGCCTTCTGAGCGACCGCGCAGAGACCACCGAGAACGCCCGCAATCAAGGCATTCTCGAAACGTCCGACCCCGCTCAGCCCCGGCCGTGGCGGGTGGGGTCTTCGCCGTCGGCGGCCTGCTGGTGGAGGCGCCGGATCTCGTCGCGCAGGGCGGGCGGCCCCACCACCCGGACGTCGGGCCCGAAGCCCAGCACCCAGCTCTTGAGCTCGTGGCCCAGCCCCACGGTCATGCGCAGCTCGACGCCCGCGTCGGGCAGGGTCTGGAGCTGCTGGGAGTGGTGCCAGTGGCGCTCGGCGATGTAGGGCGAGGCCCGGCGGTTGAAGTGGAGCACCACCTCTTCGACCGGGCCGCCGATGATGCCGAAGGCCTCGGCGAAGAGGGCGTCGGGCCGGTAGTCGTCGGGGTAGTCGAAGTGTTCGCCCCGGCGGCGCTGGATCGAGCGGAAGCGGTCGACGGCGTAGGTCTTCACCCGCTCGGCCTCGCGGTCGCGGGCGAAGAGGTAGAGCCCCTGCTTGTAGATGGCGAGGGTCAGGGGCTCGAGGGAGTAGCGGCGGGTGCGGCCGCCCACCTTGGCGTAGTGGGCCAGGATGGGGTTCTGGTAGACGAGGGCGCTGATGAGCTCGTCGATGTGGTCGGCGTCGCGGGTGTGGTCTTTGGGGTGTTCGGGGACGGCGATGAACTTGCGGTCGAGGTCGGTGGCCCGGTCGAGGCCGTCGCCGCCGAGGGTCGAGAGGGCCTCGAGGGCGTCGTCCATGTCTTGGGCGAAGCCCGTGCCCTCGAGAAAGCGGAAGGCCGCCCGGCCGAAGCGCAGCGAGATCATCTCGAGCAGGCTGACCTGGACCCGCTGGCGCCGGTAGCTCGCGTCGAGCCAGAGCCGCCGCTCGTGGCCGCGGCCCTCGGTGTGGAGGGGCAGCCCGAGATCGCGCAGATCCGAGAGGTAGCGGCGGAGGGTGCGGTCATCGAGGGAGAAGCGCTCTTGGAGGGTCGGGGCCGCCACCCCGCCCGGATCCTGGAGGGCCTCGAGGATGCGCACGAACTTCTGCGACTTGTTGAGCTTGTCGTCGGGCAGGGCATGGGGGGGCAGGTGCGCGACGGTGCTGCGGGGCGAGGACACGGGGGGCTCCGGGGCAGGACGCGGGGACCCTAAGCGCCCCGGACCGAGAGTGCCGGACGCAATTTGTCCGGATGTTGCCGACAAGCCGCCCCGGCGGGAGACGGGCGGCCAGGGTTAGGACGGCGCCCATGCTGCGACCGCTCCGCCCCCTCGTCGTCCTGCTCTGGGCCCTGGCCTGCAGCGGCGGGCCCGACCCCGCGCCGGACCCCGCGCCCCCGGGGCCCGCCCTCGCGGCGCCGGCCTTCGTCATCGACCACCCGGCGGCCACCGACCTCGCGACCGGCGACGGCCCAGAGACGGTCACCGCGCGCCCGGCCGCGGCGGGGGCCGACCCGGCGCTGGGGGTGCGCTGGTCGGGCAGCCGGAGCCACCGGCGCCTCGCGGTGGTGCGCCCGGCCCCCTCGGCCTGGAAGCTGCGGGTCGACCGCAGCCGCGCCCAGACCCTGCGCACGGCCCTGGCCCGCGCCGGCGGCGCGCCCGGCCCGGTCTGTGGGCGGGTGGTGGTCGACGGCACCCCGGGCGAGACCGTCTGCCCGGGCGCCGGCGCGGCAGAGACCCCCGGCCGGCGGCGCCGGGGGGCCCGCTGGCACGAGCTCGCCGTCCCCCGGCCCGCCCGGCCGGGCACCACCTCCGTCCTGCGCTTCGAGGCCTGGCCGGCCGCCGACGGGCCCCCCGACCCGGCGGCCGCCCCTCGGGCCTCCGGCGCCCCCGCGCCCGGCGGCCCCCGCGTCGCCTGGTCCGACCCCCGCCTCGACCCCGAGCCGGCCCCCGAGGCCCGCCCCGCCCCCGACGTGCTGCTCGTGGTGCTCTCCGGCGTCGCCGCCCGCGACCTCGGCCAGGGCCACAGCCCCGTGCTCGACGCCCTCGCCGCCCAGGGGCTCTGGGCGACGGGCGCCTGGTCCCCGTCCGCCGATCCGACCCAGGCCCTCGACGCCCTGCTCGGTCTCGGCGACCCCGGGGGCGCCGCCCTGCCCGCCCTGCGCCAGGCCGGCCACGACACCGCCGCCATCACGGGCGACCTGTCCCTGGCGGCCCGGGTGGGCCTCGCCGTGCTCTCGGTGCCCAAGGACGGCGGCGACCAGACCCTTCCCGACGAGGCCCGCGACCGCAGCGCCCTGCGCGCCCTGCGCCGCCGGTGGATCGACGCGGCCGTGCCCGATCGCCCCCGCTTCGCCCTGCTCCAGCTCGTCGCCGGCGGCCCGCCCTACCACCTGCCCCGGGCGGCGCTCGGGGCCGACGGCGCAGACCCGCCCCTGCCGGCGCGGGGCCGCACCGCCAAGAAGGCCCTCGACCAGGGCAAGGGCCTCGTGGTCAGCCCCGGCCGCGCCCAGGGGGCCACCGCCGCCCAGCTCCAGGCCGTGCACGCCGGCGACCTCGCCGGGGTCGACCGCCGGCTCGGCGCGCTGCTCGCCGACCTCGCCGCCCGCCCCTCCGCCAGCGAGGCGCCCCCGGCCCCGGCCCCGGGGCTCCCGCTGCCCGCAAACACCGTCCTCGTCATCACCGCCACCCACGGCGAGCCCCTCGGCGACCAGGGCCTGCGCCGTCCGGGCACCGGGCTCTGGCCGGCCACCCAGCGGGTGCCCCTGATCGTCCTCGGCCCGGGCATCGACCCGGCCAAGGTCGACGGCCCCGTGCCCCTCTCCGCGGTCGCCGGGGTGCTCCGGGCCGCCGCCGCGGGCGCGCCCATCGGCCCCGCGCTGCTGGCCCCCGCGCCCGGCCCGGCCCTGCTCACCGGCGGCCGCCGCAGCCCCTGGCTCGCGGCCCTGCGCCGCCCGGGGCTCCTCCACCACGAGCTCCTGCCCCACATCAAGGCCCGCGGCACCACGCCCGTCGCCGGGGCCCGCAGCCGCCTCGCCCTCGACGCCCAGGGCCGCCCGGAACCCGGCGCCGTCCCCGTGCCCGCCCCCGCCGACGCCGCCCTCACGGCCCACTTTGCCGCCCTGCCCGGCCTCCACCTGCGCTGCCCGGCCCCCCACGGCGCGCTCTCGGTCGGGGCCGCCGCCCCCCTCGGCGCCGTGCTGCTGCCCGACGTGCCCGCCGGGGCCCGCCTCGCCGTCGACCGGCGGCTCTGGATCCCGGCCCGCCAAGACGGCGAGACCTGGGCCATCTTCGCCGAGGACGACACGCCGGAGGCCCCCGCCGGCTGCACCCTCCGCCGGGAGCCCGCCGCCCTGCCCTGAGGCCGGCCCCCGCCGCCAGACCGGTGCTCAGCCCAGCCGCGCCTCGAGGGCATCGACCACGGCCGAGAGGAAGTCGACCCCGCCGAAGGCGCTGGCATCGGTCATGCCGCCCGGCGAGAAGACATTGACCTCGACGACCTTCTCGCCGATCACATCGAGACCGCAGAGAAACAGCCCCGCCGCCCGCAGCACGGGCCCCACGGCCCGGGCCACCGCCGCCAGCCCCGGATCCAGCGTCGCCGGCACGGCCGTGCCGCCGACGTGCACGTTGCTGCGGAAGTCGTCCCCGCCGGGCACCCGCCGCACGGCCGCCGCGACGCCGTCCACCATCAACACCTCGCCGTCCAGCATCAGCAGCCGCACGTCCCCCTCGAGGGCCTCGGGCACGAAGGACTGGGCCATGGCGAAGCCGTCGCGGGTCAGCAGGTCGACGATCTGGTTGAGGTTCGTGCGGTCGCCCGGGCGCACCCGGAACACGTCCCGGCCCTGGGTGCCGTCGAGGGGCTTGAGCACGGCGCCGAGGCTGCAGTCGTCGAGGAAGGCCCGCAGCGCCGCCGGATCGCGCGACACGAGGGTGCGGGGCCGAACGGCGGCGGGCACCTCGCGCAGGAACAGCTTGCTGCTGGCCCGGGCGAGGCCGTCGGGATCGTTGAGCACGATGGCCCCGTCGGCCTTGGCGCCCCGGGCCAGCTCGAGCAGCACGCTGTGGGCCCACGGCCGGGGATCGCGCCCCGGGTTGGTGCGGAGCAGCACGAGGTCGCCCGCGCCCAGCACGATGGGGGTGGGGGCGGCGCTCTTGAGCTCGGCCACGAGGGCCGCCGGCGCGGTCGACACCGCCGGCAGGGCCGCCACGGTGGTGTGGCCGGCCTCGTCCATGCCCAGGGCATCGACCCCGGCCACGAAGAGCGCGTGGCCCCGGGCGGCGAGGCGCGCCGCGAGGGCGGTCGTGGTCTGGTCGGGCTTGAGCCCGCGAGAGTCGTTGACAATGATGACAGCACGGGCCATCTCAGAGCTCCAGATCGGCGGTGGCTTCTTCGCTGGCCGTGCGCGCCAGGGCGTCGGCGAAGCGGTCGGGGGCGGCCGGGATGCCCAGGTGGACGAAGCGGGTGCCCATGGGGGCGACCGGGTCGACCGAGCGACCGACCACGACCCCGGCCTCGGGGGCATGGTAGCGGCTGTGGATCCGGCCGAACTCGTCGCACTGCACGGCGAGCTCTTCGCCGGCCTCGACCATGTCGGTCACCCGGGGCTTGACCGTGAGCAGGCCCCCGTTGTCGGTGCGCAGCCAGTAGGAGTGGTCGCAGAGCACGGGCTGGGGCAGCTCGGAGCGCCCCTTGCGGCCCCGGACCATGCCCAGGTCGGCGAGCACGGCCCAGACCCCCTGGACCGTCCGGCGGATGTAGTCGCGGTGGAAGCGGTGGGGGTTGCCGATCTCGAGGGTGATGGCCGGGATGTCCATGGCGGCCGCCGTGCCCCGGAGGGTCTGGTCGGCGGGGGGGTTGTGGACGATGATCTCGGGCCGCTGGAGCAGCGCCATGCGGGCGGCCCGGGGGTCGTCCATGTCGGCGCGGATGTAGAGCGAGTTCACCCGGCCGAAGCTGGCGGTGTGGAGGTCGATGAGCCGATCGAGGCCCGGCAGCGCCCGCCGCACGAAGCTGTGGACATAGGCCTGGGCCGGCGTGCCCTCGGCCTTGCCGGGGAAGACGTGGTTGAGGTCGACCCCGTCGGCAAAGCGCCGCTGGCGCAGCAGCAGACCCGGGATGTTGACCACCACCACCCCGACCACCGTGCCCCGGAGCTGGCGGGGGTCGATGCGCTCCATGATGCGGTGGATGACGGGAATGCCGTTGAGCTCGTTGCCGTGGACGGCGCCCGTCAGGCCCACGGTGGGGCCCGGACGGCGGCCGCGCACGACCATCACCGGCACGCGAATGGCGCGCCCGAGGCCGTCCTGGCCGAGGTGGAGGCGGAGCAGGTGGAGGGTGCCGGGGGTGAGGGCGTCGAGGTCGAGCTGCTCGACCCGGCGGACGGCCTCGTCGCTCGCAGTGGGCATGGTCAGAGGATCTCCGCGGCCAGGGCCGGGTCGGGGTTGACCGAGAGGAAGTGGCGCCGGCGGAAGGTGCCGCGGCTGTTGACGAGGCCCTGGGCCATGCGGTCGATGGCGGCCACCGACAGCACGGTCTGGAGGTAGGCCTCGGTCAGGTCGTCGAGGCCGATGCCCAGCTCGTTGAAGTCGCGCCGGTCCATCAGCAGCAGCCGGTCGGGCTCGGTCGAGAAGGAGCCGTCGGCGTTCTTGACGCTGAGGTTGGTGCCCAGCATCGACCACGAGTCGCTGCCCTGGCCGATGGTGTCTTGCAGGGGGCTGTGGGCGCGCCGGGCGTAGAGCGACAGCGGGTAGAAGCCCTCGGGGCTGGCGCCGACCATGAAGCGCAGGTCGTAGGCGTAGATCTGGCCCTTGCGGTTGGGCACGGTGCCGACGTGGTAGAGCCGCCCGTCCTTGCTCGTGCTCGACCACTCGGCGTTGCCGATGAGGGCCTGGACGATGTAGCGGTCGTAGCGGTGGTCGAGGGCCATGAAGGCGGCGAGCTCGTCCTCGTTGACGATGGTGTAGACCCCCTGGCCCGCGTTCGAGTAGGGGTTCTTCACCACGGCCTTGCCGCCCATGCGGGCCACCCAGGCGGGCACCTCAGAGGGGGCCACGTCCCGGATGGTCTCGGGCACCCGGATGCGCATGCCCGTGCGGTGCAGCTCGCCGTTGTAGAGGTCGTAGGCCTTGGCCGCCAGCAGCTTGTTCCGGCCGCCCGCCAGGCAGGCCAGCACGGGGTTGAAGACCACCGTGCGGGTGATGGGCGGGATGCGGGTCCAGGGGCGCTGGGTGACGTAGCGGAAGGCGGCCTTCAGCGGGGTCCAGGCACCGTCGAGACAGGCCTCCAGCACGCCATCTTCGACACGGAGGAGGCTGCGCTCGTCCCCGGGCTCGACGTCGGCGGGGCAGTGGACCAGCCACACGGGCTCGCCGAGCAGATCGGCGAGGGTCGCCGCGTAGCCCGTGGTCTCCATGGGGTTCTTGTCCCACAGCACGGCCAGCGCCCCCTCCTTGGGCAGGTTGCGGCGCTTGAGCATCGGCAGGAAGGAGCGCTCGAGCAGCAGCCGGTAGCTGCCGTGCTCGTCCTCCTCGCGGCGCAGGGGCATCGACTTCTGGCCGCTGGGGCAGGAGTTGACCTCGATGACCACCACCCCCCGCCGACCCGTGTCGGTGGTGGAGAGCAGCAGGTCGGCGCCGGCCCAGCGCAGGTAGCGGGGGGCGTAGGCGAGGGCCTCGCGCACGGCCGCCGGCTCGACCTCGGGGTGGAGGTGGCAGTAGCGCTGGGCGATGCGCTCGTTGCCGAGCGACAGGAAGTGGCGCACCAGCGCGTGGAGCTGGGCGTTGGGCACCCGCGGGTAGAAGTGGTTCTGGACCTCGAAGAGGCCCGGCGGAACCGAGACCGCGCGGTGGAGGAGCGAGGCGTGATCGGTGAGCAGCGAGCTGGGCAAGGGCGTCTCCCGTCGGCGTGTGGGACCGGCTCGTCAGGGCGCCGCGGGGTTAGCCGCGGCGGGGGGTCGGCCACCACCAGAATCTGTGCGGCGGCGGCCAAAAAAGACAGACCGGCGGGCGCCCCGGCGGCCGCGGCGGACCACCGGCCAGCGACCGGGGCCACGGCGCCGGCGGCCGGGCGCCCGTGCGCCTGCATGCTCGCCCATCTCGGGCCCCGCGCGCGAGCCTTCCCGGACGGCGGGGGGCACAGACCCCGAGCAGAGCACCGTGGACCGGGGCGGACTCAGCGTCCGGCGCCGCCGGCCCCACCGGCCGCGGCCGCCGCCCGCTCGGCGAGCAGGTGGGCGAGCACGTCGCGGATCTGCTGGTCGGTGAAGGCCCGCGACCAGGGGGCCATGGCCGTGCCCGGCGCCCCCCGGGCGATCACGAGGTAGGCCTCGGCCGGGGTGTAGAAGTCGCTGCCGGGCCCCACGAGGGGCGCCGGGCGCGGGTCGAGGCCGCCCGCCCGGGGGCCCTTGCCGTCGAGGGCGCCGCCGTGGCACTTCGCACAGCTCTTGGCGTAGATCTCGGCCCCTGCGGCCCGGCGCGCGGGCGGGGCCGCGGCGAGCTCCTGGGCGAGCGCCGCCGGATCGGGCACCCCCGGGCCACCCGCCGCCAGCACGGCACGCAGCTCGTCCCGGAGGGCCGCACGCCGGGCCGCGTGGTCGACCGGCGGCGCCGGGTCACAGCCCGCGAGCCAGAGGGCGGCGGCGAAGCAGAGCCGGGAGGGGGTGGTCATGCCCCGGCCTTCACCCGCTGCGCCGGTCCCCGCAATACGGGAGCCCCGTGCTGCGCTCCCTGCCCGTGCCCGCCCGCCTCGCCCTGGTGCTCGGCGTCCTGACCCTGCCCTTCCTGGGCAAGCCGGTCCACATCGACGACGCCAACTTCCTGCGCCTCGCCTGGGGGGCCCGGGCCGATCTCTGGCGCCCCCACGCCGTTCTCATCAACTGGCAGGGCCGCATGGAGCCCGCCTTCGACGTGCTCAGCAACCCCCCGGGCATCGCCTGGCTGCTCGCGCCCGTGGCCGGGGCGCCGGTCTGGCTGGCCCACCTCTGGATGCTGCCCTGGCTGGCCCTCGCGGCCCTCGGGGCCTGGCGGCTGGGCGAGCGGGTGGCGGGCCAGGGGGCGGCGGCCGTGCTGCTGCTCTGCGGGGCGCCCTCGGCCGTGCTGGCGGCCCAGTCGCTGATGCCCGACATGCCGCTCATGGCGCTGGTGCTGCTCGGGCTCGGCGGCCTGGTCGACGGCCCCGGCGCCCCAGCGCGCGCCCGGCGCTGGCCCTGGGCCCTCGTCGCCGGCGCCGCCGTGCTCTTCCGCTACAGCGGCCTCGCCATGGTGCCGCTGGTCATCGGCTGGGCCGCCCTCCAGCGCGACCGCCGGGCCGCCCTGCGCTGGGGCGCCGCGGCCGCCCTCCCGGCCCTGTGCCTCTTCGCCCACGATCTCCACGCCTACGGCCGGGTCCACTTTCTGGCCATGCTCGACTTCCAAGACACGAGCAACAGCGCCGCCGAGACCGCCCGCAAGGGGGCCGCCGCCCTCGGCATGCTCGGCGGGGCCCTCGTGCTGCCCGTGCTCTGCTGGGCCCGCTGGCGCCCGGCCCTGGCGGGGCTCATCGCCGGCCTCGCCGTGGGCGCCGTCTCCGCCGTGACCACCGACCAACACGGCATTCCCGCTGTCGCCAGTGTCCTCGCCTGCGCCGCCGGGGGCGCCAGCCTCGCCGCCGCCCTCGCCAGCCCCGGCGCCCGGGCCCGGCCCCTGCTGCACTGGCTCGGCGGCGGCGCCGTGTTCCTCCTCCAGCTGCGCTTCACGGCCGCCCGCTACTGGCTGCCCTTCTTCGCGCCCGCCGTGCTGCTGCCCCTCGCCCAGGCCGGCCCCCGGCTGCGCCAGGCCGCCATCGCCACCACCCTCCTGCTCAGCCTCGGGCTGGCCCGGGCCGACGCCCGGCTGGCTGCGGCCCAGGAACAGCTCGCCGCCCGGGTGATCGCCGCCGTGCCCGCGGGCGATCGGCGCGTCGCCGGCCACTGGGGCTTCCAGCACCACCTCGAGCAGGCGGGCTGGGTGCCCCTCGAAGAGGACGCCCCCGTGCCCCCGGGCGCCGTGATCGCCCGCTCGGCCATCGCCTGGCCCCAGGAGCCCGCCCCGGTCTGCACCCTCGAGCGGGCCCGCTTCCGCCTCGGCCCGGGGGGCCCCGGGCTGCGGGTCCACACCGCTGCCGGCGGCGCGAACATCCACGCCCACCTCATCTCGGCCGATCCCCCCCTGCCCGTCCAGGCCCCCTGGTCGGTGGGCGACGACCCCTGGGACACGGTGACGGTCGACACGGTGATCGCCTGCCCCCCCTGACCGGCCCGGCGCCCGGCGGCCCCACCGGAGCGGAGCTTGCCCCTGTCATGTCGTGAAACACCGTCAACAGGGGTCATCTTGGGGTGCAGAGTCCCGGCTCCCGGACGATGGAAGGCGCGCCCGCCGCCCCACCCGAGGAGCCCCCCGTGCGCTGGACCTGCCCGCACTGCCGCTGTGCCGATGTGCCCTGGAACCCCCGCCTCTACAGCGAGGCCGAGCTGCCTGCCCTCCGGGGCGCCCCCCTGCCCCACGGCGGGCGGGCGATCCTCCACACCGGCCAGGGCTGGGCCCTCGATGCCCGGGTCGGCTGCCCCCGCTGCCGCCGGCGCTTCTACCCCGGTGACGCCCTGCTCCAGGGCATCCACGTGCCCGGTGCGCCCCCGGCCCCCCGCGGCCGTGCGACCGGCCCCCGGCGCCGTCCCCCGGGACGAGCGGTCAGCGGCGCCCCCGCTTCTTCCGGCCCTTGCCCATCTTCACCTTCTGGTCGAAGGGCACCGAGAAGGGGATCAGCAGCACCCGGAGCCCCGCCTCCCCCTGGATGCGCACGTTGACCTTGCCGTTCGTCAGCGCGTCGAGGCCCGTGGCCAGGGCGTCCGTGGCGCTGAACTCGACGGGCACCTCGATGATGATCGGCTGGCCCTTCCGCAGCACCTTGCCGCTGTACTCCCGGTCGCCCCGGGTGACGACGCGGCCGCCCATCTTCACGGTGTAGTCGAGATCCCGCAGCCGAACCCGGATGCCGCGGGTGCGCTCGGCCTCGAGCAGCAGGTCGAAGCTGCCACCCGAGAGGCCGATGTCGATGTTCTCGACGCCCACGGGCTTGACGAGCACCGGAGGCTCCTTGGCGGCGGCGGCGTCGAGAGAGAGCGCCAGCAGCGCAGCGGCGAAGAGAGCGGGCATGGGCGGATCCTCCGCGGTCCGGGCGGGGACGGTCCCGGGCGCTGCCGTGCTGTCTACCGCATCGGTGCGCCCGCTGTCTCCCGTGCTCCGGTGACCCTGGGCGGGGCACCGGGCGTCCCCGACCGCAGCGCCCCGGGCCCGATGCCCGCCCCCACTGCAACCACATCGACATCGGCGCACGGCGCGAGAGTCCGCTACCTTGTCTCGTGATCAGCTGCGGTCTCTGCCGCCCGGAGTCTCTCCATGGACATGTCCTTCAAGAACGCCAAGGACCGGAAGAAGCAGTCCGGCCCATCCGGCTCCTCCACCCGCCTGGAGCAGGAGCCGGCCTTCGCCAACTCCGACATGGCCAAGGTGCTGCTCGACGAGGCCGCCCACCAGCAGGGCATCGACACCGCCTCTCTCGACTTCTTCGGCCGGGGCGCGCTCAACGGCCTCGAAGAGGATCCCGACAAGTTCTGGTTCGCCGAAGACGGCGACGACGACGGCGGCGGCGGCAAGACCCGGCGCAAGCAGGACCTCGAGCTGCCTGGCCTCCGTCCCAAGCACTCCGACAAGGAGTACGAGGACTTCGAGAAGGGCACCCCCTTCGTCAAGGGCGCCGGTGACGCCCACGAGGTCGACGCCAACGACGTCAAGCAGGGCGCCCTCGGCGACTGCTACCTGATCGCGGGCATGGCCGGCGTGGCCCGGGCCAACCCCGAGGCCATCAAGGACCTCATCAAGGACAACGGCGACGGCACCTTCGACGTCACCCTCTACCTCCGCAGCTCGCGCTACTCGCGGCCGCGGCCGGTCGTCACCACCGTCGACGCCCAGCTCGCCGTCAAGTACTCCGGCAAGCCCCTCTACGCGGGCCTCGGCGACACCGCCGACGGCGAGCAGGAGCTCTGGACCGCGCTCATCGAGAAGACCGTCGCCCAGCAGAAAGACAGCTACGACCTCATCTCGGGCGGCAACATCAACGGCGACGGCTTCACCTTCGCCGGCACCACCGAGCTGCTGACCGGCAAGACCGAAGGCTACTACCGCACCGACGACATGGACGAGGACGAGGCGCTGCTCTACGTCAACCTCGCCCTCGAAGAGAAGCTGCCGGTCACCTGCGACTCGCGCAACCTCAAGGACGACCCCGACATCACCCAGGAGGCGAACGCCCAGAACGTCTACTGGAACCACGCCTACGCCCCCATGTCGGCCGACCTCGGCAGCTACACCTTCGACCTCCAGAACCCCTGGGGCAGCTCCCACGTCACCGACCTCTCGGCGAAGGACTTCCTCCGCTTCTACCGGTCGATCCGCATCGGCGGCGGCGGGCTCTAGGTGGCCGCGGGCCTCCTGGCCGTCGTCCTGGGCGTCGGGGTGGCCTGTGCGACCCCGCCCACCCCTCCCTCCGCTGGCGAGGCCCCGCCCGTGATCATCGAAGACATCGACGAGACCACCGTGGGCGACCTCGGCGGCACCCGCGTGCCCATGGGCAACATGACGACGGGCGCCTACACCCTGCCCGACGGCACGAAGAAGCACGGCCTGATCTGCTCGCTGGTCATCGGACCGGGCCCCGGCGTCTTCGTGGGCCTCGGCAGCGAGGTCACGGTGGACGGCACCCGCTGGCGGGTGGTCGGCATCGAGAAGGACGGCGACGCCCTGGGCTCGGTCCAGCTCCAGAAGCTCGACTGAAGACCCCAGCGCGACCGGGAGCCCCGGCGCGCGACCGGGCCACCGACCGGCGCCTCAGCCCGCCCGGCAGAGAATCCGCACGTGCATGTGTTCGTGGTGGCGCGGCGCGTGGTGGACCACGCCCGTGGCGGCCCGGTTGCGGGTCGAGGGCTCGGGGAAGATGCGCTCGGCCTCGTCCTCGCTGAGCTTGCCCGTCTCGATGGTGTAGGCCTTGATCAGGTCGATGTTGCGCTGGTCGAGCAGGATCCGGTCGATGGTGCCCGAGCCCAGCAGGCTCTCGATGAGCAGCCAGTTGGTCTCGAGGTCCATGCGCGAGGGACGCGCCCCCGGGTAGTCGCCCACGATCGAGCGGGCGTCGTCCCAGTACAGCGAGATGTCGATGTCGGTGCCCGCGCGGTGGGAGCGGTGGCCCTGGAGCATGCCGCCGGTGCGGGTGCTGATGTCGCCGATGACCAGGGGATCGGCGTGGGGCACCAGCCAGGCCATCTCTTCGGCGGCCCGGGAGATCACCTCGATGGCCTCGGGGCGACCCCAGGCGCGCTCGGGGAACCAGATCCGGTAGAGGTCGGGCGCCTTGGGCAGCTGGATGCCGCCGCGCAGGTGGTTCTCGGGGCAGGCCACCAGCTCGTCGCCGGGCTCTTCGTCGCCGGGCAGCGCCGTGTCGAGCCAGGGGCCCAGGGGCTGGGCCTGCGTGGGGGCGCTCGAGAGCGCGGCCACGGTGAGCAGGGCGGCGAGCATCGGGATCCTCCGGGAGGCACCGGGGGACGGGGCCACCGGGCACACCGACCGGTCGCGCCCCCGCGGGCCGCGACCTCTCGGCCGCCGCCGGCTAACGAAAGGCCCACCAACAGGCAAATCTCGACACGTCAAGGCCTGCATGCCAAGGCCCGCGCCCAGCAGATCTCCGGCCCGCGGCCGATCCGCCCGGCCCCGTCCTGCCGGCCGCCCTCAGTCCCTGGGCACGTCCGGCGCCACCGGCAGGGCGCCCCCGGTGAGGGCCACCAGCCCCCAGCCCAGGATGGCGGCCGTGCCCCAGCTCAGCCCCACCACCACCCCGGCGTCGACCAGGCCCCGCCAGGGGGCCGGCAGGTGGCGCACCCCGGCGATGAGCCCCACCACCATCAAGGTGATGCCCCAGCTCACCCGCAGCCGCTTGGGGGTGGCGTGGAAGAGCCCCATGCAGAACAGCGGCGCCAGCAGGGCCGGCAGGGGCCGGGGGTGGCGGCGCAGCCAGCGCGCCCGGGCGACCACCCGGGGCGAGAAGGCCCGCTGGAAGCCGCGGTAGCCCTCGGCATAGGCCATGAACAGGCCAAAGCCGATGCCGAAGGCCCACTGGAGGGGGCTGAGCGGAGCCTCGAGGGCCGCCGCGGCCTTGGGCGCCAGCCGCAGCACGGCCGAGCCCAGCAGCCAGGCCACCCCCAGCACCCCCCACAGCGCGGCGAGGGTGCCGCGGACCGTCGGCGGGGCGGCGGCGGGGGGGCTCATGGCGCCACCTTAGCGCCGGAGGGCGCGCCCGCGTCCACCACGGCGGCGGCCACCCGGGGGGCCAGGGCCGCGGCCAGCCAGCCGTGGCCCCGGGCCGAGGGGTGGAGCTCGTCGACGAAGGGGCTCCGGGCGCCCGTGCAGTCCGTGGCGGCGCAGCGCGCGGCGAAGAGGGCGGCGCCCCCGAGGAAGTCCCAGCCGTGGTCTTCGGCGAAGAGCGAGAGGGCGGCGTGGTGGGCGGCCGGGTCGCCGGCGTGGTCGCGGCTCTGCTGGATGGTGCGCCGGCGCAGCGCCCGGGAGGCCCCGTCCGCCAGCACCGGAGCCAGCCCGTCGAGGTCGCGGGCCAGCCCGGGCGACACGGCGATCATGCGCGCCCCGGCGAGGGGCCCGTCCCGCAGGGCCGCCTCCCAGGCGAAGAGGGCCCGCGCCAGATCCGAGAGGGGCACCCGCACCCGCCGCTCGGTCGCCCCCCCCGGCCGGGTGACCGGATCCAGGGCGGCCTGGAGCCACCGAAAGCTGCGGCTGCCCCCGAGCCAGCGGGCGAGGCCCCGGCCCGGCCTTGTGAACCAGGCGCCGTCCGGCCCCCCCGGCGTCGGCGCCCGGTCGCTGTTGACGTAGAGCACGACGGCCACCGGCCCGAGCGCGGCCCGCTGGCGCGCGCTCTCGAGGGCCTGCCAGGTCGAGTAGCCCGGCACCCCCAGGTTCAGCAGCTCGACCGCCGCGCCCTCCCCGTATCCATCAAGAACACCGTCCAGATCATCATCTTGGGCAAGAACCGCGCCGAGCTGGGCCGCCAGGGTCTCGTGCATGGCCACCCCCTCGCCGAAGACCGAGGAGTCGCCCACCGTGAAGACCACCGGCCCCGCGGACCGCACCGAGAGCGGCCGGTCGCGCAGCCCCTCCGGCGAGATGGGGGCCTCGGGCGCCGGATCCAGGGCGACCCCTTCCCGCTGGGCCCAGCGCCGCCGCTCGTCGTTGGCGGGGCGCACCCCCGGCACCAGCCGCCACCCGAGCACGGGGTCGGGCTGGATCTCGCGGGGCAGCCGCCCGAAGGGCAGGGTGATGGTGGGGGCGGGCGGGGGCGGCAAGAGCCGCAGCCCCAGCTCGGCGCCGGCGAAGACGAGCAGGGTCACCACCAGGGCGAAGGCCGCCCGGCGGGCCCGGCTCATGCCTCGGTGGCCACCGGGGTGCCCCAGCCGTCGTAGCGGCCGCCCATCTTCTCGGCCTGGGCCCGCAGCCGCAGGGTGTGGCCCGTGATCTCGTGCAGGTTCGGCGGGCCCTGGTGGGAGAAGAGCACGGCGTGCTCGCCGCCGGCGTGGTCGGGGGCCACCGTGCGCACGTCGTCATAGCCCACGGCCACGGCCCACTCGCCGAAGGCCGTCGCCTCGCCCCCGTCGAGGAAGAGCGCCCCGTGGTTGATGTGGCGGGGGGCCGAGATGTCGACGCCGGCGGCGTGGAGCTGGTTGATGATGTCGAAGTCGGCCATCACCCGCCAGTCTTCGACACTCGGGTAGAGGTCGCGCCAGTAGGCGATGCGCTCGGAGTCCTTCTCGACGTTCCAGGCCAGGGCGTAGCCGAGCTCGGTGTCGACGGCGTGGCGCAGGGCGAAGATGTCGGCCTCGGCCACATCGGCGTAGTAGATGAGGTGGCTGTGGCCGCCGACGGTCACCCGGCCCACCTGGCGGCCGCCGCGCTCGGCCATCCACGACCGCACCCGGTCTTCGACGGCGTTGAGGGCCGCGAACTCGGCGCTCTGGGGCATGCCGCCCGGGTCGGGCTCCCGGAAGGCCACCCGCAGCCGCACCACCGTCTCGGGCAGGGCGTCGATGTCCTCGTGCACACCGAAGTCGAAGGCCACGGTGGCCGGGCTGTTGCCCATGCTGCAGGGGTAGACGCGCCAGTCTTCGGTCATCGGGACTCCCAGGGGACCTGCACCGCGTAGCCCGGGGCGCTACGTCCGCGCCATGTCTGCCCCCACCGCGCCGTCCCTGCCCGTGCCCCTCACCGTCGCGGCCCTCGACTGGGCCCGCTGGACCCCCCGCATCCGGGCCACGCTGCTCTTCCTCTTCGCGGGGGACGAGGTCTTGCTCATCCGCAAGAAGCGCGGCCTCGGCGCCGGCAAGATCAACGGCCCCGGCGGCAAGCTCGACCCCGGCGAGACCCCGCTCGCGGCCGCCGTGCGCGAGGTCGAAGAAGAGGTCGGCCTGACGCCCCTCGACCCGGTCGCCCGGGGGCTGCTGCGCTTCCAGTTCGCCGACGGCCTCGCCATGGAGGTCCACCCCTTCACGGCCACGGCCCACCGCGGCACCCTCACCGAGACCGACGAGGCCGCGCCCCTCTGGGCCCCGGTCGCGGCCCTGCCCTACGACGAGATGTGGGCCGACGACCGCCACTGGCTGCCCGCCGTGCTCGCGGGCCACAACGTCGACCTCTGGGCCGTCTTCGACGGCGACCGCATGCTCGACCACCGCCTCGCCCTGCGCCCCGGCCCGGGCGCCTGAGCGCGGTGCCGTCACAGCCCGCCACCTCCGCGGCAGCCTGCGCTTGCGGGCCCGTCCCGGGCGGCGCATGGTGCCCCGGTCCCCCGGCCCCGGAGCCCCCCATGTCCCTGCGTCCCCTGCTCGTCTGCGCCCTCGCCCTGCTCACCGCCTGTGGCGACAAGGACGGCGACAGCGCCGCTGCCTGCGCGGCGGGCTGTGACGGCACCGTGCTCACCACCTGCACCGACGGCACGGCCGCCGAGACCGACTGTGCCGACGAGGGCATGATCTGCCACGACCTGGGCGACGAGAGCCACTGCATGATGGACGGCGACATGGAGATGTGAGGCCCGGGCCGCGCGAGACCGGCGCGCGCTCAGCCCTCGTCTTCCACCGTGTCGCCCGCCTGGAGGATGAGGGCCAGCTTGCCGCCCCCGTCGCTCTGGACGAGGGTCTTGCGGATGTGGGCCCGCTGGAGCCGCTGGCGCAGCCGCCCCAGGGCCACGTCGAGGTTGCGCCGCAGCCGCCGGCGGTCGTGGACGTGGGTCCAGACCTCGCCGGCGAGCACGTCCCAGTCGACCGGGCCGCCGAAGGCCACCAGCTCGGAGATGATGCGCGCGCCGATGCCGCTGAAGGCGAGGGTCGGCTCGCCCGGCCGGTGGATGTGGACCACGTCGTGGTGGCAGACGATGCGCAGGGGCAGCCCGATGGCCCCCTCCCGCAGCACCGTGCCCGCCGCCCCGGCCTTCGACAGGGAGCGCACCCGGGGCACGAGGCGGTGGTCGCCCAGGGCCACGGCGGCGCCCGGCACCAGCTCGGCCGTGCTGCCGTCGGCGCGCTGCAGCCGCCAGCCCGCGTCCCGGTTCCAGACCCGGGCCAGGGCGTCGGGATGGGCCGCCGGTCCGAGGCGCAGCCCGCCCTCGGGCCGGGCCAGGATGCCCACCGAGCCCGCCAGCACGGGGCTGCCCAGGCCGGGCCCGTCGAGCACCAGCACCGAGTCGGGCAGGGCCACGTCCAAGATCTGGAGGGGCAGATCCCGGGCGAGCCACACGGTCTGACCGGCCTCGAGAACAACCTCACTGACGGGCTTTCCGTCGAGAGCGAAGCGCCCGCGCAGGGCCAGCAGCTTGAGCTCCGAGCCCCGCAGGCTCACGAGGGCGTGGGCCTCGGAGACCCGGGCGTCGTCGAGCCGCAGGGCGGCCGTGGCCATGCGCCCGACGATGTCGCCGTGGGTCAGCTCGGTCACGGTCTGGTCGGGCAGGCGCAGGCTCACGAAGGCACGCATGGACGGACTCCCTGTGCCCCCCTTGGTAGCATGGCGCCCCCCCGCACCGCCGTCTTGGAGGCCCCCGTGGGCACCGACGACATGCCAGGCTGGGACGCCACCTTCCCCGACGACGGCCTCTTCGGCTGGGGCAGCAGCCCGGCGCTCTCGGGGGCCCCGCTCTCGGCCCGCGGCCGCGCCGCGCCCGCCGCCCCCGCCCTCGTGCTGCCGCCGCCCTACACCGACCTCGGCCCCCTCGGCCAGGGGGGCATGGGCGAGGTGCGGGCCGTCTGGGACGGGCGCTTCGGCCGCCGCCTCGCCCTCAAGCTCATGCGCCCCGCCCTCGCCGGCTCCCGGGCCGCCCGCCAGCGCTTCCTGCGCGAGGGCACGATGACCGCCGGCCTCGCCCACCCGGGCATCGTCGCCGTGCACGACCGGGGCGAGCTGGACGACGGCCGGCTCTGGTTCACGATGAAGGAGGTGCGCGGCCAGACCCTCGACCCCCGGGGCGGCCTGCCCCGGCGCCGGTGGGTGGAGCTGTTGCTGCGGGTCTGCGAGGCCGTCGCCTATGCCCACCAGCAGGGCATTGTCCACCGTGACCTCAAGCCCGGCAACGTCATGGTGGGCGAGTTCGGCGAGGTCATGGTGATGGACTGGGGCCTCGCCCGGCGCCTCGACGACGGCCCCGCCGCCCAGGCCGCGGTCGACGAGACCCTCGCCGCCACCCTGCGGGCCCCCGGCCCGGACGGAGCGGCGCCCCTCGGCGGGCTCACCGGTGCCGGCGCCGTGCTCGGCACCCCCGGCTGGATGGCCCCCGAGCAGGCCGCCGGCGCCCTGGTCGGCCCCCCCGCCGACGTCTGGGCCCTGGGCCGCATGCTCGCCCTCGCGGCCCCTGCCGGCGCCGACGACGCGCTGGACGAGATCGTCGACGCCGCCACCGCCCCCGAGGCCGCCGCCCGTCCCGCCGACGCCGGCCAGCTCGCCGCCCGGCTCCAGGCCTGGCTCGACGGCAGCCTGCGCCGGGAGCGGGCCCAGCGGGTGCTCGACAGCGCCCGGGCCGCCCTGCCCCAGATCCACCGCCTCCGCAGCCGGGCCGACCAGGCCGACCAGGCCGCCGCCGCCCTGCTGCGCCGGGTCGGGCCCCGGGCCCCCGTCGCCGAGCGGGCCTCCGCCTGGCGCGACCAGGAGACCGCCGCCCAGCTCCGCCGCGAGGCCGAGGTGGCCGAGGTCGCCTTCGTCCACCAGGTGCGCAGCGCCCTCCAGGTCGACCCCGACCTCGGCGCCGCCCACGACCTGCTGGCGGCCCACCACCGGGCCCAGCTCGTCCAGGCCGAGGCCCAGGGCGACGACCGCGCCGCCGCCCGCCACGCCGCCAGCCTGCGGGCCCACGACCGCCTGGGCCAACACCAGACCTTCCTCCGGGGCGACGGCACGGTCTCGCTGGCCACCGCCCCCCTGCCCGGGGCCACCGTGCACGCCCACCGCATGGTCACCGAGGCGCGGCGGCTGCGCCCGAGCCCCGTGCGCCGGCTGGGCCCCACCCCCCTCGACCGGGTGGCCCTGCCCCGGGGCAGCTGGCTGCTCACGGTCACCCCCCCCGGCGGCGGCGCGCCCGTGCCCGTGCCCGTGCTGCTGCCGCGCCTCGGCCACTGGGACGCCGGCACCGTGCCCCTCCACCGGGGGCCCCCCGGGGCCTGCCTCGTCGCCGGCGGCCCCTTCCAGGCCGGCGGCGACCCCGAGGCCGGCGACGCCCTGCCCGCCACCACGGTCGTGCTGCCCGCCTTCTGGATCGAGACCTTCCCCGTGACGGTCGCCCGCTATGCCGCCTGGCTCGACTGGCTCTGGGCCGAGGCGGGCCCCGCCGCCGCCGCCGCCATGGCGCCCCGGGCCCCCGACGGCAGCCCCGCCGGCCTCGCCCCGGGGCCCGACGGCGCCCGCTGCATCGCCGATCCGACGGGCCGCCCCTGGGCCCCCGACGAGCCCGTCACCCTCGTGCGCTGGGACCAGGCCCGGGCCTTCGCCCGCTGGCAGGCCGCCCAGACCGGCTGGCCCTGGCGGCTGCCCCGCGAGCTCGAGTGGGAGAAGGCCGCCCGGGGCGTCGACGGCCGCTGCTGGCCCTGGGGCGACCACATCGACCCCGCCTGGGCCCACTACGCCGACAGCCTCGGCACGGGCGACACCCGCGCCCCGGTCACGGCCTGGCCCGAAGACCGCTCGGTCTACGGGGTGCGCGGCCTCGCGGGCGGGGTGCGCGACCTCTGCGCCGACCCCTGGCGCGAGGGGGGATGGATCGACGAAGATGGCGCAATGATGAGCATTCCCGATGAGACTGGAGCCCCGCTGCGCATGGTCCGCGGCGGCAACGCCCTGTCGGCCGCCCCCCTCACCCGCGCCGCCTGCCGCTTCGTCGTGGCCGAAGACCAGCCCCTCACCGGGGTGGGCTTCAGGCTCGTCTGCGACGACGTGGCCGGCGGTCCGGTGCCCGTCTCGAGCCCCCGAGAGCGCTGAGCGGCCGTCTGGGCGGCTGGCTGCGCCACCGGGTGCGGCCGGAGGGTCGGCGACCGGACCGGCCGGGGCCCGGGTCCCCGGCCTGGCGCCTCCGTCCCGGCCCCTGCGGGCCCGCGACCGGCCTGCGGCCGCCTCCTCTGCCCCCTGCCGCCCCTCAGCCCCCGTCCCCCACGTGCACATGGCCGGCCCCGGCCCCCCGCAGCTCGATGACCCGGTCGGCCCGGCCCGCCGTGAGCAGCGCCGTGAGGTCGACCCCGAGCGCGCCCAGGGCCCGCAGGTGCTCTTGCTGGCGCTGGTCTTCGGCGGCGGCGTGGGCCCGCTCGGCGGCCTGCTCGTGGCTGCGCTCCTCGAGCGAGCGGCGGCGCAGGGCGGCCTTGGCCGAGAAGTCTTCGGCCATGGCCTCGCGCTCCCGGGCGGCCCGGCGGTGGGCCCGCTCCTGCTTGAGGTCCTCGAGCTCCTGGGCCTGCTGCTCGGTGGCCTTCTCGAGCTGGAGCCGGGTGCGCGACTCGGTGGCCTTCTGGTGCATGGCCTGGAGGGCCGGGGGCGCGCCATAGCCGCGGTAGACGACGTTCTGGATGCGGTAGCCGCACTGGGCGGCCCGGGCCGTGAGCTGGGGGTAGGTCGCCAGGGCGTTGAGCTGGTCGCTGCTGGCCTTGAAGGCGTCGAAGCTGTGGCGGCGGGCGAAGTCGACCACATCCGAGGTCGCGGCGTTGACGAAGTCGCCGATGGGATCGTGAGAGCTGGCGAGCAGCTGGTCGATGTCGACGAGGTGGAAGAAGATCATCAGCCGCACCGTGATGACCGCGTCGTCGACCGTCCGCACCTCGGCGACGTCGTGGTACATCTGGTCGGGCAGCAGCCAGAGCTTCTGGAAGACCAGGGCGCTGGGCACCTTCCGGCCGTTCACCGTGCCGTGCCAGGAGAAGGTGTGGAGCCACTCGCCGGCCCGGGGCACGAAGGTCGCCGGCCCCCGGGCGATGCGGCGGCTGACCCGGCGGGCCGCGCCCGGGGCCGCGGGGTCGTCCTCTTCGGCGTAGACCACGACCGCCTCCTCGGCCGAGACCTGGAGGGCCTCCTCCTTCTCGATGCGGGCGTGCACCCGGGGGTCGAACCAGAGGCTGGCGGGCCCGGCGTGGTGCTCCTGGCGGCCGTCCCGGTGGCGCACGACGAGGAACTCGCCGGGGTGGGCGGTGTGCTGCTCCATGGGGCGGATGCGGCGGCCGCCGGTCCAGAGGCGCGCCGGTCCGTCCACGATGCTCATCTGGCCGCCCTTCTCGGTGACGATGGCCCGGCTGCCCTCCTCGATGGTGGTGAAGAGGCCGCCCCGGATGATGCCGCTGGGCCGGCCCAGGGACCGGCTGCGCTCGGCCCGCACCGGCCCGCCGCCCTCGGCCAGCGACGACACGGCGAGCCCGGGGGCGGCCGCCCGGTTGGTCTGGGCGAGGGCCTCGGGGGCCGCGGGCCGCCCGGGCGCGGGCATGGCCTCCTGCAGGGCCCCGCTCCGCTGGTTGTACTTGGTGCGCTTTGCCGACATGGGTGCCTCCCGGTGGTCCACCGCCGCCCCTACGGCGGCCCGCCCCCGCCCCTTGCAGGCCCGCCGGCGCTATGCTCCGCCCATGTCCCGTCCCCCCCGCCCGTCCGCCCGCCCCCGGTCCCTCGGCCCCGTCCTGCTCGCCTGGGTGGGGCTCCTCGCGGCCTGCACCAGCGAGCCCGACAAGGGCCCCGACCGCACCCCCGCCGACGGCACGGACGGCGGCGACAGCACGGGCACCGACGGCACCGACTCCGGCGACACGGGGGTCCCCGTCGAGCGGGGCCCCAACCCCCACCCCCTCGACGACCAGCTCCGGTGGTCCGACCTCCAGGTGCTCGGCAGCCACAACTCGACCCACGTCGAGCCCGAGGTGGTCATCCACCCGAGCCACGCCTACACCCACCCGCCCCTCGACGAGCAGCTCGAGCAGTACGGGGTGCGCGCCTTCGAGCTCGACCTCCACCTCCACGCCACCGCGGGCTTCCAGGTCTTCCACCTGCCCGGGGTCGACGCCGAGACCACCTGCCTCCAGTTCGCCGACTGCCTCCGCACCCTCTCGCGCTGGTCGCGCCAGCACCCCTGGCACCTGCCCATCATGGTGTGGATCGAGCCCAAGGACGAAGACCTCGACGCCGCCTTCGACGAGCTGCTGCCCTTCGTCGACCGCCACGACGAGCTCGAGCAGGCCATCCTCGACGTCATCTCCCGCGACCGCATCTTCACCCCCGACGACCTGCGCGGCGACCACCCCGACCTGCCCACGGCCCTGGCCACCGACGGCGCCCCCACCCTCGACCGGCTGCGCGACCGCTTCATCTTCTCGATGCTCGACAGCGGCGCCCACCGCGACGCCTACCTCGCCGAGAGCCCCGTGCTGGCGGGGCGGCTCATGTTCGCCAACGGCGAGGCCACCGACCCCTGGGCCGCCGTCGTGAAGGTCAACGACGCCGCGGGCGCGGCCGAGCGCATGGCCACCCTCACGGCCGGCGGCTTCCTCGTGAGCAGCAACATCCAGGACGGCCCCGAGCACGACGAGGCCACCGGCAGCGCCCACCTCGCCGCCACCCTCGCCGCGGGCAGCCAGTTCCTCAAGGTCGACCGCATGGCGCCGGTCGACGGCTGGTCGAGCGCCATCCCCGGGGGCAGCCCCGCCCGCTGCAACCCGGTCACGGCCCCCGAGGTCTGCACCGCCGCGGCCCTCGAGAGCCTCTGAGCCCCGGCCGCCCCCTCACTGGCCGAGCAGCGAGCGCGCCCGGCGCAGCGGCGCGATGTGGTGGACCAGGTCAAAGACCTCGATGACCGCCGCCCGATCGATCTCGCCGCGGAAGGCCCCGAAGGCCAGGGTCTCCATGGCGTCGTCGAGGGCCCCCTGGACGAGGGGCTGGCCCGAGAGCTCGCGCAGCAGGCGGCGGGCGGGAAGGTGGCGGGGCTGGTGTTCGAGGGCCGCCACCGTCAGCTGGAAGGCCCGCAGCGGGTTGTCGTGCTGGCGGGCCAGCTCGGCGGCCGTCGAGAGCAGGGCGGCGGACTGGGGCAGCACGAGGGCCGCCTGGGCCTTGAGCAGGGGCACCAGGGCGCGGCGCTCGAGCGCGGCGCTGTCGGGCAGCACCCCCGGCAGGGCCAGCAGGGTGTCGAGCAGGTCGGGGTGGCCCGGCCAGCGGGCGAGGGCGTCCTGGAGCACGACGGGCGCCCCGGCGCGCAGGGCCGGGCTCTCGGCATAGGACAGCGCCTGGAGGGCCGCGGTCTGGGGATCGGAGGGCGTGGGCAGCATGGGGGCTCCGGGGCGACCCGCACCTTCGGACGGTCGCCGGCCGCGCTGTAGCCCAGCCCCCGGGGCCCGCCGCCGCGTCCCCGGCCCGCCGCGGTCACCGGCGCCCCACCCCCGCCGGGCAGTGGTGCAGCGAGAGCCCGCTCGCCGGCCAGCGCTCCAGCTCGCGGCAGTCCTGCTCGACCATGGCCTGCAGTTCCGCATTCTCGAAGTTTCCCACGCCCACGAAGTAGAGCGGCGGCGGCAGGCTGGCGAGGCGCGCGACCGCCTCCTGCTCCCAGCCCGGCGTCAACTTCGGGATGACCGTGAGGGTGTGGATCTCGGGGCGGCCCTGGAGGCAGCGGGTGCCGAAGCCGTCGTCGGCCAACACACAGCCCGCGTAGTCCCCCAGCGGATCGGTGTGGGTGTAGTAGAGCAGCAGGGTGTGGGCGCTGTTCGGATCGGCCACCACCCGGGCGGCCCCCGCGTCCCCGAGCCGCTGGCCCAGCTCCTTCCAGTCGGCCCGCACCTCGCGGGTCCAGAGCCGGCCGCCGGCGCTGTGGAGGGTGAGGCTGCCGTGGACCACCAGCCCGAGCAGCGCGCCCCCGCCCAGCACGCCGAGGGCCCCCGGCAGCCGGGCCAGCCCCAGCGTCGCCAGCCCGAGCAGGGGCGGCGTGAGAAAGAGCAGGTAGTAGGACTTCATGCGCACGGTGGGCGCGGCGAGGACCATGGCCGCGAGCCCCAGCCCCAGCACGAGCGCGAGCACCCCCACGACCGGCCCCGGCCGCCGGTGCCAGGCCCCCGAGACCAGGGCCGCGCCCACCCCGAAGCCCAGCAGGTCGACCGCGGCCGGCGCGGGCCCGAGGGTCGCCAGCCAGGCCCGCAGCATGCCCACCACCGGCAGGTCGCCCCACATGTGGGCCGGGTAGGCGGCCGCGGTCTCCCGGGCCGCACGGTCCATGCCCAGCAGGTCGACAAAGCGCACCAGCTCGGGGTTCCAGCCGTAGAGCACCAGCCCGAGGGTCGCCACGATCCACCACCGGTGGCGCCCGCCCCAGAGCAGCACGGCGAGGCCGTGGGCGCCGAGCACGACCAGGCCGTTGTAGCTCGCCCCCAGCATGGCCAGCTCGGCGAGGCCCAAGGCCAGCAGCACCCGCCCCCGGCCCGTCTCGAGGGCGCGCACCAGCAGCCAGCTCGACAGCAGGGAGAGGGCGACGAAGAGGGTGTGGTCGCCGACCTCGCTGGCGTGGGCGAGCAGGTCGCGGTTGAGGGCCAGGGCCGTCGCCGCCGCCGCCGCCGCCGGCCCGCCCGCCCGGCGCCAGAGCAGCCCGAAGAGCAGGGGCACAGCGGCCAGGGCGCCCGCCAGGGCCGGCAGCCGCATCAGGGCCTCGCTGCTGCCGACGCGCTGGACGAGGTGGAGCAGCACGAAGAGCAGCGGCGGGTGGCGCTGGTCGGCGTAGCGGTGGTCGAGGATGGCCCCGAGGTCGAGGGTCGCCGCGACGATGCGCTGGGTCTGGTCGTCGCTGGAGAAGGGCCGGTCGAGGGGGCCGAGGGCGTCGGCCATGGCCCACCACAGCACGGGCACCACCAGCCACCACAGCACCGAGCCCCCCTGCCGGGCCGCCCGCCGGCGCCGGCCGCGCCCGAGCCAGCCGAGGCCGCTGAGCAGCGCCCCGAGCAGGGCCGCGCCGCCGAGCCCCGTGCCGCCCTGGGGCCAGCTGGCCACCCGCCAGGGCGACCGGGCGGCGGCCGAAGACCGCGGGGAGACCAGAGCGGGGCCGGGCGGGGGCGGGGCCGCGGGCGCGGGCGCGGCGTCTCGCAGGGCG
>CAXQUZ010000003.1:0-8595 GCA_964226865.1 Myxococcota bacterium | reverse complement strand
GCGGAGGGCGCCCGGGTCGGTGCCGGGGCTGCGCACGGCGGGGGGCACGCTGGGCGGGTGGGGGGTGTGGGGCGGGGCGCGCACGACGAGGCCCTGGGCCTCGAGGCGGGCCAGATCCTGCTGCACGGCGCTGCCCCGGGTGGTCAGGTAGTCGCCCAGCATGACGCCGTTGGCGCCGGCCTGGAACATGTTGTCTTGGCGGTCGAGCAGGTTCATCTCGCGCCCGCCGCAGACGATGATGTCCTTGGTGGGCATCACGAGGCGCAGCATGGCGATGATGCGCAGGCAGTCGAGGGGGCTGAGGTCGTCCTGGCCGGCGAGGGGGGTGCCCGGGCGGGGGTTGAGGAAGTTCACGGGCACGCTGTCGACGTCGAGGGCGCGCAGGTCGAGGGCCAGCTCGACCCGCTGGGCCCAGGTCTCGCCCATGCCGAAGATGCCCCCGGAGCAGACGTACATGCCCAGCTCCTTGGCGGCCTGGACGGTCTCGCGCTCCTCGTCGTAGCTGTGGCTCTCGACGATGTTGGCGTGGTGGGAGCGGGCGGTCTCGAGGTTGTGGTGCATCGACTCCATGCCCGCCGCCTGGAGCCGGGCGAGGTCGTCTTTCTTCATCAGGCCGAGGCTCGCGCAGGTCTGGAGCCCCGTGGTCTCGCGGATCTCGGAGAAGGCGGTCTCGAGGGTGGCGAGGTCGCGCTCGGCGGTGATGGCCCGGCCGGCCATGACGATGCTGAACTCGCGCACCCCGCCGGCGAAGGCGTCCTGGGCCTCCTGCACGATCTCGGCGGCGGCCTTGGTCGTGTAGGTCGGCGCGGCGGTCTCGAAGTGGGCGCTCTGGGAGCAGAAATTGCACTTCTCGGGGCAGCGGCCGCTGCGCGCGTTGGTGATGCCGCAGGTGTTGATGAAGTTCTGCTTGTGGGTCACGCGGACGGCGCTGGTGCAGGCGAGCAGGGCGTCGAGCTCGGCGGGGGTCTCGAGCCGGCCGATGGCCAGGGCCTCCGCCTCGGAGATGCCGATGCCCCGGGCGGCCCGCTGCTCGATGTCGGCGAAGTCGAGGCCGTGGGCGGCGCCGGGGGCGGCCGGGTCGGGGGAGCGGGAGCGGAGCAGGCGGCGCAGCATGGGGGCCTCGCAGCGGCGGGGGAGGGGTCGGCGGTCGCGGAGGGGGCGCGGGACAGAGCCCCCTTGGCCTGACCCGCTGCCCGGACGCCGTCAACCAGCGGCCTGCAAAGGGTTGACGAGACGGCGGGAACCCGGCGGCGGCGGCGGGGTCGGTGCGGCCACCGGAGGCGGCATGGCGCAGCAGCAGGCGGGGCGGTGGGCGGGCAGGGCGGTCTTGGCCGCGGGGCTCGGGGGCTGTGCGGCCCCGGCGGGCGGACCGGGGGAGGCGGCGGTCCCGTGGCCGCGGGAGGATGCGGTCGCGCTTCTCCAAGATGGCGTGGTTCAGGATGTTGTCGAGCGGGTCCGGGTCGCGCGCTGGGGGGCGGTGCGCTGGACGCCGGGGGGGGCGGACTGGTCGGCGGCGCCCGTGCTCGGCGCGGCGTCCCGGCCGGGGCGGCTGCTGCCGGTGGTCGATCCGGGGGCGGAGGTCGGCGTGCTCGTCCGCACCGAGGAGGCCCGCCTGCGGGTCTACCTGGACCGGGCGGATCTGGTGCCCACGGTCTGGGACTGGACGCGGGCCTGGTCCCACCCGGATCGGGCTGGCGCCTCGGGCCACCTGCTCGTGCCACCGGGCTGGCCGCTGGCCGTCGAGGAGGTGGGCGCGGGCGCGGCGGCCGTGCTGCTCGCCGGGGGACCGGAGGGGGCGCCCCTGCTGGAGGAGCTCTGGTGGCTCGGGGCCGACCGCCTCGATCCGGTGCACGTGCCCGACCCCCAGCCCCCCGCCTGGGACGAGGCCGGGCCGCGGGCCGACTGGACCGCCGTGCGGCTCGCGGACGGGGCCTGGGTGCTGGACGCCCCCGGGGGCGACGCGCTGCTGCGCTGGACGGCCGCTGCGCCGGCGCCCTGGTCCTCCCCTTGGGTGGTGGGCAGCGCCGAGAACGGTCACCTGCCCGTCATCTTCGAGGACGACGACCACCGCCTTGGCGGGCCCGAGCTCCGGGGCTGGGTGCACGGCGACGACGTGCTGGCCACGCTCTGCCGGGGCATGTCCTGGGGCAGCAGCGCGCGCTGTGGGGGCGCCGGCGGGTGGCGCCGTCCGCGGCCCTCCCACGAGGCCCCGGCGGGCAGCTGGCTGCGGGCCGCGCCGGCCGGGGAGGTGGTCGGGCGGCTCACGGCGGCCGTGGGCCTCGACGCCACCGGCGCGGACTGGGAGCCCCACCGGCTCGCGACGGACTGGGGCGCCGTCACCGTGTGGATCGACGCCGAGGTGCTCGTGTCCACCGGGGGCTGAGCCGCCTCAGCAGCCGCTGCCGTCCGCCGCGCAGCTCTCGCCGGCCGGGGCCGGGGTGGCCTGGCGCAGGGCGTCGGCGAGCACGGCGGCCGGCTGGGCCCCCGACACGCCCAGGCGCCGGTCGATGACGAAGAAGGGCACCCCGGTGATGCCGAGCTGGCGCGCCTGGGTCTCGTCGGCCCGCACCGCGTCGGCGAAGGCGGCCGGATCGGCGAGCACCGCGGCCACGGGCCCGGGCGGCAGCCCCGCCTCGGCGGCGAGGGCGGCGAGCGAGTCCGGGTCGCGGATGCTGCGGCCCTCCTCGAACCAGGCGCGCATGAGGCGGTCCTTGAGGGCGACCTGGAGGGCGGGGTCGAGGGACAGGGCGAGCTGGAGCAGCCGGTGGGCGTCGAAGCTGCCCGACTCGCGGGGCATGGCGCCGAAGTCGTAGGCCAGGCCCTCCTCCGCGGCGGTGGCCGTGACGTGGTCCATCATGGCCAGGGCGCGGGCCCGGGGCATGCCGTACTTCCGGGCCAGCACGTCGGCGAGGTCTTGGCCGGGAGGCAGCGGCGTCTGCTGCGGATCGAGCTCGAAGCTGTGGAAGACCAGCTCGACCTCGTCCGCTCCGCGGCGCTCCTCGGCGACCAGGGCGAGGGCGGCCTCGAGGCGGCGCTTGCCGATGAGACACCAGGGACAGACCACATCGGACCAGACGTCGACGCGCATGGGGCGCTCCAGAGCGGGGGGGGAGGCCCGGGGGCTATCGCAGCCCGCTACCAGCGCACGCGCCCGTCGGGGTCGACCCGCACCCCGGTCTCGGGGAAGTCGGCCGCAGAGAGCGCGTTGAGCTGGTCGATGGCCCGGCCGTCGGGGTCGGGCCGGGGCGCCCCCTCGCTGTCGAGGGCCGCCGGCACCACGGTCGCCCCCGTGAGCACCCCGTTGTCGGCCAGCTCGACCTGGAGCACGAGGCTGGTGCCGCCGAGGCCGCCCCGGGTGCCGAACTGGCGGTAGCCGCAGAAGTTGCCGAGCGAGTAGGCGATGAGGCGCCCGCGGTAGACCTCCATGGCCCGCAGCACGTGGGGGCCGTGGCCGAGAACGACGTCGGCGCCGGCATCCACGGCGGCACGGGCCAGGGCCTTCACGTCGCCGCGGCGCTCGCCCCAGGCCACCTCGGTGCGGCCGGGGACGTGGCGGTGCTGGGCGCCCTCGGCGCCGCCGTGGAAGCTGAAGATGACGATGTCGGCGTCGCGGTCGGCCTGGGCCACGAGCTGGCTGATCTCGGCGGGCCGGTTCACGTTGGGGCAGCACCCCCCCGAGTGGGCGGCGACCATGGCGATGCGCAGCCCGCCGCGCTCGATGGTGGCGATGTCGCCGTAGCGCCCGGCGTGGGCGATGCCGGCGGCGTCGAGGGTGGCGATGGAGCTGTCCATGCCGGCCGGGCCGAGGTCCATGGCGTGGTTGTTGGCGAGGCTGGCGAGGTCGAGGCCGAGATCCGCCAGGGCGGCGACGTAGCGGGTGGGGGTGCGGAAGGCGTAGCAGCTCGTGCTGTTCGGGCCGCACTTCTGGTTGGGCAGGCCGTCGGCGAGGGGGCCCTCGAGGTTGAGAAAGGCCACGTCGGCGTCGCGGAAGACCGGCTCGAGGCCGGCAAAGAGGCCCACACCCTCGCCCGGCGCGAGCCCCCGGGGGCCCTTGCGCAGGTCGCTGCCCATCATGGTGTCGCCGGCGGCGGCGAGGGTGAGGCGGCCCGGGCCCGGCGCCATGGGCACCTCGCCCTGGACGGGGGGGCCGTCGTTGAGGGCCGCCCGGGCCTGGGCCTTCGTGAGCCACTCCGAGACGTCGGGCCAGCGGGCGTCGAGGGCCTCGACCTTGCGCCAGGCGGTCACGGCGGCGGCGAAGTCGTCCTGGGCCCAGTGCGCCCAGCCGAGCTCCCACCAGGCGCGGGTGTCGCGGGCGTCGGCGGCCACCGCCGCGGTGAGCAGCTCTTCGGCACCGGTGGCATCGCCGGCGGCCAGGGCCGCGATGCCGGCCTCGCGGGGGGAGGGGGGCGCCTGGGCGAGGGCCAGGGCGGCGAGCAGGGGCAGCAGCATGGGGCGGGACCGGGGCGGAGAGGGGGCCCGCGGGCGGGGCTCAGGGGCGCAGGGCGGCGAGGCAGCGCAGGGCATTGTCGCCCAGCACCTTGCGGATGCGGGTCTCAGACCAGCCCCGGGCGAGCATGTGGTCGACCAGCACGGGGTAGCACTCGGCGCTGGCGAGGTCGATGGGCGGGATGATGGCCCCGTCGTAGTCGCTGCCCAGCGCGCAGTGGTCCTCGCCGATGGTGTCGATGACATGCTGCATGTGGTCGAGCACCATCTTGGCCGAGCTGCCCGTCTTGCGGGTCTGGAGGAACTGCTTGGCGAAGATGACGCCGACGACCCCGCCCGTGTCGGCGATGGCGCGCAGCTGCTTGTCGTCGAGGTTGCGCCAGTGCTTCTTCACCCCGGCCACCCCGGTGTGGGTGGCGAGCAGGGGCTGGCGCTTGTCGTGGATGCGCACGGCATCCCAGAAGGCCTGGGGGTGGATGTGGGCGAGGTCGACGAAGATGCGCTGGGCGTTGAGCTGCTCGATGAGCGCGGCGCCGGCCCGGGTGAGGCCCTTGTTCCAGCGCAGGAGGTGGTGGGGCGAGCTGGTCGCCCCGTAGACGCTGGAGGTGAGGTGGACGAGGGTGACCCGCAGCACGCTGTTGTTGGCGATGTCGGCCGGCCCGTTGGGCGCCGCCTCGAGGGCGTTGCCGCCCTGGATCGAGACCATCACGGCGTGGGCGTGGCGGGCCCGGGCGGCGCGGTACTCCTCGTGGCTGCGCACGATGGCCATGGCCCCGCGGCTCGCGTCGACGAGGCGGTGGAGCCCGCGCAGGTTCTTCTGGAAGACGCGCCAGCGCTCGGCGGGCGACCGGAAGGGGTTGGTCGTGATGGACCACATGGCCCCGCCGAGGCCGCCGTCCCGCAGCCGGGGCAGGTCGAGGTGGCCGAAGAAGCGGTGGCCCAGGGGGCCGCCCCGGTGGCGGTGGAGCACGCCGTAGCCCCAGAGCCGCGGGGGGATGAAGGTGTCGACGTGGAGGTCGACGATCTCGCACTCCCGCGCGAACTGGACCGCCGCCACCGAGATGCCCAGCCGGCGGGCGAGGGTGGGCGGGTCGGCGCGGAGGGCGGCCGGGAGCTGGAGGGCCATCGGGGCTCCGGGGAGGACGGGCCCCGGGCGATATCGGAAGCGGACGCCCGGCGCCACGGGGCCGCCGCTGGGGCACTACCTCAGTCGAGGGCGTCGCGGAAGTGCTCCAGGGCGGACCGCAGCGGGCCGGGGATGGGCACGGGCTGCATGTGGTCGGCGGCGCTGGGGTCGGTGCCGATGAGCACGGTGGTCGTGCTGCCCGTGGCCCGGAGCACCCCGTCCGTGCCCACCACCCGGTAGTCGAGGCGCAGGCTGCTGCGGCCGAGGTGGCCCAGGCGCAGCTCGACGAGCACCCGGTCGCCGAAGCGCACGGGGGCGGCATAGTCGGCCTCGGTGTGGACGGCGGGCAGCCCGTGGCGGCGCAGCAGCACGTGGTAGTCGACGCCGAGGGCCTCGCCGAACCAGGCCTCCATGGTCTGGTGGAACCAGTCGAAGTAGCGGGGGAAGTAGACGATGCCGACGGGATCACAGGCCCCGAAGCGGGCCGTGATGGGGTGGCGGAAGACCCCCGCGGCGGGCCGGTGCTCGTCGGGCGCGTCGGGGGCGTCGTGGCCCTCGCCGGGGCGGGCGCCGCTCACAGGGCCACGCAGATGTTGCGGGGCTCGCTGTAGAAGTCGAGCGACCAGCGCCCGCCCTCGCGGCCGACGCCGCTGTGCTTCATGCCGCCGAAGGGCACCCGCAGGTCGCGCACCAGCCAGCAGTTCACCCAGATCATGCCGCTCTCGACCGCCTGGGCCACCCGGTGGGCCCGGGCGAGGTCGCGGGTCCAGACCGAGCCGGCCAGGCCGTAGCGCACGGCATTGGCCATCGCGACGGCCTCCTCTTCGGTGTCGAAGGGGTGGACCGTCACCACCGGGCCGAAGATCTCTTCGGTGGCGCAGCGGGCGTCGATGGGCAGCCCCGTGATGACCGTGGGGGCGAGAAAGGCGCCCTGGTCGTGGGGGGCGGGCAGGGCCGGGCGCTGGCCACCGGTGGCGATGGTGCCCCCCTCCTCGCGGGCCAGGGCGATGTAGCCCTCGACCTTCTCGCGGTGGGCGTGGCTGACGAGGGCGCCCAGCTCGGTGGCGGGATCGGCCGGGTCGCCGATGCGCAGGGCGGCAGCCCGGTCGACGAGGGCCGCC
The DNA here is from genome assembly GCA_964226865.1 of Myxococcota bacterium. Classification (GTDB taxonomy): domain Bacteria; phylum Myxococcota_A; class UBA796; order UBA796; family UBA2385; genus CAXQUZ01. The sequence continues at coordinate 1,902 of CAXQUZ010000003.1, read as the reverse complement.
ACGAAGCGGTCGTGGAGGGCGCGGGCCACGAGGATGCGGGAGCCGCAGAGGCAGATCTGGCCCTGGTTGGTGAAGGCCGCCCGGCAGGCGCCGGCGACGGCCGCGTCGAGGTCGGCGTCGTCGAAGACGATGGTGGCGTTCTTCCCGCCCAGCTCGAGCGACAGCTTCTTGAACTGGGGCGCGGCGGCGGCGGCGACGTGGCGGCCGGTGGCCGTGCCCCCCGTGAAGCTGACCAGATCGACGTCGGGGTGGGCGGTCAGGGGGGCGCCGGCCTCGGGGCCGAGCCCGTGGACGACGTTGAGGACCCCCGCGGGCAGGCCGGCGGCGTGGGCCAGGCGGGCCAGGGCGCTGGCCGTGCGCGGGGTCAGCTCGGAGGGCTTGCAGACCACCGTGTTGCCCATGGCGAGCGCCGGGGCGACCTTCCAGCTCAGCAGGTAGAGCGGCAGGTTCCATGGCGTGATCAGGCCACAGACCCCCGCCGGGCGCCGGTGGGTGTAGTTGAGGTGGCCGTCCATCGGATGGCAGGGGCGCTCTTCGTGGCGCAGCGCACCGGCGAAGAAGCGGAAGTTGGACTCGGCCCGTGCGATGTCGACCCGGCGGGCGAGTGCGATCGGCTTGCCCGTGTCTTGGGACTCCAACGCGGCAAGCTCGTCGCGGTTCTCGGCAATCGCATCGGCGATCCGATCCAGCAGCGCGGCCCGCGCCGTGATCCCCATCGCGCCCCAGGGCCCGGAGAGGGCCTGACGGGCGGCCACCACGGCGGCGTCGATGTCCGCCTCATTGCTGCGGGGAAGCTCGAATATGGGACGGGAGGTGGCTGAGTCTGTCTTGGTGACCCAACAACGGGATACGGAGTCCGCGGGCTTGCCCCCCACGAAGTTCTGCACGCGTGGCAACGTGTGGCTCATGGCTCGACATTCTCCGGTAGTCTGGACGGCGTTCCGCCTTCAGGCATCCCTGGCAGGGACCGTTGGAAGGCCATGTAGCGTAGCGCAGCCTCTGCGCGTGCACGCCACGAACGCGTCCGGTGGGCTCGCCGCGCGCCACTCTCTGCACGGTCTGAAAGCATGTCGTTCTTCCGTCGCCTGTTCACCAACGGCAACCCTCCTCCGGCCCCCGCGCCGGCGCCCGCCCCAGTGCCGACAGTCGATCCCCATGCGGGCCTGCCCGTGCTCGATCCCGAGATCCAGGGCGAGCTCGCGACGGTCGGGGGCGCCGAGCTCCCCAAGCAGCTGCTCGACATGTTCGTGGGCGACGCGCCCAACCAGATCGCCGGCATCCGCAGCTCGATGGCCGCCAACGACGCTGAAGGGGTGCGCAAGAACGCCCACAGCATGAAGGGCGCGGCCGCCTCCATCGGCGCCTCTCGGGTCGAGGCCACGGCCCGCGAGCTCGAGATGGCGGCCCGGGAGGGCGAGCTGGCGCGGCTGCCCGAGCTGGCCGAGCGGGTCTCGAAGGCCCTCGACGAGCTCAAGGCCCAGGCGGGCTGAGGGGCGCCGCCGGGGCGCTCAGCCGCCCTGGAGGGCCGCCACCCGGGGCCGGACCTTCTCCCAGAAGGCGCTCATGTTGCGCATCACGCGCGCGCTGTCGTGGTTGAAGAAGTCGAACCAGAGCATCAGCGTGTCGTCGGGGTGGAAGCGCTCGGCCACCTGGGCGGCCACGTCGTCGACGTTGCCGATCACGGCGTTGTCGACGGCGCGCTCGACCTTCGCCGGGTCGAGGGTGCCCTCGAGGGCCGTCCAGTAGGCGCCCAGGGCCTTGTGGGCCTCGGCCTGGGCGGCGGCCCGCTGGCCGGCGGCGTCCAGACCGGGCTCGTCGTTGACGAAGACCATGACCGTGCGCGGCATGTGGCTGCGCTGCCAGGGGCCCCCGTCGGGGTGGTAGGCGGCGGCCATCCGGGCG
>CAXQUZ010000002.1:0-2186 GCA_964226865.1 Myxococcota bacterium | reverse complement strand
TCGCTCCGGGCCGTCGTCTATGCCTGGGCGTTATGCGACATTCTGCCTGCGGCGGTCCTATCCAGCGGCCCATACTTGGTCTCCGGGTCCGATTTCGACCTGGCCCGGAAGGTCCTGCGTGCTGTCCAACTGGTCGGCGACCTTGCTGCCTGCGAGCACGAGGAACCTGAGGGCAAGCTCCGACTGGTAGCCGACCGGCTTCTTTGAAGTCTCCCACCGCGAGATGGTCTCCGGGGCGACGCCGAGCTTCCGGCCGAGCTGCTCCTGCGTCCATGCCAGTGCGTTCCGGATGAAGCGGACCTCTGAGCCGTGTAGCCGGCCGGGGCGCCTCGCAATCCACTGTGCGAGGCCGAGGAAGGTCTCGGCGGGAGCCTGGATGCCGTCGTAGGTCTCGCCGCAGTTCGGGCAGACCTCCCGAGGGGCCTCGTGGAGAATGACCTTGTAGGGCAGGTCTGCGCGGAGCTCGCGGGAGGCGGTTTCGCTGACGGTTTGGGAGCCGCACTCGATGCACTTCATCGCTTCCTCCAGGCTGTGATGACGATTGCCAGAGTCTCTGTGTCGAAGGCAACCACGACTGCGAGACTGGGGGTCTCGATCGGGTAGCGCCAAGTGCCGCGCTCGAATGAGATGTTCGAGCCGCAGTGCCCTCTCGCCAGGCATGCGAAGATGTCCGCCTCGGAAATGCCGCGCTCGACCATGCGTTCGACTTTGGCGTGCCTGCTGAACATGACGCGCCCTTCGGGATTCCGAAGGATGCGACGAATCAGCTGACGGGCCTCCACCGGGCCGAGTGGCTCTTGGTCCAGCATTCAGTCCTCTCACCCTGATCATAGCTCACGATGATGAAAGATCAAGTGGCGGTGGGCGGCAAGGCCCCTCCATCTTGGTTCGGCTTCAACGATGTGCCCAACGGGCGGCTGCTCTGCTCCGTGGGACTGTCGACCAATGGTTGTTGACTTGAGGGGATGGCCGTCCTGCGGGACGGCAGAACGTCGCATAACTGGGCATAAACGCCAGCCCTGCGCTTCGCTCCGGGCCGTCGTCTATGCCTTGGCGTTGGGCGAAATGCCCTCGGCTCTCCTCGATTCGGGAGGCGGTCCTGGTGCCTTGTCAGATCGACGGCCGAAGCAGGTCCGAGAGCGCCACTCTCTGAACAAACTCCGGCGCGTCGCCCCCCCGAGCTCGCCAATGAGGAAGCCTCTGGAGCCAGGCGGGCATGGTGCCTGGCCAGAGCGGATTGAAGTAGACAGTCCAGCGGGCGTCCCAAGGGTTCCACAGCTTGAACTTGTCGACTAAGACTACCGCTGCGGCTGACTCACTCGGATTGGGCCTCTGAGGATGCTCAGACTCCTGCTTGGTGTCCTCGCAGCTCGAGTTCTTCTCCTTCTCTTCTGGCTCTGGCCGCTCGCTCCAAACACCGTCCGGCTTGCGGCTGTATCCCGCGAACTTCAGGTCATGGTTCTTAGTCACTTCGAAGTGGTGCTGCTGGGTGCCATAGAGCGACTTGAACATCGTGAATGAGTCGGCGCCCGCCCAGTGTGTACACGCAAGGGCTATCACCAGAGGTCGACCGTCCAACGCGTACTCCTTGGCCACTTTGGCGTCGATGGCATCGATGACGGACGAGTGCACGTCTGTTGCGACCATTGCCTTGGTGGTGGGGAGTTGCCAAAGGAGACCGCCACGATACCGTTCGGAGAATGGCAGGTTAGTGGGGAGCGGCTTGGGTACCGGGCTCCACACAATCGAGCCCGCATGAGTGCTGAATCGTGGGAGGAGGTCGAAAGCCCTGGATGCGGCACTTGCGGCCCATCGTGCAGCGTCGGCGGGGTCGGCATTGTCCAGTGTGGCAGCGATTTCACGAGATGCCGCCTGAATCTCGGCCTCTTTGCGCCGCTTGCGGTCCATGCTCCAGATGTGGATGGCGAATCGAGCGTGCGGAGTGGAGTCCAGTTTGTCAAGTTGCTGGCGCTGCCACCAGGATTGAAGCTGGGCGGAGCTGCTGACGCCTTCGACTACCCTCGCCTCAATTGCTGTCGACGTGAGACCATCGGTGAGATCAAAGTCATGGTTCGCGCCATCGGCGGCCTGTTGTGGAATGGACGCCGATAGGCCCAGTTGAAGGAATGACTCATGTAGGGTCAGCTCGAACGCTCGCGCATCCACAGAGCGGTTCTTCCTTCGCC
>CAXQUZ010000001.1:0-14149 GCA_964226865.1 Myxococcota bacterium | reverse complement strand
CTACACGACGCTCTTCCGATCTCCCCGTCCCGCTGTCGAGGCCCCTGCCGGTCTCCTGGAGACCCCATGACCCCCCCTGCGCCCGCACGCGTCTTGATCGTCGAGGACGAGACCATCATCGCGATGGGCATCCAGCTCTCGCTCCAGAACATGGGCTACGTCGTCACCGGGGTGGCCGGCACGGGCGAGCGGGCGCTGGCGGCGGCGGCGGTCCAGCCCCCGGATGTCGTGCTGATGGACATCAACATCCGCGGCCCCATCGACGGGGTGGCCACCGCCCAGATCATCCGCGAGCGCCACGAGCTGCCGGTGGTCTTCCTCACGGCCCACTCCGACAGCGCGACGGTCGAGCGGGCGGTGGTGGCCGAGCCCGACGGCTACATCGTCAAGCCCGTGAGCGACGGCGCTCTCCGCAGCGCCATCGAGCTGGCCCTCTACCGGCGGCGCCTCGAGCGCGAGTCCCGCGACCAGCAGACCTGGGCCAACACCATGCTCCACTCCATCGCCGACGGGGTGCTGGCACTCGACCTGCGCGGGCGCGTCTCCTACGCCAACCCCGCCGCCGAGCGGCTCACGGGGGTGCCGGCGGGGACGGCGGCCGGGCGGCCCATCGGCGAGCTGGTCCACTCCGTCGAGGGCGAGGCCGATCCCGAGGCCGTGGTCGAGCGGGCCCTCGACGCCCGCGCGCCGGTCGACGGCCCGAGCGGGGTGCTCCGCGGCCACGACGACCAGCTCCACTTCCTCAGCGGCACGACCGCGCCGGTCGTCGACGGCGAGCGGCTGCTGGGCGCGGTGATGGTGGTGCGCGACATCACCGAGCAGCGCCAGATGGAGAAGCGGATCGAGCTGCTCGACCGGGTGGCCTCCCTCGGCAGCCTCGCCGTCAGCGTGGCCCACGAGGTCAACAACCCCCTGGCCATCGTCATGGGCGAGCTCGAGATGCTGCTCGAGTCCCTCGACGACGCCGAGCTCCGGGGCGAGTCGACCATCACCCTGCCCATCGGGCGGCTGCAGCCGGCCCTCCGCGACGCCCAGCTCGGCTGCGAGCGCATCGCGCGGGTGGTGCGCGACCTGCGCGAGTTCACCCTGCCCTCGGCCGCGTCCCGGGGGCGCGCGAACGTGCGCCGGGCGGCCGAGTGGGCCCTGCGCATGGCCCGCACCCAGCTGCGCGACCGGGCCCAGCCCCACCTCGCGGTCGCGGACGTGGGGGAGGTGGCCATGGAGGAGCCGCGGCTGGGCCAGGTGCTCACCAACCTCGTGACCAACGCCGCCCACGCCATCGCCCCGGGCCGGGTGGCCACCAACCACGTGCGCATCGACGCCGTGCGCCAGGAGCGCGGCTGGGTGCGGATCACGGTCGCCGACACGGGCAGCGGCATCCCCGCCCACCTCTGCGAGCGCATCTTCGATCCCTTCTTCACGACCAAGTCCCGCGAGCGGGGCACGGGCCTCGGGCTGGCCATCTGCCGGGGGCTCGTCGAGGAGGCCGGCGGCACCCTCGGCGTCCAGAGCGCGGTGGGGCAGGGCACCACCTTCACCATCGAGCTGCCCGTGGCGACCGCCCCCGCGGTCCCGCAGGCCCGCCGCGAGCGCCCGGTCGAGGCCCGGGTGCTCATCGTCGACGACGAGCTCGAGCTGGCCCAGGTCTTCGGGCGCATGCTCCGGTCCTGCGAGACCACCGCCGTCGACTCGGTGGCCGCGGCGCTGGCCCTGCTCGAGGAGTCGAGCGACTACGACGTGCTGATCACCGATCTCATGATGCCGGACGGCACCGGGAAAGACCTCTACGAGGCCATTCTCGAGCGCTGGCCCGCGCTGGCGGGGCGGGTGCTGCTCTGCACGGGGGGCGCGCTCTCGGGCGAGCTGCAGGCCTTTGCGGGCTCGCTGCCCCGGCCGCCGCTGTTCAAGCCCGTCAGCGCCCGCGAGCTCAACGCGGCGGTTGCCAGCGTGCTCAAGGCGACCCAGGGGGCGGCGGTGGCGCGCTGACCGGGGGCCCGGGGGCCCGCTCTCGGCCGGGGGGCGGCGCCCCGGCGGCGGGCGTCGGGCCCGCGAGCGCCCCGCCCGGGGTCCAGAGCACGAGCTGGCAGTCCGCGTCGAAGGGCACGACCCAGGCCGGTCCCATCTCGAGGCGCCGGGCGGCGTAGCGCTGCCAGCGGTCGCTCTGGGGAAAGCGCTGGCGCCAGGCGGCCCCGGTGCGGCGGCACTCCCAGTCGAGCACCCCGTCGGGCCGGGCCCGCAGCAGGTCGCGTCCGCCCTGGCGCAGGTCGGTCAGCGTGGTGTCGGCCATGCCCAGCATCCAGAGCTCGAGGCGGCCGGGCTCTTCGCCGTGGGGGTGGAAGAGGCTGCTGCTGGCGCCGAGGCGGCAGGGGCCCGCCGGGCAGGCCGCGGTGATGAGGGCGCGCACGGCCTCCGGGCCCGGGCCCGTCCAGGGGCGGCGCAGGTCGTCGAGCCGGTCGGCGCCCCCGGGCCAGGCACTCTGGAGCCCGAGCGCGGCGGCGCCCGCGGCGGCCACGGCCACCCGCCCCCGGCCCGCCCCCCGGCCGGCCCCCACCACCAGCGCGAAGACCAGGGGGCAGAAGTTGTCGAGGCCGGCCTGGAACAGCGCCCACATCGCCAGGGTGGCCGCGGCCAGGAGCCCGGCCACCGCGTCGAGGCGGTCGCCCGGGGCCCCGGCGCCTGCCCCGGCCGGGGAGCGGCGCGCCCGGGCGCGGCCGACCAGGCCCAGGACGGCGGCGAGGCCGGGCCCAGCACCCACGAGGCTCGCGAGCTGGGGCAGCAGCCCGGGCAGCCGCGCCGCGTAGCCGGCCCGCGCCGCCGCCTTGGCCCCGAGGTAGGCCGGCAGGGCCGCGGCCGTGGGCAGGGCGCCGAGGCCCCAGGGCACGAGCAGCCCCCAGCCCCGGCCCCGCAGCAGCGGCAGGCAGCAGACGAGCCAGACCAGACCCGAGTGGCGCAGGCTGGCCAGGGCGAGGCCGAGCAGCGCCGCCGCGGCCACCCGGTGGGGCGCGCCCCGGCCCCCGTCCCGGGCGAGCAGGGCCAGCAGGGGGCCGAGCAGGGCCGCCTCGTAGAGGTGGATCCAGGGCAGCCGGCCGATCACCACCACCAGCGGCATGCCCGCCGCCACGAGGGCCCCCGTCCAGGCGCCCCGGCGGCCCCCCACCTGGCCCCCGAGGGCGCCGGCGCTGGCGACCACCGCGCCGATGGCCGCCACCGACAGGGCCTCGAAGAGCACGGGCCCCGGGACGAGCCGGGCGGCCAGGGCCACCCCCACCACCAGCCAGCCCCCCGGGCGGGCGAGGGCCGCCATGGCCGCCGCCGGGTCACCGGCGTCGAGGGCGGCGTCCACCGGCGGCAGCTCGGCCCAGTAGAGGCCCGGGTCGCGGGGCAGCCGCCGGTCGCGGAGAAAGTGGAGCGCGGTCGCGGCCACGGCGAGCAGGGCGACGGCCGCGACCCCGGCACCGGCCGAGGGGCGGCCCAGCGCGCTGGCGGCGGGGGCAGCGGGGCCGGGCATGGGCGATCCAGGAGCGGTGGGGCGGGGCGGCCGGGGCCGCGCTCGCTGCTAGCCCGCCGGCGCCGACGCGCACCCTCCGGCGCCCGCCGGCTGGTAGCGACCGCGGACCTCGGCGAAGGTGCCGTCGCTGCGCCGCACCGAGACCTCCACCGTGCAGCCCGCCGCCGGATCGGCCCCGGGCGCCTCCGCGACCCGGGCGAAGGCCTCCATCCACCGCACCCCCGTCGGCGCCCGCTCGACCAGCGAGAGCGAGACCAGCCGCAGCGGCGGGCCGCGGGGGGCCCACCCGGCCACGGCGGCGTCCATCGCGAGCTCGGCCAGGGCCGCGTAGACCCCGCGGGCCGTGGCCCCGTCGGGGCTGCACAGGGACGGGCCGAGGTCGAGGGCCACCGTCGCGAAGCCCGGCCCGTGGTTGGCGAGGCGCGCGCCGAGCAGCCGGGCCAGGGGCGGGGGGCCGGCCGACCCGGGGCCGGCCGGAGAGAGGGGCAGGGGCACGGGGCCTCCAGGGCTCAGGGGGCGGCGGGGGCCAGGGCGTCCATCACCTCGCGGCCGCTGCGACCGCTGGCCTCGCCGATGTCGTGGGGCGAGGCGCTGGGGGCGACCCCCGTGAAGCCGGCCGCCTCGAGCTGGCCCACGAGGGCCTCGGGCGTGGTCTCGAGCACGGGGGCCAGCTCGGCCAAGGGGGCCCGCTCGACGGCGCCCATCACGGCCCGCATGCCGCTCGGGCCCTGGGCGCCCCCGGCCAGCGAGCCCACGAGGAAGCCCGCCACTCCCACGACGGCCACCCCGAGGGCGATCTGGAGCTGGGGGCCCTTGCGCAGGTAGGCCGTGAGCGAGCGCCAGTTGCGCCAGAGGTGGAGCAGGCTGGCCACGGTCATGACCACGCCGAACCACTCGTGCATGCCCTTCACGGCGCGCTCGCCCCAGTGGAAGAACATCATGACGCCCGTGACGCCCACGACGAGAAAGGTGGCGGTGGTGGCGGGTGTGATCAGGGCGCGCAGGAAACGCTTCATCGGGAACCTCCGGGGGGGACGCTCCCGTATCGCCGCAGCCCCGCCGGGGCGTCCGCACTGTTCCGCATCTCACAATGGTTGCGGGGATGTTGTGGCCGAGCCCGGTCGGCCCCGGGGCCGGCTCCCGCGGGGTGGGGGCGAGAACAAGTTCTCGTCTGGGGGGTGTGCCCGGGCGGCGCTGAAGGTAGAACATGTTCTCTCTTCGGCCCCGGAGGCCCCCTGTCCCCCGCCCCGTCCCGGGCCCCGCGCCCGGCCCCGCCCCCGGCCAGCTGGGACTGCGCCTGCACGGCCGCCGCCCTGGCCGCGGGGCTCTCCCGGGCCCCCGCCCTGGCCCTGCCCTTCTGCCACGGTGTGGTGGTCTTCTCCGTCGACAATGGCGTGGTCGAGGCCGTCTTGGATGGCGTTGCGGTGCCCCTGCGGGTGGTCGACGGGGTCGCGATGGTGTGGTTTGCCCCGGGCGGTGGCCCCCCGGCCTTCGCCCTGCCGACGCTGAGCCGGCCGGGCTGGAGCGCCCCGGTCTTCGATGCGCTCAGCGGCCCGGGCCACCCGGCCCAGGTGCTCCGGGCCGTGGCCCGCCCCGGGGGCTCGGCGGCGGTCGCGGGCTTCACGGGGATCGAGGTCGAGCGGGCCTTCTCGAGCTCGGCCCACCGCTGCTCCCAGGCCCTCCGGGTCGGGCGCGCCCTCGTGCCGGGCGGCAGCGGCCCGGCGCTGCCCGTGCGCGCCGAGCGCACCTGCCACGGCCTCGGCTACCAGCTCACCGAGGTGCGACTGCCGGGCGGCCTGCGCACCCGCCACCGGGTGCTGCCGACCCCCACGGCGCCGGGCCACTGCCGGGTGACCCTCGCCGTCGAGGCCCGCTGGCCGGGGGCCCTCGGCACGGTGGGCCAGCGGCTGCTGCGCCGGCGGGCCCGGGCCTCCTTCCTGCGGCGGGTCCGCGCCGACGTCCATGCCTGGGGCCCAGAGGCGGGGCCGGGCCCTGAAGCGGGCGACCCCACCTGGGCCCGCTACTGGGACTGGGTGGGGTCGCTGTCGGCGCCCGGCCCGGCGGGGGCCCCGGCGGCGGGGCTCAGCGGCGCCCCACCCGCACGTCCGTCGGGGGCTTGCTGACCGTGCCCACGAGGGCGGCGCGCCGGTTCTGGGCCCGGCCCTCCCGGCGGTCGTTCTCGGCGACCGGCTGGCTGTCGGCGAGGCCCGTGGGCTCGAGGCGCTCGCGGGAGACCCCGAGCATCACGAGCTGGTTGACCACGGCGGCGGCGCGGAGCTCCGAGACCGTCTGGTTGACCGCAGGGTCGCCCAGGTTGTCGGTGTGGCCCTCGACCCGCACCCGCACCAGCGGGTTCTCGCGGAGGAAGCTCGCCGCCAGGGCCAGGTTCTCCTTGGCCTCGGGGGTGAGGGCCGCGCTGCTGAAGTGGAAGGGCACGTCCTGCAGCGCCGTGAGCATCTCGGCCTCGCTCACCTCGGGGCAGCCGCCCAGCTCGGCGAGTCCGGGCCGGTCGGGGCACCAGTCCTTGTGGTCGGCCACCCAGTCGCCGTCCGGATCCGGGCAGCCCTCGTCCTCGAGGGGGCCGGCGTCCAGCGGGCAGGCGTCCGCCGTGTCGTCGATGCCGTCCCGGTCGCTGTCGGGGCAGCCGTGCATCGCCGCTGGACCGGGCTGGTCGTAGCAGGCGTCGTTGGCGTCGAGCAGGCCGTCTCCGTCGAAGTCGGGCCCGCAGCTGTGGTGGCGGTGGCGGGTGTCGAGGAAGAGGTCGGCGGCCACCCGCAGCTCGACATTGGGCGCCCCGAAGGCCTCGAAGCCGTCGGTGGCGGCGTAGCGCACGTCCACCCGCACCCCGACCCGCTCGGGAAAGAGGGCCTGCACCCCGGCGCCGACCCGCAGCACGGGGTCGAGGTCGGTGGCGAGGAGCCCGTCCGGGGCGTGGTAGACGCCGCCGCCGGCGATGGCATAGGGCGACACGGGCCCGTCGGTGAAGGCGTAGGAGGCCGTGGCGCCGTAGCTGAGCGCCGTGGCATCGGTCTGCACATTGGTCGAGATGGAGGTCGCGAAAACCTCGAGCTCGGCGCTGAGCCGGCGGGTGAAGTGGTAGCCGACGGCCCCGCCCGCCATCGCTCCGGCGCCGACGTCCGGGACGACACCGAGGGCCCGGTGGTCCTGGCCGAGGTCCCAGGGCACGAGGGGCAGGACCATGCCGCCCTGGGCCGACAGGTGGACGAAGCCGGTGGGATCGGGAGAGGCGGGCACCTCGGACTCGGGGGCGGCGAGGGCCGCGCCGGATGCCGCGAGCAGCAGTCCGGCGGGCAGGAGCGTGGAGAGAGACGGGGCCATCGGTCAGGGCACGATGCTGTGGTCGACGGAGGCGGTCTGGCTGCTGCCGCCGATGACCGTGGACCACTGGCCGCTGGCCAGGTTGTCTTCGCCGCCGACGGCGATGCTGTAGGCCGCGCTGGCCTCGTTGCCGTCGCCGCCGCCCACGAAGGACCAGGTGCCCGTCGCGAGGCTGTTCAGGCCACCGGCGACCGTGCTGTAGTTGCCGTCGGCCACGCCGCCCACGCCGCCGACCACGACCGTGGCCTCGCCGATGGCGTCGGCGCTGCGGCCACCGGCGACCGCGCTCTGGAGCCCGGAGGCCTCGCTGTCGTAGCCGCCAGAGACCGTGGCCACGATGCCCGAGGCGATGTTGTTGATGCCGCCGAGCACGGCCGACCGGTCGCCGCTGGCCGTGTTGTCCATGCCGCCCACGACCACCGAGTGGTCGCCCGAGGCCTCGTTGGACTTGCCGCCGAGGACCGAGGCATAGGCGCCGTGGGCATCGGTGCCGTAGCCGGCGATGATGCTCGCGTAGCCGCTGAAGGAGTGGGCGTCGCCGATGACGAGGTTGTGGCTGCCCGTGTGGAGGGGCGAGCTGCGGGTCGAGATGTTGTCGTAGCCGATGAACAGGTTGCCCAGGCCGCGCAGGGTGCCGCCGTCGTCCGTCGTGCCGCTGCCGGACTGGACGAAGACGTTGGCGCCGCTGAAGACGACCGCGTCGGTGACCGTGTCGACCGAGATGTAGTCGCCGAGGTCGGGCACCCCGGGCACCGTCGAGTAGCCCTTGGCGTTGACCCAGGCCTCGGTGGCGTAGGGGGCCAGGTCGGCCGAGACCACGTAGTCGGCCGAGATGACGGCCAGGTCGGCGAGACCGGCCGTGATGTCGGCCTCGATGGCCGCGATGGACGCGGTGTTGCGGGTGCTCTCGAGGGTGTTGTTGACGATGTCGGTCGAGGTGTTCGCGATGTCGACCGTGTTGTCGGCGATGTCGAGGGCGTTGGTCGTGATCTCGGACTTGTTGTCGGAGATGTCGGCCGTGTTGGTCGCGATGTCGGTGGCGTTGACCGCGATGTCGGCGGCGTTGGTCGCGATGCTGGCCGTGTGGGTCGCCAGCGTCGCGGCCTGGGCGACCAGCTCGGTGGCGTTGGCGGCGGCCTGGGCGGTGTTGGCGGCCACCTCGGTGGCGGCGCCGTAGCCCTGGGCCACGACCCAGCTCTCGCTGGCGTACTCGTGGCCCTCGACCCAGCTCTCGGAGGCGTAGTCCTGGGAGTGGACCCAGGTCTGGGTGGCGTAGCCGTCGAGGGCGACCGAGCTGACGTAGTCGAGCTCGATGGCGTCGATGGCCGAGCGGTTCGCCTCGACGCTGTTGGCCGTGGCGAAGTCCTGCTCCTGGACCCACTCCCGCGAGGCGAGGTGGTCGAGGTCGGCGGCGACCAGGTAGACGCTCTGGCTCGCCTCGAGGGCGGCCAGCTCGGCCTCCAGCGCGGCGTTCTGCTCGACCAGGGCGTCGATCTGGTTCTGGAGGGTGGCCAGGTCGGCTGGCTCCACCACGACGAAGTCCTCGTTCTTGGGTTCACAGGCGAGGAGCAACACAGTGGACAGGGGCAGGAGTCTGTGCATGGACCCTCCGGTGGGAGCCGGGGTGGGAGACAGGGGGGGCGCTTCCTGGGGGGACGCGGCCGTGGGGCGGACCGCCCGTCGGGGCGGGGAGTGTGGCCCCCCATCGATCCCCGGTGGCCCGGTCTTGAGCGCAATCTGCCCGCGTCGCCGGGGGCCCGATGCGGGCGCGCTGGGGCCGGTGCGGGGGCGCTCCGCGGCGGGATCCTGCGGGGGCCCGGCGCCGTCGTGGCCCTTGGGTCGGGGGCCCGCCCTCGCGTAGACTCGGGGCGCCCCGCGGCTGCCTGGAGGCCACGATGACGCTCGGCAATGCCTGGAAGACCGTCGCTGCGGTCACCGCCCTGTGTTGTGGCGTGGTGGCGGGCTGCATCGCCCTCGTCCACCCCGCCTTCTACGCCGAGCCCCTGGCCACCGTGCTCCCGACCCTGGGCTCCTTCGTCGGGGCCGGGCTGCTCGCGGGGCTCGTGGTCGTGCTGGGCCAGGCCCTCCACCTCACCCGCAGCGGCACCGCGCCCCTCGACCGCGCGCTCTTGGAAGAGGGCGCCACCCGCCGGGCCGTGGTGGCCGCGCCGCCCGCCCAGGTGCTCGCCCGGGCCCGGGCCGCCGTCGCCGGCCAGGGGCGGGTCCACTGGATCGTGGACGACCCCGAGGGGGGCACCCTGGTCGGCTCCCTGCGGGCCCACTGGCTCGAGATCCCGGCGCTCGACGAGACCTGGGTGAGCATCACCGTCCGGGCGGGCCCGGGGGGCACCGAGCTGAGCCTGCGGCGCCGGGCGCGGATCGGCTGGCTGGCGCTGCCGCAGCACGAAGATGCCGTCCTCGACGCTGTCTTGGATGCCGTCCTCGACGAGCCGTCCCCGCCGCCGGCGACCGCGGGGCGCCGCTGCTCCCGGTCCGCCCGCGCGGCCACCGCGGCCCTGCCTGCCGCCCCGTGAGCCCCGCCGGGCCCGGCGCCTGCACCCTCCGGGGCCACCCCTACCGTGCGGTGGGCCAGTGGCGGGGCCTGCCCGTCCTGGCCACGGCGAGCACCGACTCGATGCTGCGCGACGCCGCCGCCCTCGCGGCCCCGGCCGTGCTGGCCACCGGCGAGACCCGGGCCCCCGCCACCGCCGAGGCCGCCTGGCCCGCGCCCCCGGGCAATGTCTACCTCGCCCTGCCCGTGCCGCCGGCGCTCCCCACCGCCGTGCTCGGCCGGGGGCTGCTGCGCTGGTGGGCCGAGGCGGGCCCGGCGGCCTGGACCCCGGCGCTGTCGTGGGAGGGCGGCTTCGGTGCGCTGCGGGCCCCGGACGGGCGCTTTGTCGGGGGCCTCGTGCACGCCGCGCTCGACGGGGGGCGCACGATGCTCGGCCTCGATCTCCACCTCCGGGGCCGCTACCGCCCCGACAGCGGTCATGTGGGGCTGGTGACCGTGCTGCCGGGCTGGGACCCGGGCCCCGTGGCGTCCGTGCGGGCGGCGCTGCTGTCGGCCTGGGACGGCGCGCTGCCCCCCGGGGTGGCCACCGGCTGGGGGCCCGCGACCCAGGCCCGGTAGCCGGCGAGGCGCGCGGCGAGGGCTGGCACGTCCACCCCGAGCTCGTCGAGGCGCCGGTGCACGGTGTAGCCGCTGCGCTTCCGGGGCACGTGGGCCTGGGGGACGTGGTCGGGCAGGGTCGTGCGCCCGAAGCAGGCCCGGTGGATGGCGCCCATGGTGCCCGGGAGGTCGGCGACGAAGTCGGTGAAGCGCAGCACCGTGATGCGGGTGGCCGTCGGGGTCGTGGCCCAGGCCTGCTCGACCGCGCAGTAGGCCACCTCGCTCTCGCAGAGGTAGGCCGTGATCCAGGCCCAGGAGGGCGCGCCCAGGGGCTCTTCGACCGGGTTGCCGTGGAGGTGGTTGACCATGCTCTCGAGGCGCCGCACCGGGTCGCGCAGCACGGTGAGGAAGTGGGCGTCGGGGAAGCGGGCGGCGACGGCGTGGCGGGCGGCCAGGAAGTGGCCCTTGGCGAAGAGGCGGGGCGGGCGGCCGTCGGGCAGGGGGCCGTGGAAGTGCAGGGCCTTGCGGCAGACGCGGTCGAGGAAGTCGACGAAGTCCTGCTCCCAGGCCTGGGCGTCGTGGTGGGCCGTGCCGACGACGCCGATGGCCTCGCGCATGGCGGCCGGGCCGAGGAAGATGGCGCTGAGCATGGTGCCGTGGGTCATCCACAGCACCTCGAAGGTGTCGGTGCGCAGGGGGTGGCCCTCGTGGCGCTCGCGCATCTCGAGGGGCAGGGCCCGGTCGAGGGCCCGGGAGAGCCCGTCGGGGGTCACGAGGCGGCCCAGGGTGGGCACGACGAGGTGCCAGAGCCAGAGGTAGGGGAACATGATCTGGAGGACGACGGGCGCGACCACCGTCGGGTCTTCCTCGATGGTGTGGCCGAGCTGGGTGCTGCCGCTGCGGGCCGCGCTGAGCAGGAAGACGGGGGCCCGGACGGGCACGGCGTCGAGGGCGGCACCGAAGAGCAGCTCGTCGGTGTACCAGGCGAGGCTGAGGAGGGGGGACGCGACCAGCTTCTCGACCGCACGCAGGATCACCCAGGCCCGGTTCAGCAGCGGCAGCCCCGGGGCCGGGGGCCGGGCCGTCACCGCCTGGACGATGCGCTGGCGGACGCGGCCGAGGCGCGGCAGGTGGGGCGGGTGGCCCCAGCGGGCGCGGCCGGCGAGGCTGAGGGGGAGCAGGACCGCGCTGATGCATGCGAGAACGGCGATCCAGAGAATGTTCACGAGGATGCGAATCAGGAAGATCGGGGCCGGTGCACGGGCCCGCAGCGGCTCGCCGGGGCGGTGCTCGGGGACGGGGGCGGGGGACGCGGGGCGGGGCATGGCGGGCGCTCGGGCGGGGGGCCCGGCCAGTCTACGCGAGGCCGCGCTCCGGGCTACGGGGGGCGGGCCCCGCAGAGACCGGCCTGGCGCGGGACGGGGCAGGAGCGGCGATGGTTCCCTGGGCAACGCTGACCCCGACCCAGTTCCGGGTGGCCCTCGACCGGGGCCTGGGACGGGCGCTGCTCCACCTGCGCGAGACCGGCGTCGTGCCCGATGAAGACGCGCTCTTCGCCGCCTGCAACCGCTGCCAGACCCACGACTGGGCCCTCGAGGGCCACCGGGCGCCCTGGCTCTGGCTGCTCGTGGTGGCGGCCGGCCGGGCCCGCGCCTGGGCTGGCCCCCTGCTGGCCGCCCTGCCCGAGGCCACCACCCTGCCCGACATGGACCAGCGCGCCGGCCTCGCCCTGTGCATCGCCCGCATGGGCCACCCCGGTGCCACCCCGGCCCTCCGCGCCGTGCTCTCCCACTCCCCGGACCCCAGCGAGACCGTGCCGGGCGCCCGGGAGCTCATCGCGCTCCACGTGGTCGCCGGCCTGCGCATGGTGGGCGAGGCGGTCGGCACGGCCCTGCTCGCTGGCGACGACCGCCACCGGCTCGGCATGGGCACCTGGATGATGGACGCCGAGGACCAGCTCGGGGCGGCGACCGTGGCCGCCGTGCTCGCGGAGGCCGCCACCCCGGCCCTGCGCGCGGTCGCGGAGGCCTGGGCCGACGACCCCGCCGATCCGGACGGGGGCGCCTTGGGCCCCGACCCGGGCCCCACCCCGCCCGCCCCCCTGGGCCCCGCCGAACACCAGAGCCTCTGGGCGCGGGTGCTGGCCTGCGCCGACGCCCACGCCCGGGGGGCGCCCCTGCCCATGGACGACGCCGCGCTGGCCCGGGCCCTGGCCCGCCTCTGCCGCCAGCCCCCCGTCGCCGTCTCGCCGCTGATGTTGGCCCTCGACACCCACCCCTGCCCCCGGGTGCGCCGCCAGCTCAGCCGCCTCTATGCCGGGGTGCGCGATCCCCTGCTGCGGGCCCTGGCCCTCGCCGGCACCCTCGGCCACCCCGACGCCCTGCGCTGGATGGTGGCGAACCTCCAGCCCGGCGACGCCGCCCGCATCCAGGGGGCGCTGGGGCTGGCGCTCGCGGCCGAGGCCCGCCACGACCAGTGCGGCGTGCTGCTGCGGCTCCACGAGGCTTGGCCCGGCGAGTCCTGGGACCGGGCCCTGCTCCACGTCTACGACCAGGCCCCCTCCAGCCTCCACCGGGAGGAGGCGGTCATCCGGCTCATCGACGACGGCCGGGCGCCGGTCTGGCTCGGCACCGAGGCGGCCTGGGACGCCCACCCGGACGTGGCCGCGGCGGCCCGGGCGGCCTTCGGCGCCTGAGCGGCCCCGTCGGCCCAGCGTCACGGTGCCGGCACAGACCGGGCCCCCGCCCCGCCATATCCACCGGCCCACCCCCTCTGCTCCCGGGATGTGCCATGACCACCGACCTCGCCCGCACCACCCTCGAGACCTGGCAGCGCCACGAAGCCCTCGCCGAGGCCATCGTGCCCCTCACCGGGGCGCTCTACCGCGAGCAGGCGGTGGTCTGTGAGCTCTTCGGCACCTCCCTCGTGCGCAAGACCCCGACGACCATCCTCCAGATCCACGCCGAGGCCCAGCGCAAGGCCGAGGCCGCCATCGACCTCCAGGCCGTGCACGACCTGCTCCAGCGCATGAACGGCATGGAGCTCGGCCGGGCACGGGTCGACCTGGGCAAGCTGCTCCGCCGCCACACCGGGGCCGACGGCGCCCCGGAGCTCGGGGCCATCGAGGCGGCCCTGGCCGCGGTCGGTCGCGACTCGGCGCCCCTGCCGGCGGCGCCCCAGGACGTCGTGCTCTACGGCTTCGGCCGCATCGGCCGGCTCATCGCCCGCATCCTCGTCGGCAAGACCGGCGGCGGCGACAAGTACCGGCTGCGGGCCATCGTGCTGCGCCCCGGCAACAAGGCCGACCTCGCCCGCCGGGCCAGCCTCTTCCAGCGCGACAGCGTGCACGGCCCCTTCGAGGGCACGGTCGACGTCGACACCGAGCGCGACCTGCTCATCGTCAACGGCAACGTCATCCAGGTCATCTACGCCGCCGGTCCGGAGTCCGCCGACTATGCGGCCCACGGCATCCAGGATGCCCTCGTCATCGACAACACGGGCAAGTGGCGGGACGCGGAGGGCCTCGGGCTGCACCTGCGCTCCCCCGGCGCCGCCCGGGTGGTGCTCACCGCCCCGGGCAAGGGTGTGCCGAACATCGTCTATGGCGTCAACCACGGTGTTCTCACGGGTGACGAGACCATCGTCTCGGCCGCCTCCTGCACCACCAATGCCATCGTGCCCGTGCTCCAGAGCCTCGACGCGCGCTTCGGCATCGTGCACGGCCACGTCGAGACGGTCCACGCCTACACCAACGACCAGAACCTCATCGACAACTTCCACAAGAAGGACCGCCGGGGCCGGGGCGCGCCCCTGAACATGGTCATCACCTCGACCGGCGCGGCCAAGGCGGCGGCCCTGGCCCTGCCCCAGCTCGCCGGCAAGCTGACCGGCAGCGCCATCCGGGTGCCCACGCCCAACGTGTCGCTGGCCATCCTCAACCTCCAGCTCGGCCACGAGACCACCACCGAGGCGCTCAACACCCACTTCCGCAACGTGGCCCTCGACTCTCCCCTGGCCCGCCAGATCGACGTCACCACCAGCCCCGAGATCGTCAGCAGCGACCTCGTCGGGGCCAGCCACGCCGGCGTCGTGGACGTCTTCGCCACCATCGTCCGGGGCACCACCGCCACGGTCTATGTCTGGTACGACAACGAGTTCGGCTACTCCTGCCAGGTGGTGCGCCTGATGCAGCA